>CAZTVF010000095.1:0-4955 GCA_964616985.1 uncultured Planctomycetaceae bacterium
AAAGCATGTTTACGCTGGTCCCTTGGCCGTCACATCCAGCCGCACATGCTTCTGCGATGCAGAAGCATGGCACCCCGCGGGGCGAATATCGCCGGGGGTGAAAAACGAACCCGGCCGTCGCATCCAGCCGCACATGCTTCTGCAAACAACGCAGAAGCATGGCACCCTGCGCGCCCCTAGACGACGGTACGCACAAGCATCGTCAAAACCGGAAGATGAAATCCCTCATCTCGCAGAAAAGTTACTTCGAGAGTTCCTTGAACAACCCCTGCTCGGCCTTGGTGAAGTTCTCGAAGGTCTTCTGGAGGTGTTCGCGGATCTTCTTGAGGTCCTCTTCGCTGACGGTCTTGGTGTCGAGCGTCTTGAGCTTGAGGACCGCGTGGTTGAGCTGTTCGGCGCCTTCGGAGAAGGCGCGGGCGGCCTCGCGGATGTCGGCCGACTTCAGCTCTTTCTCGTCGGGCTTGTACAGCAGCCGCCACGGGTTGGCGCGGACGTCCTTGCTGGTGGCGCTGAGGTTGGCCGACACGTGCACGAGGTTGTCGATCATCGTGTCGATGCCCAGGGTGTTGCGGTCCACCACGCCGCGCAGCTTCTCGGACATGTCGCTGACGTTCTTGGAGATCGTGACGATCTCCGTGCTCGCCTGGCGGACGTTGGCGAGGATCTCGGCGATATCCTTGCGGCTGTACTCGTTGATGCGGCCGGTGGTCTGGGAAATGTCGTCGATCGTCTTGGAGATCTTGGGGGCGTTGAGGGTGGCGAGTTCGTTGAAGACGGTCGTGATCGACTGCAGGTAGGCGGCGCTCTTGCGGATGCGGGTCATCAGCGAATCGTTGGCGTCGGCGTTGAGTTCATCGCGGACGCTGCCAGCCAACTGCGAGGCCTTGCCCGCGGTGTCTTCCAGCAGCGCGACGGTGTTCTTCACGCGGAACAGCAGCGAGCCCGGCAGGTTGGGGTCCAGTTCGCGGGCGACGGTGACCATGATCTGCCCCATGCCGCCCGTGATCACCAGCGGGTGCTCGGGGCCGGCGGGGAAGGAGTTGGGGGCCGGCGAGCCCAGATCGACCACGGCCAGAACCGGGTCGCCCACGAAGCCGCCGGAAACGACGCTGCGGCCGTTGGAGTAGAGCTTGTAATCGGCCGAGTAGAGGTCGACGACGTAGAGGGCGCGGTGGTTGGCGACGTCCGACCGCAATTCAACGATGCGGCCGATGTCGATACCGGCGTACTTGACCACGATGCCCTGCTTGAGCCCGGCGTCGCCGGCGGCCTCGTCGAGGTAGAAGACGGCCTGGGGGTTGGGCGGCTTGAACAGCTCGATCGAGCCCAGCCAGAACACCACGCCCAGGGCGAGCACCAGCCCCACGATCACGAAGATCCCCGCAACGAGTTCTTTCTGTCCCTTTTTCGGCATTCTGTTGTATCTCCCAGGCGGCGTTGTCAGCCGGCCGCGTCGAGGATGTCCTTGGCGTAGCCGGTGTCTTTCCGGCGTTGCGTGATGGGGCCTTCGCTGTCGCCCCGGAGGAACTGTCGGATCAGGTCGAGTGTTTCGTCGCCGGTGGGCTTTCCGTCGCGGATGGCCTCGAATTCCGTGCGGTGCCCGATCTTGAGCGTGCGGCCCTTGTCGAGCATGGCCATGCGGTCGGCGATGCGGAAGGCGGAGTCCATCTCGTGCGTGACGACGACGCTGGTGACGCCCAGCTTCTTCGACAGGTCGATCATCAGCTTGTCGATCTCGGCCGATGTGACGGGGTCCAGACCGGCCGAGGGCTCGTCGTAGAACAGGATCTCGGGGTCCAGGGCGATGGCGCGGGCGAGGCCGGCGCGTTTCTTCATGCCGCCGGAGATCTCCGAGGGCATCAGGTTCACCGCGTGCCGCATGCCCACCTGCTCGAGCTTGATGCGGACCATGATGTCGATGGTGTCCTGGTCGAGGTCGGTGTGCTCTTTGAGCGGCAGGGCCACGTTCTCGCCCACGGTCATCGAGTTGAACAGGGCGCCCGACTGGAACAGGATGCCGAACCGCTTGCGGCAGGCGTCGAGGTCATCGCCGCGCAGCTTGGCCAGGTCCTGGCCAAACAGTTCGACGCGTCCCTCGTCGGGGGTGAACGAGCCGATGAGGTGGCGCAGCAGCGTGCTCTTGCCGCAGCCCGAGCCGCCCATGATGACGACCGTCTCGCCGGCCATGATGTCGAGGTTCACCCCCGCGAGCACCGCGCGGCCTTCGAATCGTTTGACCAGGTCCACCACGCGGATGAGCGGGGCGTCCTTGGCCTTCGTTCTGTCTGACATCGCTTGCGTCACGTGCATCTCCGGAGGCGCCCGAAGCGGGCGCATCCTTACAACTTCGATCCTGTCGGGTGACGGCCTTACAGGGCCGCCGCCGTGGCACGCCTGCCGTTACAACTTGAAGGCATAGAAGACGGCCGTGAACACGCACGCGGCCATGACGATGGCAACGATGGAATTCACGACGGTCATCGTGGTGGCGCGGCCGACGCCCTCGGCGCCGCCGGTCACCTTCAGTCCTTCATAGCAGGCAATCAGGCTGATCAGCACGCCGAAAACGCCGGCCATGATCAGCCCGGTGTAAAAGTCGGCCGTGTGGAGTTGGTCGTGCATTCGCCCCCAGTAGCCTTCCTTGTGCCCCACGACCAGGGCGGCCATGACGTACCCTCCCAGGGCGATCATCAGGTCGGCTACCACGGTGAGGAACAGCATGGCCACCAGGGTGGCCAGCAGGCGGGGCACGACCAGGAAGCGGATGGGGTTGAGGGCCATCGCCTCCATGGCCTCGATCTCCTCGGCGACGACCATGGTGCCCAACTCGGCGGCAATGGACGCGCCGGCGAAACCGCTGAGGACGACGGCGGTGATGATGGGTCCCAGCATGCGGAAGCCGGCCACGCCGATGATCATGGCGATCTTGTCTTCCTGGCCCCAGGGACGCAGGGGGGGCGTCATCTGGAGCGCCAGGATCACGCCGATGAACACCTGCACGAGGATAACGATGGAGAGGCTTCGCACGCCGACGCGGACGAGTTGCCCGGCGACGGCGGCGCCGCCGAAGCGGATCTTGGGGCTGAAGAGACTGCGGAACAGCCAGTTGAGGGCGCCGCCCAGCAGCAGCGACATGCCGCCGGCGTACGTCAGGCCGGAGATGGCCCTGGCGCCGATGGAGCGGACAATATCGCTGTGGATTGCTGTTCCCATATCAGGTGAGGGCTTCGGCCTCCGTCGCTCGAATGCTGAAGACGCTGTCGAGCCGGGTGATTTCGAAGAGGCTCTTGACGCGCGGCGTCAGGCCGACCAGGTGCAGCAGGGCCCCGATCTTTCGGGCCCGCGAGAGCACCTTCACCAGCGACGCCACGCCCGACGAATCCATGTAGGGCACCTGGGTGAGATTCACCACGACCCGCTGGGGCTTTTCGTCCAGCAGGCCCAGCAGGCGCTGCTGGAACTCGACGCTGTGCGACAGGTCGATGTCGCCGGCCACGTCGACGACGGCAGAGCGGCCGACCCATCGCACGCCCGTGATGGAGGACTTCGATTCACTCATGATGGCATTCCTTGGGGGCGGGGATTCGCTTGCTCATCGTCAGGAGCGTCCCGCCGCCCTCCGCATGTTTGTATTCGAGACGGTCCATGCATTTGGACATGATGTGGACGCCCAGCCCGCCGGGGCGAACGTCCGAAAGGTCGCGCGACTTGATCAGCGACAGGTCCACGTCCGGGCCGTAATCCCGGATCTGGATTCGCAGCCAGTCGTCCTCCGAATCCTTCATCGCCAGCATCTCGATGTCGATCGGCTGGTTGTCGGCGCCCTTGTACGCGTGCTTGATGATGTTGGTGAGGGCCTCGTCGGCGCTGAGCATGACGTTGCCGACGCCCTGGGCGTCGAAGCCCAGCACCTCGCACATCTTCTCGACGGCCGCCCGCACCACAGGCAGAAAGGCGGGCGAGGAGAAGATCGACAGCTTCACCGGTTTGCTGGGCAACGCCTGCATCAAGGTTTCCCACCTTCCGTGGCGGCTGGCGCGGTGGCCGGGGCGGTGGCCGGCGCGGGCCACACCGCGGGCCTTCCGGCGGCCAGCCATTCCCGCCAACGCTGTTGTTCCTGCGCCCGCATCTGGGGCGAAAAGATCGTGTTTCCCAACGAGCGGCCGGTGATCTCCTGGAGCGCGGTGGCGGCGAACAGCCTGACGTCCGACTCCGGATCGGTCAGGCGGTCCACCAGGTAGGGGAGCATGTTGGGGTCTTTGACGCGGGAGGCCATGACGATGGCATCAATGCGGCGCTGCGAATCGTCGCTCTGGATGTTGGCGTAGAAATCGCCCGAGACGCCGGCCGGGGCGCAGCCAAGCCATGCGGTACTGGTCAGAAGCAGGCATCCCAGAAACAAAGTGCGCATACTCTTCTTCGCGACCAGAGGACGAAAGGTTGTGCCGCTTGCAAATCTCTTCGCCCCGCCCAAACGTCCGGGGCGCCATGCCAGCGATCTCGGCGGCCTCTGTGATGTCTGTAACTGTATCCGCTGGCGGGGGCTCGGTCAAGCACAGCGATGATGTCAGCCTGGATGGGCCTGCGCGGTGCCACCCCCAAACTTGTCTGGGGGTGAGAAGGCGAGACCGGGTCGCAGCGCGTCTGCGGTCGACGGAACACGACTGCTCAGCTCACGTAATCGGCGATGGCGATCGTGGCTATGTGGGTTGTCGGCGGTGCATGGGCTTGCCTGCCGTAGGCAGGTCACTGAAGTGACCATGCCGGGAGGTCGTTGGCAGATGGGACTTGGTGGTTGTTCTCACCCCCAAACGAGTTTGGGGGTGGCACCGTCAAGGCAAGGGGGAATCGTCGAGGTCGTGCATGTCGATCCAAAGAAGGCATTGGCCACAGAGGCGCTGGGCTCGGTGGTTGTTCTCACCCCCAAACAAGTTTGGGGGTGGCACCGTCAAGGC
>CAZTVF010000095.1:5055-21015 GCA_964616985.1 uncultured Planctomycetaceae bacterium
GGGCTCGGTGGTTGTTCTCACCCCCAAACAAGTTTGGGGGTGGCACCGTCAAGGCAAGGGGAATCGTCGAGGTCGTGCATGGCGACAGAAGGGGGTGCGTCAACTCACGCTTCCAAAATCCGTCTCCACCAGGAGGTCATCCCATGGCAGATCGGGCGAGACGCTGGTGACGGCCGGGTGGCTGGAGTCGCGGGGCAGGGCGACGTGGGTGTGGCTGAACTTCACGAGGGCCTCGGTGGTGTTGTTGGCCTCGACCACGGCCTCGCGTTCGCCTCGCCCGTCGCCTCTGACGTATCGGATCCGATATACCATGACCGCCTCCTGGAATCGCAGGAACCATACGATTCGCCGACGGGCGAGGCAAATAGAGGGACCAGGGGCCAGCGAACGGGGGCCAGGGACCGAATCTCACGTCAGCGATCGACTTTGTTGAGGGCGGCGGCAAAGGAGGCGTTGCGGGGCTTGTTGAGCTCGGTCTGGAAGTCGTTCTCGCTGAGCCAGAGGATCTCGCCGCTGCCATAGTACACGTTGCGACCGCGGGGGCGGGCGTGGGGGTCGAGGTGGTTGGTGCGGAAATCGCAGGCCATGATCCGCATCTGGTCGTCGGCCTCATCGAGGCTCAGGGGCAGGTAGAAGTAATCGATCCGGTGGTGGTTGGCGGCGGCGGGGCAGTGCAGCCAGGCCTGGTCGCGGCGGAGCACCTCGTTGGGGTCGGGTGACTGGCCCGAACTGCGGGTGATCTCGCGGAAGAGGGAGCGGAGGTTGGCGGCGCATTTCTCATCCTGCCGCTTGATCGTCATCGCCCGCTGCGTCGGCAGCAGGATCAGGACGAGCAGGGGGGCGATGACCACGATCTCGGCCAACTTGGGCAGCCAGGCGATGATCGCCCGGCGATAGGGGATGTCCAGGCGGTAGGCGATCACGTACCACATCGTCAGGACCGAGACGATAACGCCGACGACGATGCCCGCAATGGCGCCGGGGGCGTCCCACACCGACCCCAGGAAGATGATGCTGATGTTGGCGAACTGCCCGGCGACGACGCCGATGAGGTTGGTCAGGAGGGACTGGCGGCGGCTGGCCCAGCGGTACTTGATGAGGCGTTGCGTGCCCCACCAAAGAAGCAGGCCCCCCAGCACCAGCCACAGTGCCAGCACGCCCAGCAGAAGGGCCATCTGCCAGGGGAACAAGACTTCTGTCAGTCTTACCGCTAACACAGACGCTCCTTGAAAGCCGCTGGATGACCGGGCAAGACCATAACGCAAACATTTGGTGCTGTAAAGGCGCCAATCCGAATTCACCCGTCGCGGCGGGCGCATTCAGCCGGAGTCCCAAAACACCTGACATGCCGGGCGGCAGCCGACGGCTGCGTCACCGTACGTAACACCGACCCTTGTCGCGGGCGAACCCGGTCAAGCCCCGAAGGCTTCCTTGTACCAGGCGTGCATTTCCTCGTCGCTGATGTTCGTGGTGCGCCCGGCCTCGTATTCCACGTCGACCCGGTCGCGAATCTTCAGCAGGCGGGAGTCGTCCTTCGCCACGTCGAGCTTGTAGTTGGCCTCGATCCAGTGCTTGATGCCCGCGGCGCCCGACTTGTCGGTGATCGACACGCCCGGCGGCCGCTGGAGAATCTTCTGCGTATCGAATGCGCTGTAGATCTCCTCGCTCTTGAGCAGGCCATCGGCGTGGATGCCGGCCGAGGTCGTGTTGAACCTCTGGCCCACCAGCGGGTAGTTCGGCGGGATCTCCTGCCCGATCATCGTGCGGAAGTAGCTGGCGATCTCGGTGATGACGGGGTAGTTCACCCGCGGGTCGTGCCCGCGAAGCTGGGCCGCCTCGATCACCATCGCTTCCAGCGGGGTGTTGCCCGTCCGCTCGCCGATGCCCAGCAGGCTGGCGTTGCACGATGCGCACCCGTACAGCCACGCCGTCGCCGGGTTGATCTGCACCTTGTGGAAGTCATTGTGGCCGTGCCATTCGAGCAGTTCGCCCGGGACGCCCGCGTCGTGGATCATCGCGTGGACGATCTTGGGCACCGACCGCGGCAGGGCTGCATTGGCCCACGGCACGCCGTAGCCCATCGTGTCGCACAGGCGGATCTTCACATCCATGCCGTACGACTGCCGCAGCTTCATCAGCTCGATAGCGAAGGGCACGACGAAGCCGTAGAAGTCGGCCCGCGTGATGTCCTCGAAGTGGCAGCGGATGCGGATACCCGCCTCCAGGGCCGATCGGGCGATGTCGAGATAGATCGCCAACGCCTGCTTGCGGGTCTTCTTGAGCTTGAGGAAAATGTGGTAGTCGCTGCAGCTGGTGAGGATGCCCGTCTCGGGCAGCTTCATTTCCTTCACGAGCTTGAAGTCGTCCTTGACCGCGCGGATCCAGCCGGTGACCTGCGGGAACGGGCAGTTCAGCGAGAGCACCTCTTCGACGGCCTGGCGATCCTTCTTGGAATAGAGGAAGAACTCGCTGGCGCGGATGAGGCCGGCGCCGCCGTCGAGCTTGGTGAGCAGCTTGTACACGTCGACGATCTGCTGGACGGTATAGGGGGGACGCGCCTGCTGGCCGTCGCGGAAGGTCGTGTCGGTGATCCAGATGCTGGGGGCGGGGTTGATGGGGACGCAGGCGTCCTCCAGCACCACCTTGGGCAGCTCGGTATAGGGAAAGACGGCGCGGTAGAGGTTGGGCTCTCCCACGTCCTGAAGCGGAAATTTGTTGATTGCGGTCACTTTCTCTCCTCGTTGGCTTCGCCAGCGACTGGTCTTGCTGCGCGGCCTGACTGAAGGGTGCATTATACGGTCCGGCGCCGGTCCTTCAAAGACCTCTGGAGGGTGAGAGTGGAAAAACATTCGGGGAAGCGGGTGGGGGGGATAGGGCTTAGGGACCGGGGAATAGGGCTCTTCTGGTGTCAATCAAGGGGTGGCGGCCTTCCCAGGCCGCCACCCCTCGCTTGAACGAAAAGCGAGCGATGTCGTTGCCGCCGCCGCGCGGGCGCCGTTGGCCGCCTCATCCGCAGGGATCGAAAGCGTGCGCGATTCCTCTTCTTTCGCCCCCGTTTCTACTGACTCACGGCGCGGGGCCGGGGCCGGCGGCGATGCCCTCGGGGGCCGGAGGCGGCACGGCCGAACTGGCCAGGGCGATCGTGACGCGGCTGGAGGGGATGGCCGATTCGATACTGTGGCGGAGCTTCTCGATGATCTGCTGCACCTCGCCCACCCGCCGGTCGTCGTCAAATTCCAGCACCAGGTCGATCCAGTTGACGCTGCCGCTCTTGCGCGACCGAATCTCGTGCAGATCGGTGAACTCGCACACGAACGGGCCCAGCTCGCGGAGGATCACCAGCTTGTGCGACTCCTCCAGCGTGCGGTCCAGCAGGTCGTAGAACGAACTGGAGAAGATGCCGATGGCCGGCAGGAGGATCGAGATCACGATCGCCAGCGAGGCGATGGGGTCGATGTACGTCGACCAGGAGTAGCCCCCCAGGGCGACGCTGAGGACCAGCGAGGCCAGGATGAACACGTTGGCGGCGGCCTTGGTCAGGAACAGCCTCGCCTGAGACGTCATCACCGGCGAATCCTGCTCGCGGGCGAGCCTGCGGTTCTTGCGCCACAGGACGCTGTTGATCACGCCGTACACCACCTGGGCGCCCATGCTCACCCACAGGCCAGAGCCGTGGATAGGGGCCGGATGCATCAGGCTGATCACCGCGTTGACCACGATGATGATCAGGCACACGATCATCAGCATCGCCACGAACATGCTGGAAAGGTTCTCCAGCTTGTCCAGCCCGTAGTCGAAGGCGTGGTTGCCGCCGCGATGCACGCGCCGTAGCGTCATCCAGCTCAGCAGCACCGCCAGGAATTCCAGGAACGTCTTGAGGCTGTCGGCCAGCAGAACGGCCGAGCTGAAGCTGGCGGCAATCAGCGCGCCGACGGTGATGACGGTGTCGACGGCCCCGGCGACGACGCCGGAGAATGCCGCTCGTTCGCTGCTTCCATGCGCAGAGTGACTCATATTCAAAGCTTCCTGCCCTGGGGCGTCGGGCCGCCCGGGGGCGACCATCGCGGGATTATAGCGTCAGTCGCTGATCCGCACCACGTTGCCGTCGATGCGGACGCGCCCAGCCGCACAAAGAGCGATGGCCTGGGGCAGTGCGATGCATTCCTGCTCGAACACGCGGGCGGCCAGGGTGTCGGGCGTGTCGCCCTCCAGCACGGGCACGCACTTCTGGAGGATGATGGGGCCCTGGTCGTACTCGTTGGTCACGAAATGCACCGTGCAGCCGGAGACCTTGCATCCGTGATGCAGCACGGCCTCGTGCACGTGGTGGCCGAACATGCCCTTGCCGCCGAAACTCGGCAGCAGGGCGGGGTGAATGTTGATGACCCTCCCGAGGTACGGTAGCGGGATGGTCCACAACGACAGGAAACCGGCCATCACCACCAGGTCCACGCCCGCGTCATCCAGCAGGGCGGTGATGCGGTCGGAATACTCACGGTCGTCGGTGATCTGCTTGCGGGAGACCAGGTGCACGGGCAGGCGGGCCTGCTGCGCGAGATCGATGCCCTTGCATGGCCGCGAGGCGATCACGACCGTCACCTGGGCGGCCAGGCGGCCGGCGTCGATCTGCTGCAGGAGGTTCGTCAACGTCCTTCCGCCGCCCGAAAGCAGGACGCCCAGCCGTAGCTTGCGAGGTTCATTCATGGCCATCATTAGAAAGAGATCGCCCCCAAAGATCAAGGCCGCGGCGCGTGTGGAGGAGGACTCGGCTCGCGGGCCGTCGCGCGGTGCCACCCCCAAACTCGTTTGGGGGTGCGAGGGCGGCACCGAGTCCGCTTGCCTCCTCGATTTGGTTCGGCGGTGATTTTTTCCTGATTGTTCGCTTGCTTGCCCAAAACCCCGCACGCATAATAATTCGTTGTTGCCCATCACGAAACTTTAATGGAGATCAAGGATGAGAACCATTGCGTGCGTATTGGCGGCGGCGCTGCTTGCCGTCGTCTCGACCGGCTGCAAACCCGCCGAAGGCCCCGTCACCGAGCAGATCCAGCCCGACAAGGATTTCGGGCGCGAATTGGGCAAGGGCGAGTTCGCCCTGCGGAAGATCACCAACCCCGCGGAAATCCCCGACTTCACCGCCGCCTTCGCCAGTCGTCAGAATCTCAGCGACGCCGTGAAGAACAGCCTCAATTATCTCGGCAAGGAATCCAGCAAGAAGTACTTCCCCTACGCCACCGGCCCGGGCACGTCGATCTCGCACGACCAGGCCGTCGCGAGCCTGCGGGAATTCCTGGCGATGCTGGAGACGCCCATGCCGGCGGCACAGCTGAATGACGCGGTCCGCCGCAAGTTCGATGTATATATATCCGTCGGATGGGACAAGCAGGGCGGGGTGCTCTTCACGGGCTATTACACGCCGATCTTCGACGCCTCGCTGGTCCGCACGGACAAGTTCAAGTACCCGCTGTACAAGATGCCCGAGGGGCTCAAGAAGGACGAGAACGGCCTGGTGAACCCGCCCTACGCCACCCGCGCCCAGATCGAGAAGAACAACATGCTCGCCGGGCAGGAACTGGTGTACCTGTCCGACCCGTTCGAGGTGTACAGCGCCCACGTGCAGGGTTCGGCCAAGCTGCGGATCGACGGCAAACTCGCCACGGTGGGCTACAGCGCGTACAACGGCTATGACTACGTGAGCATCGCCAAGATACTCATCGCCGACGGCAAGATCACCAAGGAGCAGTTGAGCTACCAGTCGGTGCTGGCCTACTTCAAGAAGAACCCGCAGGACATTCAGAAGTACACGTGGCAGAACCCGCGATTCGTCTTCTTCGCGTTCAGCGAGGGCGAGCCCCGCGGCTGCCTCAATGAGCCCGTCACCGCGCACCGCTCGCTGGCGACCGACAAGAGCATCTTCCCGCGGGCCAGCCTGTGCCTGATCAACGTTAAGATGCCGCTGAAGTCCGCCAGTGGCATCGCCAAGCAGTCGTACAGCGGCTTCGCCCTGGACCAGGACGCGGGCGGCGCCATCCGCGCCCCGGGCCGCTGCGACGTCTACCGCGGCGTGGGCGACGAAGCCGCCCTCCTGGCCGGGCAGATGTTCGAAGAAGGCCGCCTGTACTACCTCTTCCTGAGGCCCGAACTGGTGAAGGCCGCCGTCGAGCCCGTCACCCCAGCGCCCAAGGCGCCCGCCGCCTCCGCCGCCCCCAAGGCCGCGCCCGGGAAGTAGGCCACGAGTCGTCATCATCAAGGGACGTTCCGCTTGTGAACCAGGCGGAGCGTCCCTGTTATTTCCGGGGCGTCGCGAGGCTCATACCGTGTCACCCCAAAGCCGGCCCACTGCGTGGGTCGGTCTTCCCCCGCAATCGCTGGCGACAGGGGCCCATATCCCATGGCGCCGCAATTTCGTTCGCTGGAACCATATGCTACAATAGTCGTCCAACTCATCGATCGGAGCTTTTCATGATCGGATCGTGGACAAGTCGTGTCGGGATCATTGTCGCCGTGGTCGTGTCGCTCGCGTCGTTCGCCTTGGCGCAGGACGCGGCCACCGCGCCGGCCACCTCGCCGGCCAGCGGGCCCGCCTCGAGGCCCGCCGCCACGGCGGCGGACATCACTCGCTGGGTGCAGCAACTGGGCGATGAGGGCTGGCAGATGCGCGAAGAGGCCCAGGAGCGGCTGATCGACGCCGGCGCCCCCGCAATCCCCGAGGTCGCCAAGGTCGCTGAGAGCGATGACATCGAGATCAAGCAGCGGGCCAAGCTCATCCTCGCCCAGATCGCCAAGAACACCAAGGACGCCCGCGGCCAGGCCATGATGCGGAACATCCTGTGGCGCGTGCCGCTGGCGGAGTCTGCCGGCAGCGCGGTCGCCGTCGGCGGCGGCCTGGCCGTCTTCCGCACCGGCGACGGCGGCGTCGCCGCGGTCGAGATCATCACCGGCAAGAGCCGCTGGTCGCTCGAAGGCAAGGCCGATGTCGCCGGCGGCATGGCGATGCAGGCCCCCGTCATCGACGGCGACGCCGTGCTGGTGAACACCGGCGGGTCGCTGCGAGCGGTGGAACTGGCCACCGGCAAGGACCGCTGGCAGTTCGATCGCGAGGCGGGCGTGACGCAGGCCGCCGTCGCCGACGGCGTGGTCTTCGTGTGCGGCCGCGACAAGCACATCATCGCCCTGGACGCCAAGACCGGGCAGGAGGTGTGGCAGGCACTGGTGGACAGCCCCTTCTCGACCTCGCCGGTGGTCTGCGGCGACTTCGTTCTGGGCGCGCCCGAAAAGGGCGGGCTGGTGGCGATCAATCGCAAGAGCGGCAAACGGGTGTGGGACGTGACCGACAACAAGCCGGTCGGCGACCTCGTGGCAGTCTCCGATGAAACCTTCCTCTGCCGCACGGGCGAGAGCGTGACGCTGCGCGAGGCCAAGACCGGCGCGGCGAAATGGTCCTCGCCGATGCCCGCTGCCGCGGGCGTGGCGGTCCGCAACCGGGTGAATATCAACGGGGCGGTCTTCGTCAACGGCGTGCCGGTGTCGGGCGCAGCGCAGGGCGACAACGCGACGATTATCGCCGACGGCGTGATCTACTACGCCGCCGGCCCGCAGGTCTTCGCGGTCGATGCCAACAGCGGCGTGAACCTCTGGGCCCTGGCGCCGGGCGCCAAGGATGCCAACGGCGAGGGTGAGGGTGGCGGCGTGCGGCTCGGCGGCGGCAACATCGTCGTTCGCGGCGGCGGCGTGCTGGTCATCCAGGGCAACGTCGTCATGAACGGCATGACCATGAGCGGCCAGGGCGCGATCTCGCCGCCGTGCGTGCATGAGGGCATGCTCTACGTCGGCACGGCCGAGGGGCTGCTGGCGTACGACCTCAAGACCCGCCAGGAAGTCTGGCGCCTGGAGACCAAGAGCCCCGTGGCGGCCGCCCCTGTGGTCATCAAGGGCGTGCTCTATTTCTCGACGGTCAAAGAACAACCCAACGCGGCGCAGGCGAGCGACGAGGCGCTCCTTCACGCCGTGAAACTGCCGAAGTAGGCGCAGTGCAGTGACCTGCCCCAACGACGGCAGGGCACGCCGAGCCACGAGCTTCTTGCTGGCCGAGATATCAAGGAGTTTCGGGTAGGCCCGAAGGGCCGGCAGGCGCTTAGCCGGAGGCAAGCCCGTATTCGGGCACAGCCCCCGGAAAGCCGCCCCCCCAGATGATCAAGCCCCGGAGGGGCGATGGTGATAGGCTGGCCTCCGTCGAATCACACCGTCGCCCCTCTGGGGCTCCGGGACTATTGCGCGGGAACCGGGGGCTGCGGCCGAGTACGGCCTGGCCCCCGGCTACAGTCTTGTCGGCCCTTCGGGCCTCGACCTCGCTTTTTTCCGACGTCGGCCAACGGAGGTGCCGTTGTCTCCCCTCCAGCATCGTTGAGCCATGCAGCCATTTCGCGCCCCAATCAAACACTGCGGCCTGAGCGCGCTATCGCAGAGACTTGAGGATCTGCCCGTCCCACTGGAACTTCAGCCGCTTGCGGAAGCCGGGGCGGAAGCGGTCGACGATGTACGCCGTCAGCAGCGGCAGCGAAACGCTGGGCTCCACCCACGCCATCGCATACTTCGCGTCTTTGCGGATCTTGCCCCACGACTGCGCCTCGCCCAGCGTTGAGCCGCTGAGCCCGCCGTCCTGCGCCACGGCCGTGGTGATCTGCACCGCGTACTCGTGGCCGCGCTCTTTGCCGAAGATGTACGACATGACGATGGAGTCGTTGATGTAGTTCTTCGGCACGCCGCCGGCCACGTAGATGGCGGCCGTCTGCTTGCTGCGCACGACGATCTGCGTGAGTTCGTAGTTGTCCTGGATCGAGTCGATGCTGATGCCGGGCTTGCCCTCCTGCACGCAGCGGTGGCGGTGGTCGGTCAGGCCGATGCCGATGGATGAATCGTTCAGTGCGGGTGAGAAGACCGGCACGCCCAGGCGGTGCGCCTGGCAGACGATGGAGCCGGGGTCGTCCAGGCAGCTGCCGATGTGGTCGATGTACGCCCGGCTGGAATAGACGCCGGGGGGCAGCTTGTCGGCGACGTGGCCGCACCAGCGGTCGGTCTCGAGGAACTTCTCCTCGTCGACATACGTGTCGTAGATGCGGTCGATGAGCAGGTCGCGCAGGACGCGGTCGTCGGCGGCGATCGAGCCGCGATAGTGCTGAAAGCCGCGGGCCTGGTAGATGTCCTGGTAGAGGATGGCGCCGGTGGAGACGACGACGTCGACGTACCCGCCGACGATGAGGTCGCAGATGACCTTCCGCAGCCCGGCCGCGATCAAGGGGCCCGCCAGCCCCAGCATGACGGTGGGGCGGCGGCGGTCGCGGTACATGCCGTCCAGCACCCGCGTGCACATGCCCAGGTTGCGGGCCTGGATCGACATGCCCGCCATCGCTTCGATCAGGTCTGCCGCCTTCATGCCGGGCGTGATCTTCACCGCCTCCACCGGCGTGGTCAGGAGGCCCTTCTTCGCCTTCTGCTCGGCTGCCGAAAGTGGCTGCACGCTCAGGGTGCTTGCGACGCTCTTTGATGCGGGTTTCTTGGCCATGGTTTCCTCTTGGAGGAAGTAAACAGTAAACGGTAAGCAGTAAACAGTAAAGACAGTAAACGGTAGGCGCGCCGTACGGGGTGCGGCCGGTGCGGGTTTTGCCGGGTGGCGGCCTTCCCAGGCCGCCACCCATTCGACGCCATTGGCGGCGGCCTGGGAAGGCCGCCACCCTTCGATGCCGGGGCGCGAACGTCGTGCCGCGGAGCGGCCCAATAAATAGCCTCGGGTTGTCGCGCAGCGACCTACCCAGGGAAAGCGCGGCGCCGCGGTTGCGGGGAGGCCATGCTTTCGCCCCCGCGGTTGGGTTTCGAGAGCAACGGGATATTCCCCGGGTAGCTCGCTGCGCTCGCAACCCGAGGCTACGGTATCCAACCGCTCCGCGGTTGCGGGGAGGCTATGCTAACGAACCGCCCAGCGGTTGCGGGGAGGTTTTGCCATCGCCCCCGCGGTTGGGGCCACGCATCTTACTGCTTACTGCTTACTGGTTACTGTTTACTCGTTACTGCTTCTAGAACCCGCGCTCGCCTTTGTGTACCATGACGCCCATGAAAACACGCTACGAACATGCGTATGTCGTCAACGTCCTGAGCGATGATCACCCGGGGATCATTGCGGCCGTGTCGGGTGTGATTGTGACCCTCAAGGGCAACATCGACGCGTGCAGCCAGACGGTGCTGGGCGGCTTCTTCACGCAGATCCTGGTGGTGAGCTTCCCTGCCGCCGTTGAGGCGGGCAAGCTGGCCGACATGATCCGCACGTCGCAGGGCGTCAACGGCGACGGTCTGCAGGTGGTGGCGAGGCGGTACGTGCCGCCGACGCCGCCGTCTCAGAAGCAGGGCGTGGACACCTTCGTGATCACCGCCTTCGGCAAGGACAAGCCCGGCATCATCTACCGCCTCAGCCAGTACCTCGCGGGGAAGGACATCAACGTCGTGGACCTGTACTGGGACACCAAGGCCGAGGACTTCGTCCTGGTCGCCCAGGTGGAGATCCCCACGCAGTGGGAGATCCGCATGCTCCAGGCCGACCTGGAGGAAATGGGCAAGGAGCAGGGCTTCGCCTGCCGCGTTCAGCACGAGAACATCTTCGTGGCCACCAACCAGCTGCGCCTCACCGGTCAGCGCCGATAGAGAGTCACCATGCTTCGCACCGACGAAATACTTTCGACGATCGAGATGCTGCACGCCGAACACCTGGACGTGCGCACCGTGACCTTCGCCCTCAACGTGGACGACTGCGCCGCCACCAGCATGGACCACCTCTGCCGCAAGCTGCGCGACAAGATCCTCACCCGCGCGGGGCGGCTGGTGGAAGTGTGCAACCGCATCGGCGCCAAGTACGGCATCCCGGTGACCAACAAGCGGCTGGCCATCTCGCCCGTCTCGCACATCCTGGCCGGGCACGGTCACGGGGCGGCCGTGCAGGTGGGGCGGACGCTGGACGAGGCCGCGGCCGCGTGCGGCATCGACCTGGTGGGCGGCTTCACGTGCCTGGTGCACAAGGGGATCACCCCCGCCGACGCCGTGGTGATGAACGCGCTGCCCGACGTGCTCAGCCAGACCAAGCGCGTGTGCTCGTCGGTGAACGTGGCCACCCGTAAGGCGGGCATCAACATGGACGCGGTCCACGAGATGGGCCACATCCTGCTGAAAATCGCCGATGCGACGGCGGCCCAGGGCGGCTTCGGCTGCGCGAAGCTGGTCATCTTCTCCAACATTCCCGAGGACAACCCGTTCATGGCCGGGGCGTACATGGGCGAGGGCGAGCCGGAGGCCACGGTGAACATCGGCGTCTCCGGCCCCGGCGTGGTGTGCAGCGCCCTGCGGCGGCGCATCGAGGGCCACGGCGCCCCGCTGAGCCCCGGCGGCCACGTCGGCGGCAAGCTCACGCTGAACGACCTGGCCGAGGAGATCAAGATCACCAGCTTCCGCGTGACGCGCGTGGGCGAGCTCATCGGCCGCGAGGTGGCGGCCGAACTGGGCGTGCCGTTCGGCATCGTGGACCTTTCGCTGGCGCCGACGCCGACGATCGGCGACAGCATCGGCGAGATCATCCGCACGCTGGGCGTGGCCAAGATCGGCGCGCCGGGCTCGACGGCGGCCATCGCCATGATCACCGACGCGGTGAAGAAGGGCGGGGCGTTCGCCTCCAGTTCCGTCGGCGGCATGAGCGGTGCGTTCATCCCCGTCAGCGAGGACGCGGCGCTGGCCGAGGCCGTCGCCAAGGGCCACCTGAGCCTGGAGAAACTCGAGGCCATGACCAGCGTCTGCTCGGTGGGGTTGGACATGATCGCCATCCCGGGCGACACGCCCTCGGAGACGATCGCCGCGATCATCGCCGACGAGATGGCCATCGGCGTCATGAACGACAAGACCACCGGTGTGCGCCTCATCCCCGTGCCGGGCAAGAAGGCGGGCGACTTCGTCGAGTTCGGCGGGCTGTTCGGCTCGGCCACCATCGCCGAGGTCCGGAATGTCGGCGCCAGCGACGCCTTCGTCCACTTCGGCGGCCGGATCCCCGCCCCCATCCAATCGCTGCGAAACTAGGCCCGTCGGTGGTTGAATCTGGTAGGAAGGCTTTGGCGGCGGCTTGCCGTTCGGCGCTGTAGAAGCCCGAAGGCGTCACCTATATCCAACAGCGCCGAACGGCAAGCCGCCACCAAACGCACTCACATGTTCCAGTGATGATCCACCAGCCGAAAAGGGCCCGCGCGAAGATTGGGGATGGCGGTCGGGGCTTCGTTGGATTATCGGGGTGCATGGGTCACTGAAGTGACCATGCCGGGGTGCTTCGATGCACCGATTTGTCTCGTTCCGGCGGGCGAAAGGTGACATCGAGGCCGGCAAATCCCTCGGATTCGCATCGCTATTTCCCCCAAATCGTTAGGTGTGGGGTAGAATGGTGGGAGGCCAAGAAGGAACGGTCGCGGCAAGACGTTGACGACGCTTTTCCATTCACGCGGGAACCAGGTGAGCGATGTCCACGACACAGGGCAGTTTGAGAGTCGACGCATTCTCCGAGGTACGGCAGGGGCCCCCGTGCGTCTTCGTCCTCTTCGGCGCCACCGGCGACCTGGCCGCACGCAAGATCGCTCCGGCCCTGTATAACCTCGCCGCCGACGGCCTGCTGAATGACCACACCGCGGTCGTCGGAGTGGCCAGGCGGCCCCGGACCGACGACGTCTTCCGCCAGGAAATGCTCAAGGGCCTGCGCGACCACTCGCGGCAGAAGGTTCGCGACGACGTGTGGACCGCCATGGCTGCGCGGTGGCACTACCACATGACCGAGGCCGGCGATCGAGACGAATACCGCTCGCTGGCCCAGCGCCTCCGCCAGATCGATCTCGACAATAACTGCGGCGGCAGCCTGGTCTTCTACCTTGCGACGACCCCCGAGACCTGGCCGGACATCGTGGACAACCTCGCCCGCGTGGGCCTCAACAAGCCCCTGCGCGAGGGCGGCTTCGTTCGCCTGGTGGTGGAGAAGCCCTTCGGGCACGACCTGGGTTCCGCCCGCGATCTGGACACGGCCATCTCGGCCCATTTCAGCGAGTCGCAGACGTTCCGGATCGACCACTATCTCGGCAAGGAGACGGTGCAGAACATCCTGGTGCTGCGGTTCGCCAATGCGATCTTCGAGCCGCTGCTGAGCCGCAACTTTGTCGAGAGCATCGAGATCACCGCGGCCGAAACGGTGGGCATGGAGGGCCGTCGAGGCGCGTATTACGAGAACGCCGGGGCCCTGCGCGACATGGTGCAGAACCACATGCTGCAGCTGCTGGCGCTGACGACGATGGATGCGCCGCGATCGATGGATGCCGACGCGATCCGCCAGGAGAAGGTCAAGATCCTCAGCGCGATCAAGCCCCTGACGCCCGAGGAGGTGGCCCGCTGGACCGTCCGCGGCCAGTACGCCGCCGACGCCAAGGGCCCGGGCTACCGCCAGGAGGCGGGGGTGGCGGCCGATTCGCAGATGGAGACCTTCGCCGCCCTGCGCGTGTTCATCGACACGTGGCGGTGGTCGGGCGTGCCGATCTACCTGCGGACGGGCAAGCGACTGGCCACCAAGGCCAGCTACGTCACCATCCAGTTCAAACGCGAGCCGATGGACCTGTTCGACTCCGTCGAGTGCGACATGGGCGGGGCCAACATGCTGCTGCTGCGGATCAACCCCGACGAGGGGGCGGCGCTGATCACCAACGCCAAGGTGCCCGGCGTCCGCATGCTGCTGCGGCCGGTGCGGCTGGACTTCCAATATCGTTCCTCGTTCGACTCGGCCAGTCCCGAGGCGTACGAGCGGCTGCTGCTGGACGCGATTGCGGGGGAGGCGACGCTGTTCATCCGCAACGACGAGGTGGAGGCGGGCTGGCGCCTGGTGGATAGCATTCGCAAGGCGTGGGAGGTCACCGGCGAGCCGAAAATGGCGACGTATCCGGCGGCGTCCTGGGGCCCGCCCCAGGCGGAGCAATTGTTTGCCGACCCCTACAAACACTGGTATAATCTCGAGCCGAGGTAAAGAACGCATGGCCACTTCTCCAACGCATCAACGGCAGCAGATCGTGATCGAGCCCACGACCCCGGAGTCCGCGACCTTCGTGTCCGATCTGTTCAAGACCATCATCTGTGACGCGGTCGCCCAGCGCGACGCGTGTCACGTGGCGCTGGCGGGCGGCACCACGCCGCACATGCTGTACCAGGGCCTCACCGCCGCGGCCGCCACGGGCGAGGTGCCCTGGAGCGGCGTGACGGTCTTCTTCGGCGACGAGCGCGACGTGCCGCTGGACCACGTGGAGAGCAACTACTACATGGCCCAGCGGACGCTGCTGGACCATGTGCCCATCGAGCCCGACCGCATCCACCCCATGCGGGGCGACGCCGAAGACCTCAACGCCGCCGCGGCCGAGTACGAGGAGATCATCCGTCGCCAGGTGCCCGCGGGGGCCGACGGCCTGCCGAAGTTCGATCTCATCCTGCTGGGCATGGGCGCCGACGGCCACACCGCGAGCCTCTTCCCCAATACCGACGCCGTCCAGGAGCATAAACGCCTGGTGGTGTGCAATCACGTGCCGGTTCTGGGACGCAGTCGCATGACGTTCACGTTCCCGCTGATCAACTCCGCGCGGCACGTGGTGCTGATGGTGACGGGCGAGGACAAGGCGGCGGCCGTGGCCAAGCTGGTCAGCAACGACCCCGCCGTGCGCAAGGAAATCCCCGCCGGCCGCATCGAGCTCACCGATGGCACGCTCACGCTGGTCATGGACGCCGCCGCCGCCCATCAGACCGACTACAAGCAATAGCCGCCGTAGGGTGGGTAGGTTTGCCGCAGGCGAGACTCGCCGTGGCGAGCTTGCCCATCTTTCGCCATCGAGTAATGGGGGTGTGCGCCACGCGCCTGGTAGTCCTTCAGCTTGATTCTGGGAGTAAGGCCTTGGCGGCGGCTTGCCGTTCGGCGCTGTCAGATTTGGGTGACGCATTGGGCCGCTACAGCGCCGAACGGCAAGCCGCTGCAGATGCACTCACATATTCGATTGTGATGAACCACTCGGTTCAGCAATGCCTCTTCCGCGCCGCCACATCAAGCATCATCCGCATCAATGGCGGGCAAGCTCGCCACGGCGAGTCTCGCCTGCGGCGGACCTGCCACCCCGGCCTACGCGTTACATCCGCATTAAGCAGGCGTGCAGATGCGTGGGATCGTCCTTCAATGGCGTCAGCGATGGCGTGGTGGTCATGCAGGCGGACATGATGCGGGCCTGGCCTGTCTCGCTCTGAATGACCACGGTGTCGGCGCCGGCCTTGGCAGCGAGTTGGCGGGTGAAGGGGCAGCGCGTGTGGAAGGGGCAGCCGCTGGGCGGGTTGATCGGCGAGGGCACGTCGCCCTCCAGGCGGATGCGCTGCGAGTCGCCGCCGGGGATGGGCTTGGGCACGGCCGATAGCAGCGCCTCGGTGTAAGGGTGCGTGGGCCGGGCGTACAAGGCGTCGCGCGAGGCGATCTCGACGATGCGGCCGAGGTACATGACGGCGACCTCGTCGGAGAAATGCTCGACGACGGCGAGGTTGTGGGCGATGAACAGGTACGACAGCCCCAGCTCCTCCTGAAGATCCTTGAGCAGGTTGAGGATCTGGGCCTGGATCGATACGTCCAGCGCGCTGACGGGCTCGTCGCAGACGATGAAGTCGGGGCTGCTGGCCAGCGCCCGGGCGATGCCGATCCGCTGCCGCTGGCCGCCGGAGAACTCGTGCGGGTATCGCTTGGCGTACAAGGCCGAGAGGCCCACGCGCTCCAGCAACTGGGCCACGCGGTCGTGGCGCTGGTGGCGGGAGAGGTCGGTGTGCACCACCAGGGGTGCGCCCACGATGTCCTCGACGGTCATGCGCGGGTTCAGCGAGCCCACGGGG
>CAZTVF010000096.1:0-20943 GCA_964616985.1 uncultured Planctomycetaceae bacterium
GGTGATCTGGGCGAGCATAGCCTCGGCGCGGAGCAGCTGGTAGCGGATGACGTAGAGGTTGGGGGCGGTGGCGTACTCCTGCTCGGCCTGCTCGCCGATCTTGACCATGGCCTTGAGGTTCTCGGTGAACTTGGCCTTGGCCTGCTCCTCGGTGGCGTTGGCGTCGGGACGCTGGTTGACGGCGGCGGCCATCTTGGCGAAGACTTCCTGGGGCACGTCGGCGGCGGCCGACGTGGTGGCCGGTGCCGAAGCGGTGGCCGGGCCCGTGGTGGGTCCCTTGGGAAGGGCATCGGCGGCCAGCACGATGGCGCAGGCGATGAACAAGGGCGCCACGGCGATGGCGATGAAGCGGGGCGATGATATAGACATTTAGTCTTCCTTTCATATCCCCGCGTCCGACGGGGAAAGTTCGGTGATTATGCATTTGGCCAAGGCAAAAGCGAATGAATTCCTGCCTGGCCATGAACGCGATGCCGTCGGCATGATTTCCGGCGGGGCTCCGTGATCTCCGCGTCAGACGTCGTTGCGAGCCTTCCTATCGGCGCCGCCATTGTGCAGAAAGACCAGACGCCACTTGCGTCCGGGCCAGCGGCGGAACATTATAGCGGCATCCGAGCGGATGTTGGTTTTTTCCCTATCGGCTTCGGGTATTGCAGGATTCACGGCCCTCCGGGGCTGCACAGGATGCCTCTTGATACATGTTTGCTATGGAACGCAGGCGGAGCTGATCAAGCTCGCGCCGATCCTTCGGGAGCTGGACGCCCGCGGCGTGCCGCACCGCGTCATCGACACGGGGCAGCATTTCGCGCAGACCGAGAGCCTGCGCCCGCAGCTGGGCCTGCGCCCGCCCGACTGCGTCCTGTGGAGCGGCCGCGGCGTCTACAGCAAGGCCCGCGCGGCCCTGTGGAGCGCCGAGATCCTCGCCCGCTGCCTGCTGGATCGGCCGCGACTTCGCCGCCAGGCCTTCGCCCCGGGCCCCGGCGTGGTGGTGGTGCATGGCGACACGATGAGCACGATGCTGCTGTCGGCGATGGCCCGCATGCTGGGGCTGGTGCTGGCGCACGTCGAGAGCGGCCTGCGAAGCTACCGCTGGCTGCACCCGTTCCCCGAGGAGATCATCCGCGTGATCGCCAACCGCTGGGCCCGGCTGCTGCTGGCCCCCGGGGACTGGGCCGCGGACAACCTGCGGCGGATGAAGGTCAAGGGCCGCATCGTCACCCTGCCGGCCAACACGGGCAAAGACGCGCTCGATTACGTGCTGTCGCAGCCGTGCGCGGGCGCGGCCATTCCGCCGCAGCCCTACGCGCTGGCCTCCATCCACCGGTTCGAGACCGTCACCTCGCCCGCCTGCACCCGCAAAGCCGTCGAGGTGGTGATCGGCGCGGCGCGGCGCCTCCGCGTGGTCTGGCCGCTGCACACCGTCACCCGCGCCGCCATCGAGCGGGCGGGCCTGATGCCCAGCCTGCAGGCGGCCAACGTCGAGCTGCGCGACATCCAGCCGTACGCACACTTCGCCGTGCTGCTCCGCGAGGCGAGCTTTGTCATCGCCGACGGGGGCAGCATCCAGGAGGAGTCCTGGTTCCTGGACAAGCCCTGCCTGCTGCTTCGCCACGCCACCGAGCGTCAGGAAGGCCTGGGCGAGAACGTGGTCCTCAGCCGCTGGGACGCCGGCGTGATCGAGCAGTTCCTGGCGAACCCGCAGAACCACCGCCGCCGAACCGCCCCCAGCGACGAAAGCCCCTCGCGCCGGGTGGTCGACGAACTGCTGCGACTCGAGCGACAAGGAAGGAATGCGAAATGACGCAGATTCGAAGCGGCGTCCCCACGCTGGCGGAGGTCGAGCGGCTGCTCGGAGAGCCCTTGTACGCCGACCTCTGCGGCGCCAACGACGCCTTCCTCGACCGACACGCCCGCGCCCTGGCACGCTACGGCCGCAAGTGGGGCGCCAGCCCCATGCAAGGCTGGAGCCGGCGGTGGGAATACCCCTACGTCGCCCAGCGGGTGCTGGAGTTCCTCCGCGGCCAGCAGGGCGGGGCGAAGGTGCTGGACGCCGGCTCGGGCATCACCTTCTTCCCGTACTATCTCTGCCAGCAGGCGCCCGGGACCGAGATCACCTGCTGCGACCTCGCCCGCTCGTACGCGCCGGTGTACGACAAGATCAACGCAGCCACCGACGCACGCGTCCGCTTCGTCCAGGCGATGCTGCAGCAGCTGCCGCTGGACGCCGACAGCGTCGACGCGATCTACTGCATTTCGGTGCTCGAGCACACGGGCAACTACGGCGCGATCCTCGACGAGTTCGCCCGCGTGCTGCGGCCGGGCGGGCTGCTGGTGATCACCTTCGATATCTCGCTGGATGGGCGCACGGACATCGCGCCGGCCGGGGCCCGCGCCCTGCTGGAAGAGGCGGGGCGGCGGTTCGACCTGCCGGCGGGCCTGGGCGTGGCCGCCGAGTTCGAACGCCTCCAGCGGCCCGGCGACCTGCTGACGACGGACCACATCCGCCGCACCGCGCCCCACCTGTTGCCCTGGCCGCACCCGGTGCTCAAATCGGCGTGGGACCTGCTTCACGGGCGCGGATGGACGGGCGGGTTCTTCTCGCTGGCCTGCTGCGGCGTGACGCTGCACGCCCGCGGCCGAAAGGGCGCGTGATGGAGCCCGTCGCCAGGCAAACCCCGGTGCTGTCGGTGATCGTGCCGGTGTACAACGGCGCGGAGACGCTCCGCCAGTGCCTCACCGCCATTTGCGGCCAGACGCTGGATCGCTCGCGGTACGAGGTGGTCGTCATCGACGACGGTTCGACGGACGAGACGCCGCGGATCGCCGGCGATTTTCCCGTGCGGCTGGTGCGGCTGGGGCAAAACGGCGGGCGGATCGTCGCCCGCATTCGCGGCGCGACCGAGGCCGCATGCGAGCGGCTGGTCTTCTGCGACAGCCGCGTGATCCTCGAGCCCGACGCGCTGGCCACCGTGCTGGAGATGGACGCGCTGCCGACCTACGCCGCCTTCGACAGCCGCGACAACTACCTCGGCGGCCTGGGCCCGCTGTTCTACTGCGTGTACCGCCGGATCTGGGCGCCGTACTTCCCGCAGACGAAGTATGCCGATGTCATCCGGCTGACCGAGGCGAATTTCAACCGCGTGCCCAAGGGCATGGGCGTGTTCGCCGTGGACCGAGAGTTCTTCCTCCGCCACCAGCCGCGGCAGACTTCGCGCGACGTCAGCGACGACACGCTGCTGTTCCGCAACATGCTGCGCGAGAAGCCCATCCTCCGCACGACGCGGCTGCGGGCGACGTACCTGCACCGCACGGACCTGGGCGACGAGCTGCGTCACCTGTTCCTCCGCGGGGCGCTGTTCAACTCGTATTACCTGCGGCCGGGGAAGGGCTGGCTGCGGCTGTACGTGGCGGCGTGGGGGGCGGTGGCGGTCGTGACGGCGATGATGTTGGCCTGGCCGGCGACTGCGAAGTACGTGCCGGCGGGCCTGGCGGCGGCGCTGCTGGCGGCGGCGGGGTACCTGGCCGTCGATGCCCGTACGTTCGTCCGCCTGCTGTGGTCGCTGCCGCTGGTGATGGCGGTTTTCGGCGCGGGGATCATTCGCGGACATTGGCTTGACCTTCGCAACCGACTTGGTATCAAATCATAATCACGCCCCCATGTGACGCGGCCCCGGGCGGTACGGCCGGCCGGCGCTGCTCTTCAAGCGGAACGAGATGACGACGATCGACGACAGACCGACGAGCCTTCTTCGCCGCCGCGGGTGGATGTTCCTGTTGGCGGCGGTGGTGCTGCTGTACGCCGGAGGGCTGGACACCCGCTGGCACGTCGGGCGCGACAGCTGCCTGTACCTGGGGCTGGGGCGAAGCATCGCCGCCGGGGCGGGAATGACCTTTAACGGCGTGTCGCACGCGGGCGGCAACATCGGCCTGCCGCTGCTGTGGGCGGGCGTGATCAAGGTCTGCGGCGAGAATTACCTCATCGGTCGCCTGATCATGGTGGCCCTGGCAATGGTGATGATCGGGGCGTGCTACCGTCTCGTCCGCGAGCTGCGGGGCGAGTGGCTGGCGACGCTGGTGCTGATCGTCGTCGCCGCCAACGGCCGCCTCTGGTCGAGCAGCCAGCTCATCCAGACCGACCTGCCGTTCGCGGCGTTGCTGGCGGTGGCGATGCTGGGGGCGCGGCGGTTCCTCGCTGGCCATCGGTGGGCCATCGTGTATGCCGGGCTCGCCCTGGGGGCCGCGGTGCTGGTGCGCCTGGTGGGGGGGATGTTCCTGCCGCTGATCGCGCTGGGCCTGCTGCTGGACCGGTCGACGGGCAGTTCTCTCAAACGCCGCTTCCTGGGCGCGTTGGCCCTGGGGCTGATCGTGCTGCCGTTCGTGGCTGGGTGGTATCTCTACTACCGCTCGGCGGCCTCGGCGCCCGCGGGCTACCTCGCCTCGGCCGGCGAGATCTACTCATCCGGCGCCGCGGGGGAGCTCCTGTCCAACATCTGGAACAACTTCGCCTACGAGCTGCCGCGGCACACGATGGGGGCGTTGATGGACCAGCGGATCACGCCCGCCCTGAGCATCCCGCTGTGCCTGGTGCTGCTGCCTGGGCTGGTCAGAAGCTTCCGCCGCCGCGAGGGGCTGCTGCTGGTTCCCGCCCTGGCGTACGTGGCATTCCTGCTGACCTGGGCCCGCACGAGCGTTGACGCCCGCTACCTGATGCCGCTGCTGCCCATGCTGGCCATGTGGTTCCTCGACGGCGCGCACGCCATCCTGAGCTGGGTAGGCCGCCGCCGCCCCGCATTGGCGAGGCTGTCGTCGCCCGCCCGCTCGACGCTGATCGTCGCCGGCCTCGTCGGCGCCGCGGGGCTGGTGCCCAACGTCGTGAAGGACCTGTCGTGGCGGTTCGAGCCAACGGCCTGGCAGGTGGAGTCCGGCGACCAGGTCCGCCTGTGCAGCCTGACGCAGTGGCTGGCGGCCAACACAAGGCCTGCGGACCGGCTGCTGGTTCGCGAGGAAGTCATCGTCCACTACTGGACGGGCCGGCCCACGTGGTTCCCGCCCGACCCCGCCGGGGCGAGTCCCGTCAACTATCCCGGGCAGCCCTCGCCGCAGTACATGCTCAACCTCCAAAACGACATCGCCCGCCGCATCGACCTCATCGTCCTCAACCCCACCAACGACGACCGCCGCGAAGTCGCCGTCCGCCTCTACGTCGACTCCGCCGCCGACCAACTCCAGAAGGTCGGCGAACATCGGGGCTACGTGATGTATCGCGTCTTCAACCGCCAGTGACCCCGATGCCGAAGGCGGGGCGGGGTGTTCAAAAGGAAGCCGCACGCGTTCGTGCCACGAAGTGAACGCTCGTTTGAGAAAGGAATCGCATGCATCGGTTCGTCATGACTATGGTCGTTGCGTCGTTTGTCCTGTGCTCCGCCGCGGCGGCGGCCGACAAAGGGCCGAGCGTCAAGTTCGAGGCCGATGGCAAGCTCATCGTGCAGTTGGACGGCGTGCCGCTGGTCGAAGAGATGCTTACGCAGGCATCGGCCGTGGCGCACCTGCGGGGCGCGGGCGAGAAGGTGGGGCTGTTCGGCTACGACGGCAACGCCGGGCGGATCGATAAGACGGCGATCTCCAGCAGTTTCGACCCCGCCTCGCGCACCGTGACGCACAAGTACGCGTGGGGCTCGATCAGCCGCCAGTACGAATCCAACGCCGACCGCCTGGATATCCGCCTGACGGTCAAGAACGAGTCCAATGACGTGCTGTATGCGCTGGAGACGAACCTGCTGAACGTGAGGGTCGCCGCGGCGGCTGCCCCCGCCCCGGTGACGGAGGGCTATTTCGGCGCCCCGGCCCGGACGTACCTCGCCGACAATTTCACCGGGCCGCTGGCCCTGCCGCTGGTTTCCGGGGACCGCGCAATCGTCGCCTGCTCGGGCGAGACCAAGCACCTGCAGCTTTCCTGGGCCGCTGTTGCCGCCCCCAAGGCCCCCAAGCCCAGCGGGAAGCACGGCGACCCGACCGCCCAGGAACTCGCCGACCAGAACGCCCAGCGCACCGGCGGCGACCAGCAGGCCGAGCGGAGCGCGTCGTGGGCGCTGAAGCTGTCGGCCGGCGGCGACCGCGTGGTCTGGCACGGCCGGTATAGTTCGCGTCCGATCGCGCCGGGCGCCAGTGACACCTACGCAGTCTCGCTGCGCTTCGGCGAGGCCAACGCCCCGCTGGCGCCTGCCGCCGACGTGTGCAAGGCCTACGGCGAGGCGCACCCGATGGCTCTGAAGTGGGACGACCGCCGCCCGATCCTCCGCAGCTTCATCGGCGACAACTTCCCGTACCACGCGCCGCTGGACATGAAGATGACCAAGCCTTCCGGCATTGCCCCGGGCGATGACTTCCGCAAGTCCGTGATGGCCTCGGCCGACTCGATGATCGCCAACCTCACGCTCATCAACGGCCAGGGCATGGTGCTGTGGAACGTCGAGGGCAGCACCGTGCCAGCGATCAAGTATGTGGGCGATCCGCAGAAGGTTGAGGTGATGTGCCCGGAGTTCGACGCGTTGGCCGATGAATACTTCGGGCGCTTCCGCAAAGCCGGCTTCCGCACGGGCGTGTGCATCCGCCCCAGCGTCATCCTGCCCTACGAAGCCAACGACGGCCTGCGCTACAAGCACTCCTACCCCGGGGATGACCCGGTGGAGGTGCTCGCCGGCAAGATCAAGTACGCCAAGGACCGCTGGGGCTGCACGCTGTTTTACATCGATACCAATCACAACCTCCGCTATCCCAAGACGGACGAGGAAAAGTCATGGTGGCCCAAGCAGCAGAACGGCCAGTTCAAGCCCTACAAGGAACTCATGAGCGCCGAGCAGTGGCAGGAGCTCTACCGGCGTTTCCCCGACATCCTGCTGATCCCCGAGCACACCTACCCGCTGTGCTACACGGCCACGGGCCCCTACGACCAGATGAACATGGGGCAGGTGGCCGGGGCGGGCGTGACGCCGCCGCTGGTGCTGGCCACGTGGCCCAAGGCGTTCAAGTGCCTCACGGGCGACCTGCCGACGGCGAAGTACTTCGACCGCACCGTCGCCACGTTTGCACAGGGCGACATCCTCATGCTCAATAGCCCCGTCGAGGACGGGGGCAGACCCCTGGCCGCCGCCCGAACGCTGGCGGAGTTCCGCAAGCTCGCCCCGCCGGCCGGGCTCGCCAGGAAGTCCAGGGACGAGCTCGTGGCCCAGGCCGCCGATGCCAACGCCACGGCCCAGGCCCGCTACTTCGCCGTCGCGGCGCTGCTGGCTGCGACTCCGGCAGACTCGCAGACGCTCGCGACGCTGCTCGATGGCAACGACTGGCTGGCCCGCAAGCTGGCCCTGGACGCCGTCTCGCCGGCCAACGGGGACTTGGCGGACAAGCTCGTCGCCGTGGCGGCCGAGCCCAAGAACACGCTGGCCTGGGCCGCCTACGTCGCCGTCGGGCGCATCGGCCCCGCGGCGATCCCCGTGCTGCGGACGAAGGCGTTCGGCGCCGACCGCGCGGCGTGCGTCGCTGCCGTCCGCGCGCTGTGCGAGATCAAGGACCCCGCGGGCCCCGCGGCGGCAATGGAAATGCTCAAGGACGCCAACGCTCCGGTGCTGGCGCGGGTGACGCTGATCGAGGTGCTCTCGCCGCACCTGAAGGGCAAAGCCAGCGACCCGCTGGTGGACGCGATGCTGGGCTTCCTGAAGGATCCGACCCTCCGCGTCGCCGTCGCTGCCGGCCTGGCCGTGTCTTCCGACGCCCGTGTCAAGCCTGCCCTCGAGGACGCACTCAAGGCCGAACAGGCCGCCCCCAAGCCCGACGCCAAGTTCATCAGCGTCCTGCAGCGGAGCATCGGGCTGATGAAGTAGCACAAAAAGGCATGAATCTTGCCCTGCGATGGGTTAATCTGGGGCGGGATGATGACCTATCTGGAACAGATGAAGGCCTTCTGGGGCGGCAAGTGCGTCCTGGTGACCGGGCATACGGGCTTCAAGGGCTCGTGGCTGAGCCTTTGGCTGCGCGAACTGGGGGCCAGCGTCGTGGGTTATGCCCTGGCCCCGCCGACGCAGCCCAGCCTCTTCGACGCCGCCCACGTGGGCGAGGGGCTCGTCAGCGTGCAGGCCGATGTCCGCGACCTGGAGGCCCTGCTGGAGATCATGCGGGCGTACCGGCCGGTCGTGGTGTTCCACCTGGCGGCCCAGTCGCTGGTCCGCGTCTCCTATCGCAGCCCCGTCGAGACCTACGCCACCAACGTCCTGGGCACGGTGAACGTGCTGGAGGCCGTGCGGCAGGCGGGCGGCGTGCGGGCGGTGGTGAACGTCACCAGCGACAAGTGCTACGAGAACAACGACCTGGTCCGCAGCTGCCGCGAGGTCGACGCCATGGGCGGCTACGACCCCTACAGCAGTTCCAAGGGGTGCGCTGAACTGGTCACCGCCGCCTACCGGCGGTCGTTCTTCGCCGAGGGCACGGGCACGGCCGTGGCCTCGGCCCGGGCGGGCAACGTGATCGGCGGGGGCGACTGGGCCGTCGACCGGCTCGCGCCCGACTGCATCCGCGCGATCGAATGCGGGCGGGCGGTGGTGGTTCGAAACCCGCTGGCGGTGCGGCCGTGGCAGCACGTGCTGGAGCCGCTGGGCGGCTACCTGCTGTTGGCGCAGAAGCTGTTCGCGGGCGGGGCGGACTTCGCCGAGGGGTGGAATTTCGGCCCCCTCGAGCGCGACGCCCTGCCGGTGAGCGAGATTGCCACGCGGCTGACGGCCCTGTGGGGCGACGGCGCGCGGTGGGAAGTGGATGGCGGCCTGCACCCGCACGAGGCGTCGTACCTGCGGCTGGACTGCAGCAAGTCGCACGAGCGGCTGGGGTGGTCGCCGCGGCTGGACGTGCAGCGGGCGCTGGAGTGGGTGGTGGACTGGCACAAGCGGTTCCGCAACGGGCAGGATGCCCGCGAGTTGTGCCTGAGGCAGATTCGCAAGTACGCCGAGATGGCGTGACGCCTGGCGGCGGCCTGGGCTTGCCTGGCGGAAGCAGGAAGGCCGCCCCCGACATAATGGCGTGACGCCTGGCGGCGGCCTGGGAAGGCCGCCACCCAAGGTTCGAAAAAGGAGACGTTTGAGAATGGCTGAACCAGTCTGTCGATTCTGCGGCGAGGCGCTGACGGAGACCTTCGTGGACCTGGGCATGTCGCCCCCGTCCAACAGCTTCCTCCGCGCCGAGGACCTGGGCAAGATGGAGCGCTTCTACCCGCTTCACGTCCACACGTGCAGCCGCTGCCTGCTGGTGCAGCTGCAGGAATTCGAGACCCCCGAGCAGATCTTCAGCGAGTACGCCTACTTCTCGTCCTGTTCGGAGGGCTGGCTGCAGCACTCGCGCGTCTACGTGGAGACGATGATCAAGCGGTTCGACCTGACCGGCGGCTCCAGCGTCATCGAGCTGGCCAGCAACGACGGCTACCTGCTGCAATACTTCAAGGCCAAGGGCATTCCCGTGCTGGGCATCGAGCCGGCGAAGAACGTCGCCCAGATGGCCATCGACAAGGGCATCCCCACCGAGACGGTCTTCTTCGGCGTCAAGACGGCCAGGGACCTCGTCGCACGCGGCAAGCGGGCCGACCTGCTGGTCGGCAACAACGTGCTCGCCCACGTGCCGGACCTCAATGACTTCGTCGAGGGCATGCGGATCCTGCTGGCCGACAAGGGCCTGTTCACGATGGAGTTCCCGCACCTGCTGCGGATGATGCAGCAGACGCAGTTCGACACGATCTACCACGAGCACTTCTCGTACTATTCCTTCGGCACGGTGCAGAAGATTTTCGCCGCGCACGGCCTGCAGCTGTTCGATGTGGAAGAGCTGCCCACGCACGGCGGGTCGCTGCGGATCTACGGCTGCCACGACGGTTCCCGCCGGCCCCCGACGCCGCGGGTGGCGGCCCTGCTGGAGCTGGAGCGGGCCCAGGGGCTCGACCGCCTCGAGACCTATCGCACCTTCGCCCCCAAGGTCCAGAAGATCAAGCACGACCTGCTGGAGTTCCTGATCCAGGCGAAGCGCGAGGGCAAGCGGATCGCCGGCTACGGCGCCCCGGCCAAGGGAAACACGCTGCTGAACTATTGCGGCATCCGCACGGACTTCATCGACTTCACCGTCGACCGCAACGTCTACAAGCAGGGGCGGTACCTGCCGGGCGTGGGCATCCCGATCCACCCCGTAGAGAAGATCGCCCAGGAGCGGCCGGACTATGTTATGGTCCTGCCGTGGAACATCAAGGAAGAGATCATGCAGCAGATGGCCGGCATCCGCGCGTGGGGCGGCCGGTTCGTCGTGCCGATCCCGGAACTGGAGATCATCCGTTGATCTTCAGCGAGACGCAGATCGGCGGGACGTACGTGATCGAGCCCCAGCGGCTGGGCGACGAGCGGGGCTTTTTCGCGCGGACCTTCTGCATTGAGGAATTCACCGCCCGCGGGCTGGCTACCGCGTTCGTGCAGCAGAGCATGTCGTTCAACGCCCGCAAGGGCACGCTGCGCGGGATGCACTACCAGGCCGACCCGCACGAGGAGATCAAGCTGGTCCGCTGCACGATGGGCGCGGTGCTGGACGTGATCCTGGACCTGCGGGAGTCGTCGCGGACGTTCAAGAAGTGGGTCGCCGTCGAACTCTCCGCCGCCAATCGCCGCACGCTGTACATCCCCCAGGGCGTCGCACATGGCTTCGTGACGCTGGCCGACGAGTCGGAACTGTTCTACCAGATGACCGAGCCCTACCACGCCGACCTCGCACGCGGCGTGCGCTGGAACGACCCCGCCTTCGGCATCGACTGGCCGGTGTCCGAGCCGATCCTCTCGCCGCGCGACCGGGCCTTCGCCGACTTCCAGGGGAGGGCGTGAGCATGGCCGACGCGATACAACCCGTCCGCAACATCGGCCTTGCCGCCACGGGCATGGTGGGCCTGGAGGTGGCGAGGTTCATGGCCGAGTCGGGCGTGCGCCCCGCCTTCATTGCCTACGACCCCCAGGCCGACCCCGCCCTCAACCGCCGCATGATCGACGCGTGCGGCCTGGACAGTTCGCTCGTCTTTCCGGCCGGGCAGCTGAAGAATCCATCCGTGCTGGAGCGCCTGCAGGGCCTGGGGCTGGACCTGGTCGTTCTGGCGTGGTGGCCGCACATCATCAAGCAGCCGCTGATCTCGCTGCCGCGCCTGGGGTGCCTGAATTTCCACCCCAGCCTGCTGCCGCGCAACCGCGGCAAGCATTACAATTTCTGGTCGCTGGTGGAGGAGTCGCCCTTCGGCGTGACGCTGCATTTCGTCACCGAGGGCGTCGACGACGGCGACATCGCCTTCCAGGCCGCCATCGCCACGACCTGGGAGGACACGGGCAAGACGCTCTACCTCAAGGCGCAGGAGGAGATCGTCGCCCTGTTCAAGCGAAGCTTCCCCCAGATATTGACGGGGGACATTCCCCGCGTCGAGCAGCAGCTGTGGCAGGGGAGCTTCCACAAGGCCGCCGAACTGGAGGCGGCGTCGCAGATCGACCTGGACCGCAAGTACACCGCGCGGGAACTGCTGAACCTGCTGCGAGCCCGCACGTTCCTGCCGCACCCCGCGGCGTGGTTCGTCGAGGGCGGGCAGAAATACGAAGTTCGCGTGCAGATCAACCGGCTGGATGCCAAAGGATGACCATGGACACGTTCGAGCAGGACAATCGCCGCCGCATCGCCCAGATGGGCCAGGACCAGCCGCTTCAGGACGCCACGCGAACGTGGTTCCAGGCCGCGTCGAAGCAGGAGTATTCGTATCACTTCACGTGGATGGGTCGCCCGATCATCCAGTTCCCCCAGGACATCGTGGCGATGCAGGAACTGGTGTGGAAGGTGCAGCCGGACCTGATCGTCGAGACGGGCATCGCCCGCGGCGGCTCGCTGATCTTCTACGCCTCGATGCTGGAGCTGCTGGGCGGCAACGGCCACGTGCTGGGGCTGGACATCGACATCCGCCCGCACAACCGCGCCGAGATCGAGAAGCACCCGATGTTCAATCGGATCACGATGATCCAGGGCTCGTCGATCGACGAGGGCGTCGCCGCGCAGGTCTTCGACTTCGCCGCCCGCTACCAGCGCGTCATGCTCGTGCTGGACAGCAACCACACGCACGACCACGTGCTGCGCGAGCTGCAGCTGTACTCGCCGCTGGTCAAGGCGGGCAGCTACGCGGTGGTGTTCGACACGGTCATCGAGGACATGCCGCGCGAGTTCGTCAAGGACCGCCCCTGGAGCGTGGGCAATAACCCCATGACGGCCGTGAAGGAGTTCCTCAAGACCAGCGGCCGCTTCGAGATCGACGTGGAGATCCAGAACAAGCTGCTGATCACGGTGGCGCCCAACGGCTACCTCAAGTGCATCAAGGACTAGTTGCCATGGAACGCATACGAGTCTCCGGGCCGTGGATCACGCAGAAGGAAGTGGACTACGTCGCCGACGCGGCCCGCAACGCGTGGTACGCCAACGCGAACATGTATCACGACCGCTTTGAGAAGGCCTTCGCCGAATTCACCGGCGCGCGGTACGCGATGGCGCTGCCCTCGTGCACGTCGGCGATCCACCTGGCGCTGGCCGCCCTGGGCGTGGGCCAGGGCGACGAGGTGATCGTGCCCGACATCACGTGGATCGCCACGGCCGCCCCGATCGATTATGTCGGGGCCACGCCCATCTTCGCCGACGTCGACGAGAACAGCTGGTGCCTCTCGGCCGAGTCGTTCGAGCGATGCATCTCGCCGCGCACCAAGGCCGTCATCCCCGTCGATCTCTACGGCGGCCTGCCGGACATGGACGCGATCCAGGCCATCGCCGACAAGCACGACATCGCGGTGATCGAGGATGCGGCCGAGGCCCTGGGCTCCCGGTACCGCGGCCGCCGCGCGGGCAGCTTCGGCGCCGCGGGCGTCTTCAGCTTTCACGGCAGCAAGACCCTCACTACCGGCGAGGGCGGCATGCTCGTCACCGATCGCAAGGACCTGTACGACCAGGCGGCGTTCCTCCGCGACCACGGCCGCAAGCCCGGCGACCGCATGTTCTGGAACAGCGAGGTGGCGTACAAGTACAAGATGTCCAGCATGCAGGCGGCGCTGGGGCTGGCCCAGCTCGAGCGCGTGGAAGAGCTTCTCGCCCGCAAGCGCCAGATATTCGACTGGTACGCCCGCCAGCTCGGCCACGCAGGCCTGAGGCTCAACGCCGAGCCCGACGGCGTGTGGAACACGTATTGGATGGTCACCGTCCTGGTCTCGCCGCAGTACGGCATGGACAAGGAAAAGCTCATGGCCGAGATGTCGAAGCGAAACATCGACTGCCGGCCTTTCTTCTACCCGCTGAGCTCGTTGCCGGCCTACGAGGCGCTGCCGCAGACGCACGTGGCCCAGCGTGAAAACAAGGTCAGCTACCGCCTGAGCCCGTATGGCATGAACCTGCCCTGCGGGCTGAACATCACCGAGTCCGACGTCGCGTACGTCTGCAAGGCGCTGCGCGAGGTGCTGGGCATCGCCTGACCGGCCGCACGACCGCATGGCTGACTCACGATGACTGATCCACAAACGACACCGCTCGTATCGATTGGCCTGGCCGTGTACAACGGCGAACGCTACCTCCGCCAGACCATGGATTCGCTCCTGGCACAGGATCACCACCACCTCGAGATCATCGTCAGCGACAACGCATCCACCGACAGCACGGCCGCAATCGCCCGCGAATATGCCGCCCGCGACGGCCGCGTGCGATACCACTGCAATCCGCGGAACCTCGGGGGCGTGGGCAATTTCAAGCAGGTGCGTCGCCTGGCCGCGGGCAGGTACTTCATGTGGGCCAGCTGCCACGACCTCTGGGCGCCGGATTTCCTCTCCCGCTGCGTTGCGGTGATGGAGGCCGACCCCTCCGTCGTGCTGTGCTACCCGTTCGCCGCGATCATCGACGCCGCCGACAAGCCGATCTCGCACCTTTCCGACCGCCTCGACACCCGCGGCCTGGGCCAGGCCCGCCGCTATCTCCGCGTGATCTGGCGGCACACGTCGTACATCATCTACGGCCTGCACCGCACCGACGCCATCCGCCAGGTGCCGTTCCGCATGTCGCTGGGCCCGGACAACCTCACGCTGGCTGAGATGTCCCTCCGCGGCGCCTTCGCCTGCGTCCCGCAGGAGCTGTTCTCCATGCGGCGGCTGGGCGACTTCGGCGACTGGCACTCGTACTTCCGCAAGCTCAACCTGGCCCTGACGCCCGCGCGGGGGCCGGTGCTGGTGGGGCGCTTCATCCGCCACCATCTTCACATCCTGCGGCGGCTGGTCGCAGGCCGGCGGCAGCGGGTGCTGCTGGGCGCGCTGACGGTCGTGCTGTTGCCGCTGCGATGCTGGCTGGTCTTCGCCGCCATCGTTTGCGAAGGGGCCTTGCCGCGGTTCACCGCCTGGCTGCGGCGGAGGCCCGCATGAGCAGCCCCGTCAAACGCCACCTCGCGGCCAATCTGGCCAGCAACGGCTGGACGATGCTCGTGGGCCTGGCGGCCGTGCCGTTCTACGTCCGCTTCATCGGGGCCGAGGGGTACGGCCTGTTCCTGCTGTACATGATGTTCCAGGGCCTGCTCTCGCCGCTGGACCTGGGCATGGGCCCCACGCTGAGCCGCGAACTGGCCCGCCTGTCGGCCGGCGAGGGCGGGGCGGCCACCATGCGCAACCTGCTGCGCACGACCGAGGCGCTGTATGGCCTGATCGCCCTGGGCGTGTTCGTCGCCCTGGCCGCCTCGTGCGGGCTGATCTCGCAGTGGATCCAGCCGCCCAAGACGCTCTCGCTGGGCGAGGTGCGCGTGGCCCTGGTGCTGATGGGCGCGACGCTGGCGGCGCAGCTGCCGCTGGTGCTGTATACGTCGGGGCTGATGGGCCTGGGGCGGCAGGTGTCGCTGGCGGCCTTGAACATGGCGATGTTCGCCGTGCGATTCGGCGGCGTGGTGGGGGCGTTGTGGCTGATCGAGCCTTCGGTGACGTGCTTTTTCGCCTGGCAGGCGGCGACGGCGGCGCTGCATTCGGCCCTGGCGGGCCTGCTGCTGTGGCGCAGCCTGCCCAAGGCCCAGGGGCGGGCGCGGTTCGACCTGGGCATGCTCAAGTCGCTCCGCTACTTCGCCGCCGGCAACATGGGCATCACGATCTCGGCCGTCGTCATCAGCCAGGTCGACAAGGTCATCCTCAGCCGCATGCTGTCGCTGGAATGGTTCGGTTACTACGGCCTGGCCACCACCGCGGCGACGACGCTGCAGCGGCTGACGGCCCCGTTCTTCACGACGCTGTTCCCGCGATTCACCCAGCTGCTGACCAGCGGCGATGCGCAGCAGGTCTCGCTGCTGTATCACCGGTCGAACCAGGCGCTGGCCGCCCTGGTGCTGCCGGCGGCGGCGGTGCTGTGCGTCTTCTCCTACCCGATCCTGTGGCTGTGGACGCTGTGGTCGAACAATCCGCACGCAGCCGCCAATGCCGCGCCGCTGCTGTCGCTGCTGGTGATCGGCATGGCCGTCAACGGCCTGGCGACGGTGCCGTACTCACTGCAACTGGGCAGCGGGTGGACGAAGCTGCCGCTGGGCGCCAACGTGCTGGCGGCCTTGGTGCTGGCGCCGTGCCTGGTGGTGATGACGGCGGTGTGGGGCGCTGCCGGCGCGGCGGCCGCGTGGACAATCCCCAACGTGATCGCCCTGGCGGTGAGCATTCCCCTGACGCACCGGCGGCTGCTGGGCGGCGAGGGGTCATGGAAGTTCCTCTATGACGCGGCCATGCCTCTCGTGGCCGGCGGGGCGGTGGCGGTGGCGGCGTGGCTGGTCATTCCGAGCGGATTGTCCGCCGGGGCGTCCGTGGCCTCGTTGGCGGGGGTGATGCTGCTGGCGTGGGCCGCGGCGTTCGCCGTCACGCCGGTGACGCGCGACTGGCTGGCGGCAAAGGTGCGGCGGCCAGGGAGTCACTCCGGCTGTCTTTAGGCACGCCTCGGCCAAGCATCCGAATTGTCACGCAGCCGGCCATGACAGGCACCGGAGCCGGTGGTTACTCTCTGCCCCCCAAACGAGTTTGTGCGTAAAGTGCGGAACCCGCCGGCGACAACTGAGAAGCAGCGAACCGCAGAACTCCGAACACCGAACAGCAGAACTCCGAAGGGAAAGACCCGCGATCCATGCGTCTTTCGCTTCGATATTCAAGATTCCTTGTTCTGCGGTTCTGCGGTTCGCTGCTTCTTCTCCCGAGCGCATGGACCGTCATGATGAATGGGGTACGTGGAATGGCAGCATTGTCTTGTCCCCGCTGATCCGTGACGAACCACAACTTTGGGGGTGGCACCGGACGTGGACCGGCGGCTTGATGACTCGCGGTATCGCGCGACTCGGCCTCACCAGGTCTTCCAGGGGGCCTCGCCCTTGGCCCAGAGGCTTTCGAGGTAGGTCTTGTCGCGGAGGGTGTCCATGGGCATCCAGAAGCCGGAGTGCTTGAAGGCGGAGACCTGGCCTTCCTCGGTCAGTCGCCGCAGGGGGGCGGCTTCCCAGGAGGTCGCGTCGCCGTCGATGTAGTCGATCACCCGCGGCGAGAGCACGAAGAACCCGCCGTTGATCCACCCGCCGTCTCCGAGCGGCTTTTCCAGGAATTCCTCCACGCGGTCCTGCTCCAGGCGGATGCTGCCGAAGCGGCCGGGCGGCTGCACGGCCGTCAGCGTGACGAGGCGCCCCTGGCGACGGTGGAAGGCGATGAGGTCGGCGAGCTTGACGTCGGCCACCCCGTCGCCGTAGGTGAGGCAGAAGTCCTCGTCGCCGAGATACTGCCGCACGCGCTTGATGCGCCCGCCGGTCATGGTGCTCTCGCCGGTGTCCACCAGCGTCACCTTCCAGGGCTCGGCATAGCTCTGATGGACCTGGATCTTGTTGGCGGCCAGGTCCACCGTGAAGTCGCTCATGTGCAGGGCGTAGTTGGCGAAGTACTCCTTGATCATGTAGCCCTTGTAGCCCAGGCACACGATGAAGTCGTTGAAGCCCTGGGCGGAGTAGATCTTCATGATGTGCCACAGCATCGGGCGAGAGCCGATCTCGACCATCGGCTTGGGCCGGGAGACCGATTCCTCGGCCAGCCGGCTGCCGAACCCGCCCGCCAGGATCACCACTTTCATTTCGCGTCCTCCTTGGCCTTGGACTCGTCGATCTGCTTCTGGAGCCGCTCGATCTTCTCCTGCAGCAGGGCCAGGCGCTGCACGACCTGGCGGTTCTCTTCCGTCCGCCGCGAGAGCACGACGGAATACTGCAGCACGATGATCGTCAGGAAGCCGAACGCCACGCCGAACGCCAGCGTGAGGTAGTACAGGTCGAGCGCCTTGGACAGCCAGAACAGCAGCCCCGGCGCCAGCCCGAACACCATCAGCACCGCCGCGAATGCCAGCCACAGCATCGCGTACGATTCCCGCAGGAAGCGGCGGCGGATCAACTCGATGATCACGCCCGCCACCAGCACCGCCGCCAGCAGGAAGATCAGCCCCTGGTGTGAGAAGACCAAGTTGTCAGCCGCAACGATCCTCATGGTTCACCCGCCGTTTCGTCTTCGAATTTGCGTTCGAGGCAGTCGATCAGCACTGCCACCGTGATCCGCAGCGTGTGCAGGAGGCCCTTGAGCAGCCCGGCCGCACTTTGGCCGCCCTGTCGCGGCAGCATCTTGGCGGGCACCTCGACCACGCGGTAACCGTGTCGCGAGAGTTCCACCAGGGCCTCGACCGTGTCGCCCAGCCACGCCTGCGGATAGTGGCGGCTGAAGAACCGGATGGCCCGCCGCCCCGCCGCACGGAAGCCGCTGGTGGGGTCGGTGAACTTCCGCCGCAGCAGGCCCGACACCAGGGCCGCCAGCAGCCGGCTGCCCAGGCGGCGTTCCAGGGGGAAGTCGTAATCCTTCTCGCCCAGACAGCGCGAGCCGATGCACATATGCGAATCGCCGCTTGCCACCGGCGCGATAAGCGACTCGATCTGGTCGGCGCGGTGCTGGCCGTCGCCGTCGAACTGCACCGCGATGTCGTAATCATTCTCGTAAGCGAACTGGTACCCCGCCTGCATCGCCGCCCCGACGCCCATGTTGCAGGCCAGGTCGAGCACGATGGCGCCGCCCGCGCGCGCGATGTCGGCCGTCGCGTCGGTCGAGCCGTCGCTCACCACCACCACGTCATGCGGCAAGGTCAGCGACTTGAGGCTCGCCAGCGTCGCTGCCAGCGAAGCGCTTTCGTTGTAGGCCGGCACGATGATCAGCATGCGCGGCGAAGAGACAGTTCCCATGGCCGGCATTGTCGGGTAAGGCGAAGGAGAGGTCAAGGTGGAGCAGGCGTTCTCACCAGCTCTGGTTTCGCCGCGGCGCGGCGGACGAGCTTACGGTCATGGTCTCGCCGCCGACCTTGACGGTGAGCCGCAGGCTGATGTCGGTGATGCAGGGGAGCTTCTTCCAGTCCGTGCCGGCGGTGGTGGAGATGGCGAGGCTGGAGATGCTCACGTTGCCGCTGGGCCCCAGCAGCACCGAACTGGTCGTCACGCCGCCCACCGTCCGCCGGTAGTACAGCGTGCCGCCGGTGAACTCGTACTGTATTTGCTGCGGGCCGTTGGCGTCGGCGGGGATGATCGTGATCTTCGTGCTGTTGGCATCGACGGCGTCGCACGAGCGGATATCGCGGGTGATGCGCCCCAGCACGCTTCGGCCGGCCTGCGTCATGTTGGTCAGTTTCTCGTTCTCGCTGTAGCCCTGCGTCGCCGTCTTGACGGCCGCCCCCATCGCCGTCATCAGCAGCGCCAGGATGGCCATGCTCATCAGCACCTCCACCAGCGTGAACGCGGATTGTCGCTTGCGTCGGGGCATGTCAGTGGGTGACCTCGCGATAGGTGTCGGGATCGGGCGTGAGGGCCTTGGGGTTGATGAAGCCGGCAGGGTCGCTGTCGGCGTGGGCGCGGTCCACGTTGATCTCCACGTTGCCGCCGATGCTCGTGGGCCGGTCGGCCAGGCCGATCACCGAGCCCTGCACCACGCCCTCGGCCGTGCCGGTGAAGGTGAGCTGGTCGGCGGCGATGCTGCCGTTGATGGCGCTGAAGCTTCCGGCGAAGGTGACGCCAAAGCCCGGGGCCACGATGAACGTGCCCGTCTGCTGCCGCACGGCCGCGAACTCCGCCGTCGTCGGCAGCGTCTCGACGCCGTAGGCATCGACGTGGCCGGCGAAGTGGATCTGGCAGTTGTCGACGGCCGCGACGTTGGGCTCGGTGACGATCATGCCCCGCAGCGTCGTCTGGCCTTCGAAGCGGACGTTGTTGGGCGCCTCGATGTAGACCACGCCCTGGATCTCGATGTCGCTGCTGAAAGTGGGGTTCGTCCCCGCGGCGATGCGGATGTTCTTGAAGACGGTTCCCTTCTGGCTGATGTCGGTGGAACTGTTGACGACGTTAGTGGCCAGCGCTGCCAGCGGCGCCACATCGATGGCTGGGAAGTCCGGCGGGGTCACGCCCGCGTGGATGTGCTGGGCGATGATGGCGGGGTTGCTCGAGCCGGCGATCGTTGGCGTGCCGCTGATGTCGACGTAGCAGTTCTGGCCTGACACGCTGAGGTCGCCGCTGACGATCACGTTGCCGCTGATGCTGATGGCCGGGTACACGTTGCTGGTGACGGAGATGACGCTCGCCTCGGCGGGGTTGTTCACGCCCACGATCTGCGAGCTTCCCGAGATCTCGATGCGGCCGCGAGAGGCCAGGCCGAAATCGAACGCGCCGGCCCGGCGACTGGAGAGATCGAGGTCCATCTCGACCCGCCGCGTCAGGCCGCCCGATGTGCCTTCCACGCGGATGGTGGCGTGGTTGGCGTCCTTGCAGGAAACGGCCGCGGTGAAGGCGCCGCTGCCCAGGGAAATGGCGGGCACCTGCACGGCGTTGCCCTCGATCGCGATGGCGCCGCCGGCGAGGTTGGCCGTGCCGCCCATGTCGGCCGCCATCGCCGCCTGCAGGTTGGCCAGGAACGTCGCCTGCGTCGTCGTCCCCGGCAGGCGGATGTTGCCCAACCGCTGGAGCATGAAGGACAGGCCGCTCTCGGCCGCCAGTTGGGCGTCCATCGCCGCGCGGTGGTTGCCGCTGGCGCGAATGCCCAAAGTGGTCGCCGAGACGAAGCCCACCGCCAGCGCCGAGAAGATCGCGATGAAGACCATCGCCAGGATGTAGACCGAGCCGCCGCGACCGGGGAGAGGGCGCCGGCACAGGGATGCTCTTTCAGCGGCGTCGCCTGGGCTGGCCGCGCCGGGGCAGGATCGATTGAATGAGGGTGTGCGGTTCATGTCAGTTCCTCCGGGCCACGAGCCAACTCGTGGTCAGCACGGGGACGCCGCGGTTCTTGACGACGACCTGGACGTTGACAACGTTGGTGGAGCCTGCCGTGGCGGCCGGTCCGGCGAGGTTGTCGGGATCGCGCCACGTCAGGGTGATCGACTGCGACCAGTTGGCGAGCTCAGTGATGGCGACTCCGCGGCCGTCGCGGGGCTGGGTGAAGGTGACGTTCGTGAGGTCGTCGAGGTCATCGACGAAGGTCTGCGGATCGGTGCCGTCGGGGCCGGGGGCGTTGTTGGCGTCGGCGGCGTCGGGGTCCTTGAACGGCAGGCGGAGCGTCCACTCACGGATTTCCTGGGCCAGAAAGACGCCGCGCGACATCTCGCGGGCCTCGCCGTTGGCCCGGCTACCGTTGCCGATGTCCGACATCAAGGCCAGCACGCCGATGCCGATGATCGCCGTCGATACCGCCAATTCAATGAGGCTGAAGCCTCCGCGGCCGACGGCCCGGACATGTCTCAACATTATTTCACCGAGAGTTCTCCATCATCATTTCACCAGGCTGGACATCTTGAAGATCGGCAGGATGATGCTCATGGCGATGAAGCCCA
>CAZTVF010000097.1:0-20800 GCA_964616985.1 uncultured Planctomycetaceae bacterium
GAAGTCCGCAAGACCGTCAAGTTCGAGTTCGCCCGGACCGTGCAGGAGGTGCTGAGGCTGGCGATCGTGAACCCCGCGGTGGTCGTCAAGATGCGCAAGCACCGCCGGGCTCGCCGGAATCGGTGGATGCGGCCTGGACGGGCCGCCTGACTCGCCATTGAAGTCGATCGGGCACACAGTTGAGGGTGTTGAATGAGTAAAAACCCCTATAGCATTTGCAGTAAAACCACCGATTGAGGCCGCCCGGAATCTCTCGACAATGTAAATAGACCGCGTTTACTCTCAGAACAGAATCGGGTCGGGGCACGCCCGTCGAGCTTAGGCTCTTCGGGCGTCTTTTTTTGCCCTGTCTCCCGGCAGGGCCACTTCAGTGATCATGGCACCGGATTACCCACGTCACCCGCTAGCCTTGGCGACCCGCATCGATCTAGTACAGCAGGACAAACCCGGGGTGTCGATGGTGTCATGATGGATGTCCCGTATTCCCCCAACCCCGAAGGCTGGCGTCCTGGCCCAGGGTGGGCTGCAAAGCGGAGGGGGCAGCATGGGCTTGCCTGCCGGAGGCAGGGAGGCCGCCACCCATGCTGCTAAGGCCGCCACCTGCATTGCCGGCTCAGCCGGCCTTGCACTTGCGGCTGCGGCCGATCAGGGATCGCAGGCGGCCGAGGTGTTGGCCGACACGGACGGAGGCGGGTTCGCCGATGGCCTGGTCGGCCTGAATGTGGAAGAGCTTTTCCGCCGCGGGGTTCCAGCTGCGGATGCAGCCGTCGGGGTCGATGCGGATGACGGCTTCGTCGCCGCCGGCCATGAACACGTCCTGCCGCTGCACCATGCCCGCGAAGTACCGAAGCTCGTCTCCATCGTAGACGGGGATGCCCTGGCCGACCACGGCGATGGTCGTGTCGTCGGAGCGGCGGATGCGGAAGAAGTCGATGATGGGGGCCACCTTGCGCTGGCGGGCCTCGCGAATCAAAGCATCCGCCTTGCGGCACACGCGCTCGCGGTCGTCGGGGTGCACGCCATCGCGCCAAGATGACGGACGCTCGTACAGGCTCTGGCAGGGGCGGCCCCAGATTTCCTCGTAGGCGTGGCTGACGTAGTGCATCTGCGAGAGGTCGTCGGAGATGATCCAGAAGACCGCGGGCATGGCCTCGGTCATCAGGCGGAAGCGGTCCTGCACGTCCATGGCCTGGTGCTCGGCCCGCGTGCGCTCGGACACCTCTTCGCCCAGGATGGTGACGGAGCTTTCGAGCTCGGCTGTACGCTGGCGGACGCGGAGTTCGAGCAGGTCGTTGGCCTGGCGAAGGGCGACCTCGGCCCGCTTGCGTTCCATGGCGTAGCGGATGGCGCGGATGACTTGGCGGCCATCGGCCTGGCCCTTGACGAGGTAGTCCTGCGCGCCGCGTCGAACGGCCTCCATCCCGACGGCCTCGTCATCGCCGCCGGTCAAGACCACGATGGGCACCTGCGGCGACGCCTTCTGGGCGCGGCTGACGGTTTCCAGGCCGCTGCTGTCGGGGAGGTTGAGGTCCAGCAGCAGCACCTCCGGCGGGTCCGACTGCAGGCGGACGACGGCCAGGCTCAGCTGGTCCACGTGCTGAAGGTCCACCTGGGCGGGCAGGCCCTTGAGAGAGAGGCGCAGCAGCGATGCGTCGCCGGGGTTGTCCTCTACCAGTAATGCCTTGATCTTCAGGTTCTGCATCGAGTGCTCCGGGAAACGGCGGACGGCTCCTGCGGTCGATGCCATTGTAGGCAGCCGATCTACGCCGTTTCGCGAGGCCCTCGAAACGGCAGATCCGCGGGCCAATGAAAAGCCCCGGCGTCGAGCCGGGGCCTTTCATGGGTGGCGGCCTTTCCTGGCCGCCACCAGGAAACGCTGTGAGGGCGGCGGCCTGGGAAGGCCACCGCCCCGCGATAGAGACCTAGAAGTTGTCGGCCGCCATCTCGAAATAGCTCTGCGGGTGCTTGCAGATGGGGCATTGCGGCGGGGCCTTGGCGCTTTCGCACACGAAGCCGCACTCGCGGCAATGCCACTTCACCTTGGCGGGCTTGGAGAACAGGGCGCCGTCCTGGAAGCTCTTGAGGAGCTTGGCGTAGCGGGCCTCGTGCTCTTTCTCGATCTTGCCCAGGCCGTCGAACAGGCGGGCGATGTCCTCGAAGCCCTCTTCGCGGGCCGTCTTGGCCATCGTGGGATACATGTCGGTCCATTCCTTGTTCTCGCCGCTGGCCGCGGCCTGCAGGTTGGCCGCCGTCTCGCCCACGCCGCCCAGAAGTCTCAGTAGCAGCTTGGCGTGCTGCTTCTCTTCCTCGGCCGTCTCGGTAAAGATCGCCGCGATCTGCTCGAAGCCTTCCTTCTTTGCCGTCGAGGCAAAGAAGCTGTACTTGTTGCGCGCCTGCGATTCGCCCGCAAACGCCGCCGCCAGGTTCTGCTGTGTCTTGCTGCCCTGAAGGTCCATAGTCTCTCCTCGTACTGATGTTAGGGGTTGTCCCGCAATTATACCCCAACCCCAGGAGGAATCCCAATATCTGGATGTCCCCAACGCCAGCGGACTGAGTCCGTCGGTCTTCCGATCCCACCACGAACCCCCCGCGTGTCCCATCTATCCGCGGCACCCATCTCTTTTCCTTCGCGCTTTCTATACCCCAGCGAACCGGGAGGCGATAAAATCGCACCGGGTAATGACCGACATGCTCGCCAACTTCGTCCTGAACCCTCCGGCCTGGCCGGTGCTGCTGGTCATCGCGGCGGCGGCGCTGTTGCTGTGGGAGATCGTCCAGATCGTGCGGGACCTCCTCGCCCGCCACGAGCCCGTCACGGCCATCCTCCTGGCCATCGCGGTCCTGCTGGCCGGTCCGCTGGTCGCCGCGGCCGCCGGCGCCAACGCCCTGCTGCATCCCGAGCTGCCCGGCCGCCGCGGGCTGCTGGGGCTCGCCCTGCGCGGCAGCCTCGTCGGGGCCCTGGCCCTGGCGGTCATGTACGCCCCGGTCGGAGGGGGGCTGGTCGCCGTCGGCGCCTGCACCGTCATCTGGGCCATCCGAAGCTACGCCCGCATCACCATGCCGCTGAAGCGCCCCTGGCCGGCTGTGCTGCTGGCCCTGCGCCTGGCCGTCGTCCTCCTCATCGTCGTGACGACCCTGCGGCCGGAGCTGAACTACCAGCTGGAGGAATACATACGCCCGGCTGTGCTGATCGGGCTGGACACCTCGGGCTCCATGCAGCGGCGCGACGTGCCCACCGGCAAGACCGACTCCACCGGCGAGGCCGATGCCGTTTCGCGGATTCACGCCGCCACCTTGCAGTTGCGGCTGGCGAAGAACGAACTGGCCAAGCTTTCCGACGCCGCCGACGTCGAGGTCTTCGCCTTCGCCGGCGGGGCCCGCCCGCTGGGACACCTGCCGGGCGAACTGTCCCTGGACCCCGCGCCCCGGGCCGATGGCAAGACCACCGCCCTGGGCGACGCCCCGATGGCCGCCTTCAACGACAGCATGCAGCGCGGCCAGGATGTCGCCGCCGTCATCCTCATCTCCGACGGCTGCGGAAACACGGCCGAGAACCTCACGCCCGAGGATTTTGCGCTTCGCATGGCCGCCGCCAGGGCCCCGGTTTACACCGTCGGCGTCGGCGGCGACCAGGTGACGGCAGCGCTGCACGTGCTGAACGTCAAGGAACTGACCGCGCCCGAACAGGTCGCCGCCTTCAACCGCCTGCCGATCCAGGCCCGCATCGAGGCGTTCGGCCTGGCGGGCAGGGAAGTGCGGGTCACCTACCGCTTTGGCGAGGACAATGACGGCGGGCCCGAACGCATCCAGACCTTCGCCGTCAAGGCCGACCAGGAAGTCCTCACCCCGCAGTTCATGCACATCCCGCTGGCGGCAGGCTTCCAGCGGCTGACCGTCTCGGCCGAGGTCGTCGGCAAGGCCCCGCGCGATCTGGCCGGCGCCGCCTCCGCCAGCAAGCTCGTGCAGGTCGTCGACAGCGAACTCCGCGTGCTGTACGTCGAGGGCAAGTTCCGCTACGAGATGAAATTCATCACGCAGGCCCTGGCGGCTGCCAACCGCTTCTCCATCGACCGCCGCATCCTGCTGCAGAACGACGCGGGAACCCCCGTCATCGGCGAGCATCTGGAGGATTGGCTTCGCTACCACGCGATCATCTTCGGCGACGTCTCGGCCGACCAGTTCTCGCCCGCGCAGATCGACATCATCCGCGATCTCGTCCGCAAGTACGGCAAGGGCTTCTGCATGATCGGCGGCTCGCGGACGTTCGGGCGCGGCGGCTGGGAGCGCACCGCGCTGGCCGACGTGATGGGCGTCAGCCTGGCCAACTCCAACGGCCAGATCGACCGCGAGGTGCAGGTGACGCCCACGACGGCGGGCCTGACGCACGGGCTGATGAAGGTCGTCGAGGAGGGGCAGGATGTCGCGGCCGCCTGGAGGGAACTGCCCCCGCTGCCGGGGTGCAACCTGCTGGTCGGCGTGAAGGACGGCGCGGTCGTGCTGGCCGCCACGCCCCAGGGCGAGCCCCTGATCGTCGCCCAGAACTACGGCAGCGGCCGCAGCCTCGCCATCGCCTTCGACATGTCCTGGATGTGGGTCACCGCGACGGCCAAGGACACCGGCGACTACCAGCGACGATTCTGGCGCCAGGTCTCGCTGTACCTGTGCGCCCCAAAGGGAAACGTATGGATTACGACGGATAAGACCTCGTACGAGCTCCGCCGCCTGCTGGCCGCCAAGGAGGGCGTGGACGTGACGGCCGGCGTGGAGGATGCGCAGGGCCTGCGACTGACCGACGCCCCGGTGCAGGTGACCCTGACCTCGCCCGACGGCAAGACGGCGCCCCTGACGCTGGCGACAGAGAAGGATCGCCGATTCGCCCGCCTCACCGCCTTTCAGGTGCCCCAGCCGGGCACGTACAAGCTGAAGATCTCGGCCGAGGTCGTGGGCAAGACGCTGACGTCGGAGCACGGCTTTGAAGTGCTCGAGCGCGATCTGGAGGCGATCGACGTGCTGGCGAACTTCAAGCTGTTGCAGCGGCTTTCGGGCGACACCAGCGGGAGATTCGTGCCGCTGTCGGAACTGGGAGGCCTGCTGGGCAAATTGAGCATCACCACGCATCCTCGCCGCCGCGTCCGCGCCGAGAACCTCGACTTCGCCGCCTCGCTCCGCTGGCCCCTCGTCGCCGCCCTGGTCGCTTTGCTCTGCGCCGAATGGATCATTCGCAAACGCCGCGGGCTGGTGTAGCCAAGTCGCTCGTTAACCGGGCGGCATGGATGGGGCGGTGTCACGAGCCGGACCAACGAGTTAGCTAGTTAACTGGGGTGAGCACGACCAACGGATTTCACTGCTGGCTAGTGGTCCTTCACAGCTGAATCGGAGAGTAAGGCTTTGGCGGCGGCTTGCCGTTCGGCGCTGTAGAAGCCCCAGGGCGTCCCCCGGCTCTGACAGCGCCGAACGGCAAGCCGCCGCCAAACGCACTCAGTACTCGATAGGTCGGTATCCTGGAGTGCATGGGGGATCGGTGCTGCGGGTACGACCAACGGGTTAACGAGTTAACCAGTTAACCGATCTCGCGTTCCGTCTCGGCGATGGCCTCCTCAATGATCTCCATGCCCTTGAGCAGGACCTCGTCCTCCATGATGATCGGGGGGCTCATGCGGAGGATGTGGCCGGCGGGGATCCAGGCCAGGCCCTTGGCGAAGGCCTTCTGGTAGACCATCTTTCCGGCCTCGTCGAAGGGGGTCTTGGCCGCACGGTCCTTGACCAACTCGATGCCCATGAGGCAGCCTTTGGCCCGCACGTCGCCGATGATCTTGCGGCGGCCCATCATGGCCCGCATGTACTTCATCGCCACCTGCTCGAGATGCTGGGCGCGGGCGAGGAGGTTCTCCTCCTCGATCGCCTCGATGCTGGCCAGGGCGGCCGCCGACGCCATCGGGTTGCCTCCGTAGCTGCTGGAGGCCGAGATGGTCTCGAAGCACTCCTTGTACGGCTCGCGCACGGCCACCGCGGTAACGGGGAAGCCGTTGCCGAAGCCTTTGCCCAGCGTGACCACGTCGGGCAGGGTGTTCCAGTGTTCCATCGCCAGCCACTTGCCGGTGCGGCCCATGCTGGTGAGCACCTCGTCGGCCATCAGAAGCACCTTGCGGTCGTCGCAAAGCTTGCGGAGCTTGGGGAAGAAATCGTCGGGCGGCATGACCGATCCGCCCCAGCCCTGGATGGGCTCCAGCACGAAGGCGGCGACGCTGTTGACCGTCGCCCGCTCGAGGTATTCGGCGTAGAACGCGATGTAGGCGTCGGTGTCGATCGTGCCGTCGGGCTTCGTCCAGTGCGGGCGGTAGGGGTTGGGCCGCGGCAGCATGTGCATGCCCGGCGCCCGCACGGGGCCGTACACGAACGAGCGGAACTCGGCCAGCGACACCGAGCCGTACGTCTTGCCGTGGAAGTCGTTGAAGCAGGAGAGAAGTTCGAACTTCTTGGACGCTGCGCGGCAGACGCGCATGCCCGCTTCGACGGCGGCGGTGCCGCAGTCGTACAGCTGGAAGCCGTTGAGGTCGCCCGGCAAGATGCTGGCCATCTTCTCCATCAGACGCGTCTTGATCTCGGTGGTGAAGTCGTGGCAGTTCATCAGCTGCCCGGCGTACTTCTGCACGGCCTCGGTGACCTTGGGGTGGCAGTGGCCCAGCGTGGTGACGTAGATGCCCGAGGAGAAGTCGATGTAGCGGTTGCCGTCGATGTCCGTCAGCGTGCAGCCCTTGCCTTCGCTGAAGACGACCGGGAAGAGCTTCACCTGGCCGCTGAGGCCCTTGAAGTATTTCGTGCACCGCGCGTGCATCGCCTTGCTCTTGGGCCCCGGCGGGGGCACCGTGATCGAAGGCACCTGCGAAAGGTCCACGTGTGACCAACTGTTCATCGCCATATTCGTTGTTCCTATCTAAGCTGCCGCCCCTGTTGTTGGGCAAAGGGGATCATAGACATCCAGAGGCCATCGGTGCTATAAGACCCATTCAGTGGGAAGATTTCAAGGCATTCGCGTGCCCCTGGCGATGTTGATCAGGGGCGGCGCATGAAACGGCTTCATCCGATGAAGTCGTTAGGTGAAAGGAACAATGATGAGTACAGTCTCTCCCTCCGCACCGCCGCCTCTTCCGGCCGATCACGAGCGATGGCGTCTTCGCCGTATCGCCGACAACCAGCGAATCATTCTGATATGCATCCTGGCGTATCTCGGTGCGGTGATCTGCCGGTTCATGGTGCCGCCCAGTCTTCAGCTGCCGCTGATGATCAGCGTCTTGGCGCTGGGCGTGGTGGCGGCGGTGTTCCTGTTCAAGCTGGCGACGATCTTGTTCGGCACCGGCGTTGGGGTGGTCCTGGGCATCCTGACGCTGATTCCGCTGGTGGGGCTCATTGTGTTGCTCATCATCAACGGCCAGGCCACCGCCGTGCTGAAGCGAGCCGGCATCCGCGTGGGCCTGCTCGGCGCCAACAGCAGCAAGATATAGCCCTGATGCGGTTCGGCGCGTGGGCGTGTATTCAGGCGCGGATTTTCAAGGGATTCACAGAATGACCGAGCCACATCCAACCCAGAAGAATCGCATGGCGAGGCTTCGTCCGGCCGGATCCACAGACGGCGGCACAGTCGCTCGATCGGGGCTTCGCGACATCGCACGATGCCAGAAGGGGATAATCTTGTGCATCCCTGCTTACCTGGCCGCAGTCTCCCTGTGGGGCGCGGCCCCCCCCAGCCACAAGGCTTTGGCGTTGGTCGCCATCGTCGCGGTGGGTCTCGTCGCAGCCGCGCTTGTTTTCGCGATGGCCGCAAAACTCGATGGGATTCCATATGCGATCTTTATCCTGGTCTTGTCAGTGATTCCCGGGGTGAATCTCTGTGCCCTGCTTATGGTCAATGGTCAGGCCACCAGGATGTTGAAGGCCAATGGCGTCAAGGTCGGCCTGCTCGGCGCCAACAGCAGTAAGATCTAACCGCGCAGGACGATTGCGATCTTTCAGTCGTCCTTACGGGACTCACATGCATGAGGATGCATAGTTCCCAGCACTGAAGTGCTGGGCTATTCTCAGCCGTCCCTACGGGACGAAGAGCCAACGCCCCTCTCTCCTCGCGCCCTCTCCGCATTTTCAGCCTAATCCACCTGAGCCTCATCCCTCCCTGCACCCCACACCCTACACCCTGCTCCCTTTCTCTTCCCCGCAACGCATCTCCCCATCTCCGCATCTCCCCATCTCCGCGTCTCCCCATCTCCGCGTCTCCGCGTCCTCTTCCCGTTGCCTCTCCGCGTCCTCTTTTCTTGCATCCGCCCCCGGGGGCGATATCATACGCCGATTCACAGGAGTCGCTGGATGAACATAGAGCAGTTCCCGCTTTCGTTTCGTTCACGGAACCTTCTCCGCTGCTGCCGCCACCCGGCCTACGAAACCACCGACGACAGTTTCGTCGCCAACTTCGCCTTCCGCGACCGCGGCAGCCGCTTCAGCATCCTCAAGAGCAACCGCACGCTTGCAGGCCCCGACGAGTGCTTCGCCCACTACCAGATCGACTCGCGCCCGCTGTTCGACAAACTGCTGGGCATGGAGATCGACTTCCCGCACCTGCCCGCGCCCCAGAAGGCCCGCTGGCAGATGTACAATTCGATGAACTACTACCGCTCGCACGTCGAGGAGCTGTTCACCATCAACGGCGTGCGGCCGGTGCCGCCCATCGCGGGCACGTGCTTCATCTTCTGCCCCGCGGCTGACCGGCTGGGCGTGCTGTACCGCCTGACGAACAACTCGCAGGCCGACGTCGAGGTGCTGCTGCGGTGGCTGGCGACGCCTGCGGGCAAGGGCGAGGCGGCCACGATCGATCACGGCTTCGCCTATTCGATGGAGCAGAAGGTGCAGTCGCCTTACCGCGCCGCGGCCGAGGTGCGGTGCGACCAGGCGGACGTGGCCTTCGCTCTCGCCGGCGGCGGCTTCGCCTCCAACTGGGTCACGCGAACGATCCCCGCCGGCAAGAGCATCGAGATCGCATTCTCGGCTGCGTTCAACATCAACGCCCCGGCCGAGGCGCCGGCCTTGCCCGTCGCGGCGGCGCGGCGGGCCTTGACGGCGTCGGTCAAGGACGCCGAGGCCGATTATGCCCGCCTGCCCCAACTGCCCAAGGCGATGGCCGCCTACGGCGACCTCGTCCTCAAGGCCGCGGGCACGATCCGCTCGCTCCGCTTCGCCGACCGCGACCCCGCGGGCAAGCTCCGCAACACCATGCACGCGGGCAAGTGCGGCGTGGCCAGCACGTGGTTCTGGGACACCTCCTTCACCATGCCCGCCCTGGGACTGATCGGCGAGGCCGAGGGCGGCTTTGGGGCCGCCTCCTGCCTGTGCGGCGGCATCAAGGAGGACGGCCAGCCGCCGGTGAAGTACAGCGCGGGGTCGTACATCTACGCCTACCAGCAGCCGATCCTCGCCGCCGGCATCGGGCATCTCGCCGCGGCGATCCCCAACGACAAGTTCCTCCGCCAGGTGTACGCGCCGCTGTCGCGATACGTGAACCACTGGCTGACGGTGGCCGACGTGAACCGCAACGGCCTGGCCGAGTTCCCCGCCAACGGCCTGGCGTGGGACGATTCGTACCGCTGGCACGACAAGTTCCCCATCGCCTACGACCGCGGCCAGACGTGGTGGCAGCGGCCCTGGGGACACATGACGGCGGCTGAATTCGAAAGCGTCGACACCAACTGCCACCTCTATCTCGAGTGCCGCACGATGGAACGGATGGCCGCGCGTCTGGGCAAGGCCGCCGACGCCGCCGCCTGGGCCGCCCGCGCCAAGGCCCTGGCCGCCGCCATCAACCGCGAACTGTTCAACGAGAAGACGGGGCTGTACGAGGACCGCCGCATCGCCGACGGCCGCTTCACGGGCATGATCACGCCCGCGAACTTCATGCCCATCTACGCCGGCATTGCCCCGCGCGGCATGGCGGCCGACATGTGCCGCAAGTACCTGCTGGACCCCGATCGGTTCTACTCGGTGCTGCCGTTCCCGACGCTGGACATGAAGAACGCCGCCTTCCGCAGCGGCGGGTTCCTCTTCGCCCCGCCCGAGTATCCCGGTGCCCTGTGCAACCACGCCTACTGGCACGGCCGCACCTGGCCGCACGTGAGCTTCTGGATGACCGCGGCCCTCCACCAGGCCGGGCTGACGGCCGAGGCCGACGCGGCCGCCCGGCGAATCCTCGACGCGATGGGCAAGAGCGAGGCGATCTACGAATGCTACGACCCGCTGACCGGCCAAGGCAACGGCTACCCCGAGTTCCTCTGGTCGTCGGGCGCGGTGATTTCGCTGGCCTACCAGATGTACAAGAAGGACCCGGTGGGGCGGCTGTAATGCCCGCCGAAGGAGAGCCCATGAGCATCCTGTTCGCCGACCTGACGTACCCGCAGATCCAGCGGGCCATCGCCCGCAAGACGATCCTGCTGCTGCCGTTTGGGCAGACCGAGGAGCACGGCACGCACCTGCCGGTGGGGGCCGACACGATCATTGCCGACCGCGTCGCCCTCGCCGTCGCCGAGGCAGCCGCCGGCAAGCCGCCCGTCCTCGTCCTGCCGACCGTGCCGTACGGCTATTCGCCGCAGGTCATGACCAAGTGGCCCGGCACGTTCACCGTCCGCCTGCAGGTGATCGTCGATTACCTCAGCGACGTGTGTTCCTCGGCCGCCCGCATGGGCTTTGACAAGATCGCGATCATCACCACGCACGGCCCGCACATCGACGTGGCCCGCCTGGCCGCCCGCAACGTCTTCGACGCCACCGGCGTGGGCGTGGTCATCACGCAGCCGACGACCTTCGCCGCCCCCGCCTTCAGCAAGGTCCGCAAAAGCCCCGCCGGCGGCGTGTGCCACGCGTGCGAGTACGAGACCTCGCTGCTGATGCATTTCGGGTATCCCGTGTCGCTCAAGGGCCTCACCGGGCGCGACCGCCTCAAGGTCTGCAACGAGTGGGTCGCCGGCGACGCGTTCCGCTCCGGCAAGGTCACCTGGAGCACCTGGGCCCTGCAGGGCAGCCAGACCGGCGCCTACGGTGACCCGAGCGAAAGCTCCGCCGCCACGGGCAAGGCGTGCATGGAGGCCATCGTGCCCGAGTACGTCCGGTTCCTGAAGTATTTCCACACGCACGACGTGCCCAGAAGAATGCTTGCCGAGAAGGGAGCGAGGGGCACGAAGAGATAGGCGAGCAACCAACGCAAGGGTGGCGGCCTTCCAAGGCCGCCGCCCGTTAATGGAGCACGCGACGCAACCCCGAATGCGCCGTGATGTAGTTGAAGAAGATCGGTGACGCCGCATTGGTGGGCAAGCCTGCCCACCCTACAGAATATATGACTCTAATCCTTACCATCGACCTGGGCACGACGTACTTCAAGGCCGGCCTGTTCAATGAGGCGGGCGAACTCGTCGCGCTGCATCGCGTGGCGGCGCCGGCGACCTCGCCGCACCCGCGGTGGCTGCAGATGGATGTTGCCGATTTCCGCACCGCTGTCGCCGGCGCCATCGCCGCCGTCGCATCCTCCCGCCCGGCCGGTCTGGCCGATGTGGCCGCCGTCACCTTCGCCACGCAGACCAACAGCTTCGTACTGCTCGACGCCGCCGATGAACCGCTGACGCCGCTGATGCTTTGGCCCGACGCGCGGGCGGCCGGCTGCGTCGATCGCCTCGCCACCCTCCAGGCCCTGCCGCAGTTCACCGCCCGCACAGGCGTGCCCGGCCTGGCGTGCGAGTTCATGGCCGCCAAGCTGCTGCACGTGGCGGCCGAGCAGCCCGACGTGTGGCGGCAGGCGCGGCGGCTGTGCCTCATCAGCGATTATCTCGGCCTGTGGCTCACCGGGTGCTGCGCCTCCGAGGGCGGGGCGGCGGGCCTGACGGGCCTGGTCGATATCCACAAGCTTGCCTGGTGGCCTGAGGCGCTGGCGGCGATCTCGCTGCCGCGCGGCTGGCTGGGCGAGGTCGTCCGCGCGGGCACCGATCTGGGCACCCTGAGGCCGCGGGCGGCGGCGGAGCTTCACCTGCCGCCCGCCTGCCGTTTCATCGTCGGCTGCCTGGACCAATACGCCGGTGCCATCGGCGGCGGGTGCATCGGCCCCGGCAGCGTCTCGGAGACCACCGGCACGGTCCTGGCCGCGGTGCGATGCAGCGACCGCTTCGAGCCCCCGGCCCAGACGCCCCCCGGCGCCCCCGGCGGGGCGGAGGTGTACCAGGGTCCGGCCTTCGGCGCGGGGCTGTATTTCCAGATGGCGTTCGGCTCGACATCGGCCAACCTGCTGGAGTGGTATCGCAGCCAACTGCCCGACCGGCCTGACTTCGCCGCCCTGGGCGAGCTGGCCGCCCGCGTGCCGCTGTTGTGCGAAGGCCTGCGGGCCAGGCCCCGCGCCGACCTGTGCGCGTCGGAGGCTGAAGGCTTCGAGAACCGCCTGCCCCTCCACGGCCGCGGGCACTGCGTCCGCGCGATCATGGAGCAGGTCGCCTTCGCCCTCGCCCGCCAGGTGGGGCAACTATCGGGCGGCGTGATGCCACGCGAGATCCGTTCCAGCGGCGGGGCCGCGCGAAGCGACGTCTGGCTGTCGATCAAGGCCGACGTGCTGGGCGTGCCGTTCGCGGCCACCGTCTGCCCCGAGCCCACCAGCCAGGGGGCGGCCTTGCTCGCCGCCCGCGCCCTGGGCTGGGGTTCCCTGGGCGACCTCGTCGCCCGCTGGGCCAAGCCCGCCGCCGTGAAGATGCCAGATACCAACCGTCATCGACTATACGAGCAGGCAATGATGCGGTAGCGTTGCCGCGGTGCAGCCGGACGGTGCCACCCCCAAACTCGTTGGGGGTGTCTTCCGCTGGCGGGTCGACGTACGGTGCAGCCAAGTCGGTGCCACCCCCAAACTTGTTTGGGGGTGTCTTCCGCTGGTGGCACCGACCCCGACTATTCGGCTGTTGCCCGAAGGATAGCCGTTGACCGCGCGTGTCGTTGTTCGCACTCCCAAACGAGTTTGGGGGCGGCACCGTCCATGGAAAGAAGAGGATATTGATGAAAGCCGCACGACTTGCCGCACGATTCGCCGCAGTTGTCGCCCTGAGCGTCGCCTCCGTCGCCTTCGCCGCCGATGCGATCACGCCGGCCAAGACGCTGCCGAAGACCACCCCGTGGGACCTAGCGGCCCTGAGCAAGGCCCCGGAGGTGACGTGGCTGGACGCCAACGCGCCGGTGCGGCCGCTGATCTACCGCGGCCTGCCGTACAAGGGCAAGCCCACCAGCGTCTTCGCGCTGTACGCCACGCCGGGCACGCTGGCGGGCGACGCCCAAGGAACTCGTCCCGATGCTCAGCCTCATGGGCGTGGACTTCGTCCAGACCGACTGCAAGGGCCACCCGGGATACACCAGCTGGTTCAGCAAGACGCCCGGAGCGGCCGTGCCCCCGCAGCTCAAGGCCGACGCCATGCGGGGCTGGCGCGACGCGACGAAGAAGCTTCATCTCCCGCTGCATTGCCACTACAGCGGCATCTGGGACAAGGCCGCCGGCGCCAAGCACCCCGAGTGGACGCTGGTGAACAAGGACGGCAAGCAGGCGGGCGCGCCGTTCGGCCAGAACGCCGGCGCCCCCACGCCCGAGAAGATGTGCCCGCGCAGCGACTACCTCGACCAGCTGATGATCCCGCAGATGATCGAGCTGATCGACCGCTACGGCGTGGACGGCTTCTGGATCGACGGCGACCTGTGGGCGTCCGAGCCGTGCTACTGCGACCGCTGCCGCGCGGAGTTCAACCGCCGCACGGGCATCGCCGAGCCGCCCAAGGAGCAGTCCGACCCCAACTGGCCCGCGTGGATCGGCTTCGCCCTGGACAGCTTCAGCGAGTACGTCAACCGTTACGCCGACGCCGTGCACGCCCACAAGCCCGGCGTGCTGGTGTGCTCCAACTGGCTGCAGACGTTCGCCAACCCCGGCCAGCCCATCGCCCGCACCGACTGGATCAGCGGCGACAACGCCTGGGTCTGGGGCATGGACGGCAGCCGCTGCGAGGCCCGCTTCATCTCCACGCGCGGCAAGCACTGGGACATCATGCTCTGGAGCTTCTACTGCAGTCACGGCATGGGCGACGCGACCTCCCCCTGGACGTTCAAGCCCGTCGAGATGCTCCAGCAGGAGGCGGCCGTCACGCTGGCTTTCGGCGGGGCGCTGCAGCTGTACGAGAATCCCGGGGGGGTGCGAAACGGCCAGCTGATCCCGTGGCGCATCAAGCGTCTCCGCGACGTCGGCCGCTTCGTCAAGGCCCGCCGCACGCTCTGCCAGGACACCGAGACGATCCCGCAGATCGCGGTGCTGCATTCCGAAACACATGCACGCAAGACCATGGGCACCAACCTCATGTGGGGCGTGGACACCGCCCCAGTCAAGGGCGCCGTCTTCTCGCTGCTGGAGAACCACTACGGCGTGGACGTGCTGGACGAGTGGGCCCTTTTGTCGCGGCTGAACGAGTTCGCCGCCGTCGTCGCCCCCGAGCGCAACGGCATGTCCAAGGCGATGATTGACGCATTGAAGCAGTACGTGCAGGGCGGCGGGCGACTGATCGTCTCGGGCGCCGACGCGCCGGAGTTCTTCGGCGCCGACTTCCTGGGCGTGGCCGCCGGCGAGATCAAGACCAAGACCACCTATCACGTGCCGGCCGGCGGGGGCTGCTGCCCGGTGCACAGCGACATGTGGCACCTGACGCAGCCGACGACGGCCCGGGGCGTGGGACGGCTGGGCACCTCGGCCTTGCTCGAGGAGCGGCTGCTGGACAACCCGGCGTATTTCGTCCGCAAGGTGGGCTCGGGCGTGGTGGCGTACGTACCGTGCGGCGTGTTCCGCTACTTCGAGCGCAACCGCTACCCGATCGTGCGGCAGTTCATCGGCGAGGTGGCCGCCGCGGCGGTCGGCCGCCTGCCCATCCGCGTCAAGGCGCCCACGTGCGTGGACGTGGTGCTGCGGCAGAAGGGCTCGCGGCGGCTGGTGCACCTGATCAACCGCACCAGCGGCCTGCCCAACGTGCCCGCCAGCGGCGCGATCGACGAGATCCCCGCCGTCGGGCCGGTGAAGATCGAGATGGACCTGCCCAAACGCCCCCGCGGCGTCAAGCTCGCCTTCGAGAAGCATCCGCTCCAATGGGTGTACAAGGGCGGCCGCCTGACCATCACGCTCGACCGCGTCCGCATCCACGCGGCGGTGGTAGTGACGGCGTAGGGTGCATCGAGAACCGGCGCAAGATCGAAGGCAAGAGAGCGGGATTGCACGGATTAAAGGATTTCACGGAAAGGAACGGTGCCTGCATGGCCCTGGTCGTGTGTTGAATGCCATCGTGCCTTGTGAACAAAGGGAATAGACAACGAAGAGATCGACACTCATCTTCGATTGCTGATTCTTTCTCCGTGTAATCCTGAAATCCGTGAAATCCCGCTCTTCTGTCCGCGATCTCGCACATGGCCTTGGGCATATTCACATCGTCGCCTTCACCCGCAGGCCGTCGTAGGCGATGCGGACGTGAGGCGGGAGCTTGGCCTCGAGCTCGGCGTGGCGGATCTCGTGGGCGATGTGCGTGAGCAGGGCGCGGCGGGGCGCGATCTTCGCGATCGTCGCCAGGCACTCCTCCACGTTCATGTGCGTCGGGTGCGGGGTGTAGCGAAGCGAATCGATCACCAGCAGTTCCAGCCCCGCCAGCATCGCGCGGGATTCGCTGGGGATCTCCGAGCAGTCGGTGCAGTAGGCGAAGCCGCCGATGCGAAAACCCAGGATCGGCAGGCGGCCGTGAATGAGCGGCACGGGCTGCACCGTCGCCCCGCAGATCTCCGCCGGCGCAGCCAGCTCGTGCAGCGAGAGGCTGGGGCGGTCGGGGTGGTTGTAGGGGCCCACCGCGTAGGGGAAGCAGCGGCGAACGACTTCCAGCGTGCTCGCGTCGGCCCAGCAGGGAATGGTCCCGCCGCCCATGTTGTTGTACCGGCGGATGTCGTCGAGGCCCATGATGTGGTCGGCGTGGCCGTGCGTCAGCAGCAGCGCGTCCACCCGCGGCAGCTTGTGCGCGATGGCGGCCAGGCGAAACTCGGGGCTGATGTCGATGAGCAGCACCTCGCCGCCCGGCAGCGTCACGGCCACGCTGGCGCGGTATCGCTTGTCGCGGGCGTCGGCCGACGTGCACGCGCCGCATTCGCAGCCGATCATCGGCACGCCATGGCTGGTGCCGCTGCCGAGAAAGAGGATTTCCAGATCGCTCATGATTTCTTCTTACCATACGTTGGAAGGCGAGGGAAGAACGACGCCCGATGGCGCGGGTTGGAACTTCGCAGAAGGCAAACGTCGAAGTCGCTCGCCTTTCGGCGCTGTTTGCTCTGAGTGAGATCGAACAGCGCTGAAAAGCGAGCGATAGCCGCCCGGGTCGATCTTCGATGGCGTCTTATGCGTGGAACTCACAGATCCCCCGCGCACAGCGGACCGACAGGCGGTTTCCTGTTTACTGTTTGCCGCTTACCGGTTACTTTGACCCCCATGGCCACGGAAGGCTCGCAGACATGGGATGTGCTCCGCCTGATCAACTGGACGAAGGATTACTTCACCAAGTCCGGCATCGACTCGGCACGGCTGTGCGCCGAGGTGCTGCTGGCCCACACGCTCAAGTGCCGCCGCATCGAGCTTTACACCCGTTTCGCCTATATCCCCACGCCGGCTGAGCTGGACGCGTATCGCGCCCTGGTCAAGCGGGCGGCCGCCCACGAGCCCGTCGCCTACCTCGTGGGCGAGAAGGAATTCTACTCGCTGCGGTTCAAGGTCACGCCCGACACCCTCGTGCCGCGGAGCGAGACCGAGCTGCTCGTGGCCAATGCCATCGACCACCTCAAGACGCTGGGCCGGGCGGGCCTGGTCTGGGACGTGTGCACCGGCAGCGGCTGCGTGGCCGTGGCCGTGGCCTCGCAGATCAAGGACGCCACCGTGCTGGCGACGGACATCTCGCCGGCGGCGGTGGCCGTGGCCGCGGAGAACGCCGCCTCCAACGCCGTGGCCGAGCGCGTCCGCTGCCGCGTGGCCGACCTGCTGATGCTGCCGCCGGACTGCAGCGACCTCAAGGACTTCGACGTCATCACGGGCAATCCGCCGTACATCGCCGAAGGCGCGCCCGTCGCGCCGGAGGTTCAGCACGAGCCCGAGGTCGCCCTTCGCGGCGGCAAGGACGGGCTGGTCTTCCTTCGCCGCGTCATCGCCGACGCCCCCGCCTTCCTCCGCCCCGGCGGCATCCTCACGCTCGAATTCGGCTACGACCAGGCCGACGCCGTCCGCGACCTCATCGTCGCCACCGGCTCCTTCGCCGAACCCCGCATCCTCCGCGACCAGCAGGAAATCGAACGCGCCGCCGTGGCCGTGAAGAAGTAGCCCTTCGCTCTTGGATTTAGGCGTGCAGCTTTGGCGGCGGCTTGCCGTTCGGCGCTGTAGAAGCCCCTGGCGTCATCCAGATCTGACAGCGCCGAACGGCAAGCCGCTGCCAAAGCACTCGCATGTTCCCGCTTACATGTCCCCGTCGTGATGAACTACTGGCCCCTTCTGAGCCGCGTGATCCCGAGGTAGACGAGGAATGCCAATCCGGGATAGACGAAGCCAGCGCAGCACTCGTACCCCCCGCACAGCGTCAGAAAAACTCCAGTCCCTGCGCTTCCGAGCACGAGGGGGAGGATTGTCTGCGGCGTGTGTCGGGGTTCTCCCACGAACGCAAAAACTATACACAGGACGAAGAGAACTGCCACGAACACCAGGCTCCATTCGTCATCTGACAGCCACAGCAACCGGTGCATCAGCCGATAATTCAAAGGCCATGCTTCGAAGGCTGGCCGGGTCTGAGCCACGCTATGAGGCTCGATGAGTTCCCACTTGGCAATGCCGATTTGCCGCAACGCAGACTGCCACTCTCGTTCGTCTGCGAATGCTCGAAATGCAGCCTTTGCCTGGGCGGTCTCCGTGCGCGTATCGAACAGAAACCATTTCACAGCATTCGGCTCGCAGCTCTCTCCAAACGGCCAGCCTTCACCGAAGACCCAAGGGCCGTGAGCTGCAAACCTTCTCACTCGGGCGAGTTCCTCCATGTCTTCGATGGCAAACCGGTCATGCGCCTCATAGATCCCAAGGCCCTGCGACGTGATCGCATAGTGATCCGACAATCTGATGAGATAGAGGGTGCCCTCGCCCACTCTTGCCTCGGTCGTGGCGGCTGACATGAAGAGCAGCGTCAACACAGGGAGAACCCGCCGGAGCATGGCGGAAGCGATATTCGTGAGAATATCCATTGGCCTCGATCCCATAGATTTTATGGTAGTCACGCGCTCACAAACACGCTACAGCAAAGACCCTGGATTTGACTCTCTTCCTGCAATCGGTTTCACCTGTCTCCCAGAGATTCACGAATTGGGGGGGACAGGAGTATCCGGGGAAGGGCTTCCTGAGATGGATGAACGGGCTCTGCTTCTTCTCTTTCGTGTAATCCGTGTAATTCGTGGACCCCTTCTTCGTGGTATCCTGTTGTCGTGTTCTCGATGGAAGATACGATCGTGGCGGTATCGACGGCGGCGGGCTCGGCGGCCAGGGCGATTGTGCGCGCGAGCGGGGCGAGGGCGGCACAGATTGCGGCGGCGGTGTTCGTGAGCGACCAGGGCCCCCTGGAGCAGGCGGGCGGGTTTCGCGTCCTCGGCGGCCGCGTGGTGCTCGCGGACCTGGGCATCGAACTGCCGGCCCGGGCGTACGTGTTCCGCGCGCCGGGGAGCTACACGCGGCAGGACATTGTCGAGCTCCATATTCCCGGCCCCGCGGCGGCGGCCAGTGCGGTTGCCGCGGCGTTGCTGGCGGCTGGCGGCAGGGCGGCGCGGGCGGGCGAGTTCACGGCGCGGGCGTTCTTTTCGGGGCGGCTGGACCTGTCGGCGGCCGAGGCGGTGGCCGACGTGATCCACGCCTCCGACGCCTTCGAGCTGCGAGCGGCCACCGCGGCCCTGGGCGGCGAGATCCATCGCCGCTGCGGCGCGCTGGCCGGCGAGATCGCCGAGGCGCTGGCGACGGTGGAGGCATCGATCGACCTGGCCGAAGAACGCATCGAGCTTGAATCGGCCCCGTCGCTGGCCGGCAAGTTGCGGCGGTCGGCCGAGGGCATCGACGCACTGGCCGAGTCCGCCGGCGACGTGCCCGACGAGGCGCGGCAGGTGCACGTGGTGCTGGCGGGGCGGCCCAACGCGGGCAAGAGCTCGCTGCTGAACGCGCTGACGGGCGGCTCGCGGGCGATCGTCTCGGCTCTGGCGGGCACGACGCGCGACGTGCTGTCGGCGGCGATGCAGCTGGGCGGCGGGCGGGCGGTCGTCGTGCAGGACGCGGCGGGGCTGGCAGCGGCCAACGACCCGCTGGAGGCGGCGGCCCACGGCGCGGCGCGTGCGGCCGTCCGGGCGGCGGATGCCGTGGTGTTCGTCTACGATCTTGCGGCCGGGGGACGTTCGGCCGACGAGGCGCTGCTGGCGGAGGTGCGCGAGCTGAACGCCGCGGCGCCCATGATCGTCGTAGCCAACAAGGCGGACCTGGCCGGCGCCGCGGCGGAGGGCACCCACCAGCTGCGCCCTGCGGGCTTGCGTGGGGGTGGCACCGGTGATGAGGCGATCGTGGTCTCGTGCGTGGACGGGCGGGGGATTGATGCGCTTCGCGGCAGGATTGCCGAGGTGTTGCACCTGCGTGTGTGGCGGGGCGGGGAGGCGCTGGGCCTGCATCAGCGGCAGCGGCGATGTCTGCAGCAGGCGAGCGCTGCCGCCCGTCGTGCGGCGGCCCTGCTGGACGAGGTCGCCCAGGCGGCCGACGCGGCCGAGCTGGTGGCGATCGAACTGCGCGAGGCGCTGGCGGAACTGGGGCAGATCAGCGGGCAGGTGGTGACGGAAGATATTCTGGGGCGTATATTCGCCCGGTTCTGTGTTGGGAAATAGAACGACGGTGATGCCGCCAAAGACACCGACGCAACAGCGTTCGGCATGGCACCGAAGATAGATAAGTGCCCCGGCGGTTGGCGATATCGAAGACCCCCCCCAATAAGTTTGGGGGTGGCACCGAAGATGGACAAGTGCCCAGGGACAAGTGTTCAGCAGTGAAGCAATAATCATGGAGCATGTATGAAAGAACTGGAGAAGGCGTTGGACATCGCAGTGACGGGGCCGGCCGCGCAGAAGGCGCTGGCGGAGTTCGCTGCGCAGATGGCGGCGTGGGGAATGGTCATGCCCAAGGTCGAGCCGCTGGTGCTCGACTTCGGCCTGGGCGACTTCTATCGCGTCGGCGAGATCGAGCACTGGATCGCCAACGAAGTCGAGGCCGGCTATTGCGGGAAGTTCCTCTTCGTCTTCGACGGCCAGACGTGCCCCATGCACCACCACCGCCAGAAGGTGGAGACGTTCTTCATCGTCAAAGGTCGGGTCGGCATGCGGTTCGACGGCCGCGAGATCGACATGGGCGAGGGCGACACGCTGCTGGTGCCCGTGGACAAGGACCACACCTTCACCGGCGTGGGTCCGGCTCTGGTGCTGGAGGTCTCCAAGCCCTGTCAGATCGACGATAACTACTTCGCCGACCGCCGCATCCCCATCGGCGGCAATTACGCCAAGTAACAGCGGCATGGACCATGCATCCGCTGCCTGTTCGGTGCCACCCCCAAACTCGTTTGGGGGTGAGAACACCCACCGACTCGCAAGCTGCCCCCCCCCCCCCCCCCAGGCACTTCCATGAAACACACCCCCCCCC
>CAZTVF010000098.1:0-20479 GCA_964616985.1 uncultured Planctomycetaceae bacterium
CAATCCACGTAGTCACGACCGCCTTCACCGATCCTACGTGCAAGCCCTCTGAACCTTCGTGTTCCACCCACCGGCAGACGCCCTGCAACCCGGTGTCGCCTTCGCACCCCCAAACAAGTTTGGGGGTGGCACCGTCTCGGCTGCACCTGGGCGTGAATCAATCCTCTGAACCTTCGTGTTCCACTCACCGGCAGACGCCCTGCAACCCGGTGTCGCCTTCGCACCCCCAAACGAGTTTGGGGGTGACACCGTCTCGGCTGCACCCGGCCGCCGCCGTCGCACCCCGCCGCCGGCGCGCCCTTTACCTGACCCTTCATTTCCGCTACCCTCTTGTCATGAAGATCGTCAAGATTGTCATCGGCTTCGTCTTTGGCCTTGCCGTTGCGTGCGCGGGCGTCTTTGCCTTGCTGTGGCTGAACGCGGGCTACCCCAATCGCCCCACGCAGGAACTCGCCTGGGCCATCGGTCACGGCAACACCGCCGAGGTGAAGGCCCATCTCTTCTGGGACAACCTCTTCCGCTCGACCGTGGATGATCCGCTGGAGCGGGCCTATTTCCCCAGGACCGTCAAGGCCGACCCCAACTCCTTCCGCGGGGCGACGCTGCTTCACGTCGCGGTCTTGAACGAGGATACCGCGACGATTGACCTGCTGCTGGCCCGCGGGGCGAACATCAACTCGCTGGGGGCCAACTACGGCCAATCGCCCCTGCACCTCATCATCGCCAGGCACCGCGAGCCCAAGGTTGCCACAGGCCCGGCGGGAATGTCGCAGACAAAGCCCGCCCCGCCCTCGACGCTTCAGATGGCCGAATACCTGATCACCAAGGGCGCCGACGTAAACCTCAAGAACGCCAAGGGCCAGACTCCGATGGACCTGGCCAAGGCGGCCAAGGCCCCCCTGATGATCGAGTGCCTCAAGCGGCACGGGGCGAAATAGGCCCCGGGGCCCAGCCTTCCGCCCGCCGCCCGCGCCGCATCGCCGGGGCGGCTTGCACAGCTGCGGCGTCAATAAAAGCGCCTCCTCAACGGTGACCGCGCAATAATGACAATGGGAGCAAACATGACTCGATCCTATGACAAATCCAAGGCCGCGTTCAAACGGGCGCGGCAGGTGCTGGTGGGCGGGGTGAATTCGCCCGTGCGCGCGTTCACTGCCGTCGGCGGCGAGCCGCTGTTCATCGCGCGGGCCAAGGGCTCGCGCATCTATGACGTGGACGGCAATGAATACATCGACTACGTCGGCAGCTGGGGCCCGGCCCTGCTCGGCCACGCCCACGACAAGGTCATAGAGGCCGTCGCCGCCGCCGCCGCCCTGGGCACCAGCTTCGGGGCGCCCAACGAGCGAGAGACCGAGCTGGCCCAGGCCGTCATCGAGGCCGTGCCGTCGGCCGACAAGGTGCGGTTCGTCTCCAGCGGCACCGAGGCGGTGATGTCGGCCGTTCGCCTCGCCCGCGGCGCGACGCGCCGGTCCAAGATCATCAAATGCATCGGCTGCTATCACGGGCACAGCGATTCGCTGCTGGTCTCGGCCGGCAGCGGGGCCACCACCCTGGGCGTGCCCAGTTCGCCCGGCGTGCCCGACAGCGCCACGCGCGACACCGTCCTGGTCCCCTACAACGACCTGCTGGCCGCCGAGGAAGCCTTCGCCATCCACAAGGACCAGATCGCGGGCGTGCTCATCGAGCCCGTCGCCGGCAACATGGGCGTCGTGATCCCCAAGGAGGGCTACCTCCAGGGCCTGCGGACGCTGTGCGACCAGCACGGCGCGCTGCTGATCTTCGACGAGGTCATGACCGGCTTTCGCCTTTCCTACGGCGGGGCGCAGCGCCTGCTGTGCGTGCGGCCGGACCTCACGACACTGGGCAAGGTCATCGGCGGGGGCATGCCCGTCGGCGCGGTGGCTGGGCCGGCCAAGATCATGGACCAGCTTGCCCCCGCGGGTCCCATCTACCAGGCAGGCACGCTCTCGGGCAACCCGGTGGCGATGGCGGCGGGCCTGGCGACGCTGAAGCTGCTGGACGACGAGAACCTCTACCGCCGCCTGGAGATGAATTGCGCCACGCTGGAGGCCGGCCTGCGGGCCGCCATCGCCGAGGCCGGGCTCGCCGAGCGGACCTGCGTCAACCGCGCCGGCAGCATGATGACGGTTTTCTTCGCCCCCGCCCCCGTGTGCAACTACGACACCGCCATCGCCGCCGACACCCGCGCCTTCGCGGCCTATTTCACCGCTATGCTTCAACAGGGCATCTATCTGCCGCCCAGCCAGTTCGAAGCCTTCTTCGTCTCGGCCGCCCACAGCGAAGACGACATCGAGATGACGATCGAGGCCGCACGCAGGGCCTTGCCGCACGCGGCCGGGCTAATGTAAACCCCCCGCAGCGGTCGATGATTGACCGTTGGATAGAGAAAGGACCCGAACATGACCCAAGTAGAGTTGCGAAATAACGCGGGCGATTACATCGACGCGATGCGATCCGTCCGCTGCGCGAAGAACATCACGTGGCTGCTCATCTTTGTGGCGCTGGCGCTGCAGATCGGCGCATTCATCACGATGCAGTTCACGACGATGCTGGACCCGATCAAGACTCCCGCGGCCGCGAGTTTCGCGCCGCCCGCCGCCGAGGCGACCCCCGCGCCGGCGACCGTGCCCGCCACGGCCCCGGCGGCCGTGGTGCGCGCGACGACTCAGCCGGCTGCGGCCAATGCCGCCGACCAGGCCCGCATGATCGAGGGCGTGCTGTACTGGGCGCTGCCGATCGCGAAAATGGCCGCCCCGCTGCTGGCCCTGCTGCTGTCGCTGACGCTGCTGCTGGGTGTGCTGATGATTCTCGCCGGCCGCCTGGGCGGGGCCCGCGGCATGGTGAGTGCCTTCTTCTGGTCGCTGATCCTCCTGGTGCTGCTGGTGCCGTGGCAGGCCATGTTGCCCGGCGCGACGATCTGGGGCGTCTTCAGCGACCTGGGCGAGATGGAAGCCCACGTGGCCCGCTTCAAGGCCGCCTGGGGCGGGCACGAGACCGCGATCCTCACGCACTACCTGCGGTTCCTCGCCCTGCCGGGCCTGGCGCTGCTGGTGTGGCTGATCGCCGGCCTCAAGTTCGCCTGCGGGTATCGCAAGATGACCGCCTCCACCGCCCTGCCCGCCGTGCCCGCGCCCGAGCTGAACGCTTGATGAGCCCCTCCGTTTTCCGCGGGCTCACCTTGGATTGACACGCCGCGGACAAGCGATTAGCATGGCAAGCTGGACGTTTGTCTTTCACCGGCGGTCTATTTGATGAAGCATTTGGCCATCCTGATCCTGCCGATGATCTTGTCGCAGGCCGGCTGCACGACGAGCCCCCCCAGCGGCGGAGGGGCCGCGCCGCAGGTTCCTCCTCTGGCCGCCACCTCCCCATCGCCGGCGGAGCTTCCGGGCGTCTACCTCGTCAACCTCCAGGTCGTTCTGATGGAGATGCCCGTGGGCTCCTGCAGCGGCTCGGAGGAGATGTGGAGCTTCCTGGACGAGGAACCCGCCAATGCCGCCCTGGGCGCAGTGCTCGGCCGCAACGGCGTCCGCATCGGCACCGCCCCCCACAGTTGCCTGGGCGACCTTGAACGCGTGCTCAAGCGCCTCGCCGGCCAGAAGGCCAGCGTCATGAACCACATCGCCACCCCTGGCTCGACGCTGCAGCTGCCCATCAAAGACCACCAGGGCGAGCAGACCATCTTCACCTTCTATGGCGATCGCACGTTCAGCGGCCGGGACTACCCGCCGGGCACCAACCTGCTGATGCTCACGTGCACTCCCACCGAGGATGACCCTAACCGGCTGGTCATCACCGGCCAGCCGCAGGTGCGTGCCGCCGACGCCACCGCCAGCTTTGTTGAAAAGAACAGCAAGTTCGTCATCCGCACCAAGAGCGACGTGTTCAACTTCCCGCCGCTGTTGTTCCGCCTGTCTGTCCGCAGCCAGGACCTGATCGTGATCGGACCGGGCATCGAGTCGCGCCGCGGCAGCAGCGTCGGCCACAGTTTCCTGGTCACCCAGCGTGAGGGGATGGAGTTCGAGACCGTCGTCATCCTGCTGCCGACGGTGACGCGGGCGACGGCAGGCCCCGGCGCCGTTTCGAGGATGCCGCCATCATGAGCACGCCCACGACCGACAATACGCTGTACGTCTCAGCCTCGCCGTCGGCGGATTTCTATCGCCGGCTGATGGAGCAGGCGGCCGTGGCCATGATCGCCACCGACAGCCAGTTCAATGTCGTGTGCCTCAACGGATCGGCCGCCCACTTGCTCGGGCGCGACCCCAAGGGCATGCTGGGCCATCCGCTGCGGGACGTGGTGCCCCCGGACCGCCACAAGCTGCTCGACCGCCTGCTGCAGCGCACGGCCTCGGGCGCGGGAATGAGCGAGCTGGAATTCCGCATGGCCGATGCCCAGGGCGAGGAGCACGACCTGCTGGTGGTGCTCTCACCGGTGCCCGGCGAGGGCGGGGCCACGCAGGGCGTTTCGGCGTGGATCGTGGACCAGACGCACCGCAACCGCCTCAACGAGCGGCTGGCGCAGGCGGAAAAGATGGCCTCGCTGGGCACGCTGGCCGGCGGCGTGGCCCACCACTTCAACAACATCCTCGGCGGCGTGGCAACGTTCGTCGACTACGCACTGACCTCCGGCGACCACGCCGCCATGCGACGCGCCCTGCAGATGACGGCCGAGGCCGCCGCCAGGGCCGCCAAGATCACCCAGTCGCTCCTGAGCTTCGCCGCCAAGGACACGCACCGCTACGACATGGCCGACCTGACGGAGGTGGTGCTGACCTTCGTGCACCTGGTGGAAAGGCCGCTGGCGGAGAAGGACATCAAGGTTCACCTGGACCTGCGGCCGGTGGCGATCACGGCCGTGGAGGCCAACCGCATGCACCAGGTGCTGGGCAACCTGCTGACCAACGCCGAAGAGGCGATGCCCAAGGGCGGCACGATCACGATCACCATCGACCGCGGCCACGAGGCCGGCAGCGTCAAGCTGACATTCGAAGACACCGGCTGCGGCATCGAGGAAGCCCACCTGCCGCTGGTGTTCGAGCCGTTCTTCACCACCAAGGGGCTGCTCTCGGGCGGCAACAAGGCCAACCCGGGGCTGGGGCTTTCCGTCGTTCATGGCATCATCACCGACATGGGCGGCAAGATCAGCGTCGATTCCCGCCTCGGCGAGTGGACGCGATTCACCATCGTGATCCCACCGGCGGCGAAGGGGTAAGAGTGAGAACCCGGCTCGGTCGCCGGTTTTGGGGGACGCAGGCAATCGTTTGCTCTTCCGATTCCGGATTCACGGATCAACCGATTCACTGACTACTGCTGTTTCTTGAGCCGTATCTCCATCACGTTCATCTTGCACTCGGCGGCGAGGTCGAGGAACTCCTTGTGCTCGAGCTGCTCCAGTTCCTTGCCCTTCTGCTGGAGCTTCTCGGTGAACTTGATGGCCTTCTCCTGCATCACCTCGTGCGTCTCCTGTGAGCCGCCCACCAGATGAAAATCTTTCGAGCGCGTCACGCGCACGGCCTCGTCCTTCTGGTCGAGCCCGATGCCCAGCAATTTCGGCTTTTTCCGCTTAACAACCACGTGTTACTCCTGTGGCGTCCATTCTACCGATTTCCGCGGCTCACTCAAGGCCAACGCAAGAACGCCAACCGTATGATTGCAGCCGTACCCACCGTATTCGCTGTTCGCTTGCGGTTTCGCGTACGCCGGCCTCCCCCTGTTCTCGCGCCTGCGCCGGGGCGCGGGGCGTGGCGCCCACGACCCGACAGAGGGGACGAATGGCGGGCAAGCCTGCCCGCCCTGCCGCGGCTCGGTGTAATCCTTTGATCCTTGAAATCCCGCTCCTGCATTTTCCAGACGCCTTTCGCCGCCCATGGCGGTTACCGCCTTGACAGAACGCCCCCAATGTCTATGCTTTGGTGGGCATTTTTGCGCTCAGAGACAGGAGTCTTATGTCGAGCAACAGCGTCACGGTGATCGGTCTGCAATGGGGCGACGAAGGCAAGGGCAAGGTTGTTGACGCCCTGGCCGCCAGTTGCCGTTACGTCGTGCGGTATTGCGGCGGCGCCAACGCCGGCCACAGTGTCAACGTCAACGGCGAGAAGTTCGCCCTGCACCTGATCCCCTGCGGCATCTTGCACAAGAATGTCATCAACGTCGTGGGCAATGGCCTGGCGTTCGACCCGGCGACGGCGCTGGAGGAGATACGGGGCCTGCAGGAGCGCAATGTCGCCGTGGGCGCGGCCAATCTCCGCATCAGCGGAAGCACCCACGTCGTCATGCCCTACCACAAGATGCAGGACTCGCTCCACGAGAAGCTCTTGGGCGAGCACAAGATCGGCACCACCGCGCGGGGCATCGGCCCCTGCTACGCCGACAAGGCCAGCCGCGCCACCGCCATCCGCATGATCGACCTGACGCGGAAGGGTGAGCTGGCCGCAAAGCTCCGCGACATCGTCGCCTTCAAGAACCGCCTGCTGACGGCGGTGTACGGCGCGGCCGCGTTGAACGTGGATGAAATGATCGAGCAGTACGCTGACTTCGGCCGCCAGTTGGCGCCGATGATCTGCGACACCGGCGCGATGCTTCGCGCCGCCGCCGCCCGCGGCGAACGAATCCTCTTCGAAGGCGGCCAGGGCAGCATGCTCGACGTCGACCACGGCACGTACCCGTTCGTGACCAGTTCGTCGGTATCCGCCTGCGGCGTACCGGCCGGGGCGGGCGTGTCGCCCAAGGACGTCGGGGCCGTCATCGGCGTGATCAAGTCCTACACCTCGCGCGTCGGGGCGGGCCCGTTCCCCACCGAGCAGGACAACGACCTGGGCAACCGCCTCCGCCAGCGCGGCCGCGAATATGGCACGACGACGGGCCGCCCCCGCCGCTGCGGCTGGCTGGACGCCCTGGCCGTGCGCTACGCGTGCGATCTTTCGGGCGTCGACGAACTGGCCCTGTCGCTGCTGATGGACGGCCCGGGCGACTTCGACAGCTTCCGCATCTGCACCGCCTACGAATTCGAAGGCAAGGTGTACGAGGAGTTCGACCCCCTGCTGCCGCTGGACCGCGTCACCTGCCGCTACGAAGAGCTTCCGGCCTGGAAGGCGCCCATCGGCCAGGCCCGCAAGTTCAGCGACATGCCCATCGAGGCACAGAACTACGTCACCCGCGTCGAAAAGCTGATGCGCCGCCCGGTGGCCGTCATTTCCACCGGCATCGCGCGCGAGGCGACGATCATTCACAACACCAAGATTCAGGGCCTGCGATAGTGGCCGATATTTCTCCACAAGCCATCGCCGCCGCCCGGCGCGAACTGGGCGTCAGCGAAGAACGCATGCCGCGTTCGGCCGCCATCATCATGGACGGCAACGGACGGTGGGCGCGTGCCCGCAAGCTGCCCCGCACCTTCGGCCACAGCGAGGGCGCCAAGGTCGTCCGAAAGATCGTCACCGAGGCCGCCCGCCTGGGCCTGGAGGCCCTGACGCTCTATAGTTTCTCCATCGAAAACTGGAGCCGCCCCGCCGAAGAAGTCCGCACGCTGATGCACCTGTATGCCGAATACCTCGCCAGCGAGCGACAGACCGTCATGGACCACAACATCCGCCTGCGGCACCTGGGCCGCCGCGACGGCCTGCCCGACAACGTGCTGGCCGAACTGGATGAATCCGTCCGCGTCTCGGCCGCCAACACGGGCATGTACCTGTGCCTGGCCCTGAACTACGGTTCGCGGGCGGAGATCTCCGACGCCATCGCCCGCATCGCACGCGAGGTCGCCGCGGGCGAACTCAAGCCCCAGGACGTGAACGAGGCCGTCATCTCCGCCAGGCTCGACACCGCCGGCGTGCCCGACCCGGACCTGCTGATCCGCACGGCCGGTGAACTCCGGGTGAGCAACTTCCTGCTGTGGCAGGTGTCGTACGCCGAGTTCTTCGTGACCGACGTGTTCTGGCCGGACTTCGACGAGAAAGAGCTGCACCGCGCCATCCGCGCCTACGCCGACCGCCACCGCCGCTTCGGCGGGCTGGACTCGACGAACACGTGATCCGCGTCACGCCCAATCTCTCGATCGACGAATCGCTGATCCAGATCGACTTCATCTGCTCCTCAGGCCCCGGCGGGCAAAACGTCAACAAGGTCGCCACCGCCGCCCAGCTGCGCTTCGACGTCGCCCGGGCCGACCTCGATGCCGCCCTCAAGGCCCGCCTCGTCCGCCTGGCCGGGACGAAGATGTCCGGCGAGGGCGTGCTCATCATCGACGCCCGCCGCCACCGCAGCCAGAAGATGAACCGCGATGATGCCCTCGCCCGCCTGGTCGAACTGCTCGCCCGCGCCGCGGCCGTGCCCAAACGGCGCCGCGCCACCCGCCCCACCTTCGCCTCCCGCCAGCGCCGCCTGGAATCCAAGAAGCGCCGCAGCGACATCAAGCGACTCCGCCGCGATGAGGCCTGAATTCCGGAGTCGTCGACGCACACGAAATTGGTAACTTTTCTCACCCCCAAACGAGTTGGGGGTGGCGCCGACTTGGCTTCACGCAGCCCTCGACACTTCTCCCTGACCCCTCGCCCCCAGTGACGATGGTGGTTACAATCCGGCCATGAGACTTCTCAACCGCAGTTTGCCGTCGAAAACGCTCCGTGTGTGCGGGCTGATGTCGGGCACGTCGGCCGATGGCGTCGACGCCGCGATCGTTGACGTCGCTCGCCGCCGCGTCGAGACGCTGGCGTTCAAGATGTTCCCCTATCCCGCCAAGGTGCGGCGTGACCTGCTGGAGATCTTCGAGGTCGGCCGTGTCGACGATATCTGCCACTACAACTTCCTGCTGGGCGAACTGTTCGCGCAGGCGGTGATCCAGCTGGCCCGAGGCGCGAAGATCCCGCTGTCGAGCATCGACCTCATCGGCTCGCATGGGCAGACCATTCACCACATCCCGCAGGGGCGCCGCGTCGGCCGCTTGGCCCTTCGCTCGACCCTGCAGATCGGCGAGCCCTGTGTTATTGCCGAACGCACCGGCATCACGACGGTGGCCGACTTCCGCACGCGCGACGTCGCCGCCGGCGGCCAAGGGGCCCCGCTGGTGCCCTACGCAGACTTCTTTCTCTTCCAGGACGCCCGCAAGACCCGCGCGGTGCAGAACATCGGCGGCATCGCCAACGTCACCTGCCTGCCGGCCGGGGGGGACATCGGTGATGTCTTCGCCTTCGACACCGGGCCGGGCAACATGATCATGGACCAACTCGCGCGGCTCGCCACGCGCGGGCGACTGCGGTGCGACCTCGGCGGCCGCCTCGCCGCCCGCGGCAGCATCAGCACCGAACTGCTGGGCGAGCTCATGCAGCACGAGTACCTGCGCGTCAGCCCGCCCAAGACCACCGGCCGCGAGATGTTTGGCCGCCAGTTCGCAGACGACCTCTTCGTCCGCGGCCGCAAACTCGGCCTCGATCGCTTCGACATGCTCGCCACCGCCACCGCCTTCACCGCCGCCACGATCGGCGACGCGTACCGCCGCTTCCTCCCCGCCGTGAATGAGGTCATTCTCTGCGGCGGCGGCTCGCGAAACCCCGTACTGGTTGACATGCTTCGCGTGGAGTTGCGCCCGGCGGAGGTGATGGTGATGGATGACCTGGGCATCGATGCCGACGCCAAGGAGGCGATCTCGTTCGCGATCCTGGCCGCCCAGACCGTCCGCGGCCTGCCCAGCAGTATCCCCGCCGCCACCGGCGCCCCCCGCGCCGTGCTTCTCGGCAAGATCATCCCGGGAAGAAATGCGTGAGCCTCGCACAAAGTCGATCCTGGCCAATTCTCTTGCCGCTGCTGCGCCGTGTCTGCACAATAGCCCCATGCTAAAGGATCGCTCGAAACTGACGACGGAGAAGCCCAACCCCCGCAGCCGCGGCATTGACCGGCGAAGCGCGGCCGAAATCGTGGCCATCATCAACGCCGAGGATTGCAGAGTCGCCGAGGCGGTCGGACGCCAGAAAGCCCCCATGGCCGAGGCGGTGGAGGCGATCGTCGATTGCTTTCGCCGAGGCGGCAAGCTCTTCTACGTCGGGGCCGGAACCAGCGGCCGCCTGGGCGTGCTCGACGCCTCCGAGTGCCCGCCGACGTATGGCGTGCCGCCTCGGATGGTGCAGGGCATCATCGCCGGCGGGAAGCGGGCGCTGGTCAAGTCGGTCGAGGGCGCCGAGGACCGCGCCGACGAAGGCGCCGCCGCCATCGGGCGCCGCCGCGTCGGGGCCAAGGACATCGTCATCGGCATTGCCGCCTGCGGGCTGACGCCCTTCGTCCGCGGGGCCCTGGAGGCCGCCCGCGCTGCCGGCGCCAAGACCGCCTTCGTCACCTGCGCCCCCGAGGCCCGCAAGTACATCCGGGCCGACATCCTCATCAATCCCGTCGTCGGGCCCGAGGTCGTGACGGGCTCCACGCGCATGAAGGCGGGCACGGCCACCAAGCTCGTCCTGAACACCCTGACGACCGCGGCGATGATCCGCATGGGCAAGGTGCACGACAACCTGATGGTGGACCTCCGCGTGACCAACGCCAAGCTCCGCGACCGGGCCCTGCGGATCATGAAAGCCATCGCCGGCCTGTCCCCCGCCGCCGCCTCGCGACTGCTCGACCGCGCCGGCGGCGAGGTCAAACCCGCCCTGCTCATGCACGGGCGAAAACTCTCCCTCGAAGGGGCAAGGACGCTCCTGGACCGCTGCGGCGGTTCGCTTCGAAAAGCCATGGATGGTGAGAAATGGAATTCCTGACTCCGCCTATTGCCGAGGCCCTGGGCTTCTGGGACATCGCGATCGTCCTGGCCGCCGTGTCGATGCTGTTCGTCATCGCCTACTTCACCGGCCGCAAGGAGACCGACACCCGCGACTTCTTCCTGGGCAACCGCCGCGTGCCCACCGCCGTCGCCTGCCTGTCGTTCGTCGCCACCGAGGTCAGCGCCCTGACGATCATCGGCGTGCCGGCCGTCGCCTACAGTGAGAACTGGCAATACCTGCAGTTCTTCGTGGGCTCCGCGGCGGCCAGGGTGTTCGTGGCCTTCCTGTTCATCCCGGTCTTCTACAAGCACAACTGCACGACGATCTACCAGTTCCTCCGCGACCGTTTCGGCCCGCAGACGCAGTACGGGGGCTCGTTCTTCTTCTTCGTCACGCGCCTGATCGCCTCGGGCGTCCGCCTCTACGCCGCCTGCGCCGCCGTGGGCATGATCATGGGTTGGTCGCTGGAACAGGCCCTGCTCCTGTTCACCGGCGTGAGCATCGTGTTCATCGCCTTCGGCGGGATCAAGGCCGTCGTGTGGAACGGCGCGTACCAGGCGATCATGTTCTACCTGGGCGGCGCTGCCTTGATCATCTACGCCCTCGTTCACATCGACGGCGGCATCGCCTCGGTCTGGCAGATCGCCGGCGAGGCCGGCCGCCTGAGCGTGTTCAAATTCGACTTCAACCTCAACGACCCCACCACGTTCTGGGCGGGCACCGCCAATGCCTTCTTCATCGGGCTGGCCGTTTTCGGAACCGACCAGGAGCTCGTCCAGCGACTCTTGACCGTCGAGACGCGAGCGTCCAGCCAGAAGGCCATCCTCGCCACCATCGGCGCGGGCCTGCCGGTGCTGTGCATCTATCTGGCCGTCGGCACACTGCTGTTCGTGTTCTACCAGCAGCACCCGCACCTGCCGCCGCCAGCCAAGGCAAAGGAACTCCTGGCGCACTTCGTGCATGGCGTGCTCCCCGTAGGCCTCAAGGGGCTCATCCTGGCCGTCATCGTGCTGGCGAGCATCGACTCGCCGCTGAGTTCGCTATCCTCTTCCTTCGTCACCGACATCTACCGGCCGCTCATCAACCGCCACGCCTCCGAACGGCACTACCTGTGGGTCTCGCGGGCAGGCGTGGTGGGTTTCGGGCTTGCCCTGGGCCTGATCGCGTTGGCCTGCACGCGGGTGAGCAACATCCTCTGGTTCGCCTTTGAGGTCTTCTCCGTTACGGGCGGAGCCGTTCTGGGCACGTTCCTGCTAGGCCTGCTGACGAAGCGCCGCGGCTCCATCGGCAACGTGGTCGCCATGGGCCTCAGCGCCCTGGCCATGCTGACGCTGCTGCTCCTGGCCAAGTTCGGGCCCATCGGCCTGCAGAGTGCCTTGGGGCTGACGCAGGCGGCCGTGCCCGCAAAAGAGCCACCGATCGTACCGCTCGCCTGGAGCTGGCTGATCGTGATCGGCACGTTCCTCACCTTCGTGCTGGGCTATTTCCTGGGCCCGCTGATGGAGAAGAGGAAGCCCGCGTAGGTCGATGCCTTCGCACCCCCAGGTGACTTCGCGGCCCTGTGCAACTCAATATGGCATTGATTCCCTCAATCGCGCGAGCAGCGCACGGCCTTCGGCCACCGACCCGGCCCAGACGGGCACGATGATGTTGCGCTTGGCCGGCCAGTCGCCGCGGAGAAGACGCTGGATCTCGGCCGACTGGGCGCCGAACGCGCCGGTGGGCATGAGCACGACGCGTGAGGGCGCCCGCTCGCACAGGCCGAAGAAATCGTGCAGGCCGCAATCAACGTCGAGGCCGGTGATGCAGGGGATGCGGAAGAACTCGTCGATCACCGACCCCGTTCGCCCGCAGTAGTGCACCCGCCCGCCGCCGACGGCTTCGAAGAACCGAACGTCGCGCGGCAGCACGTGCCGGCAGTACATCTCCGGCGAGATCATCTGCATCGTGCAGTTGCTGATGCGGGCGAAGCCCTTCCACATCGCGCCCCAGTCGAAGAACCATTCGCCGTCGGAGCTGATCGCGCTCTTGGTGTGCTTCACCATCGCGATCATGAAATCCGTCACGCGGTCCAGCAGCGCCTCCACCTCCGGCGGGCAATCGAACAGATCGGTGAGGATGTCGTTGCCGCGGATGAGGTGGGCAGAGTTGAACGCGCTCTGGATGTCCGGGTGCTGGATGTGCACGCCCGCGGGCAGGTGCTGCTTCCAGATCTCCGTCCACTCGGCGAGCTTGCCGTACCAGCCGGCGTCCAGCGGTGGCAGGGCCAGCTGGTGAACGTCAGCCGCCCGCGTCAGCACGTGGCTGCCGGCAGCGGGCAGGTTGTTCTCGGGCAGGTGCATCGCGCAGCCGAACGCCGCGGCAACCTGGGCCGTGCCGAACTGCACGCGCACGGTCGGCACGCGGTCGTCGCCGACGGCCAGGTGCGGGCGAAGCGCGTCGAGCTCCGACCGCAGCATGACCAGCGGATCGGCCAGCCGCTCTTCCCACGTGGGCAGCTTTGCCGGCGTATACACGATGATCATCGGCCTGCACGACTCGGGCGACTCGTGCAGCCGCCGGTACCGCGTGTACAGATCGTCGAACCGCCGCCGCTGGGCGTCGTCGACCGGGAGGTAGTCTTTGATTTGCATGGGGCGTCCTTTGGCGGGGTTATACCACCGCAGCGCCTGGGGATGCAAATACGCGTCGATTGCGAAGGCTTGGCCGGCGGCTCATGCGATGCCATCCGCCCCGTTGCTTTCGCCGGGGCTTTTCTCTATCTTGCCGGTCCAAGAAATGGAGTGGCAAATGAGCAATGACGCGATGAAACTCTGGTACCGCCAGCCCGCACAACAATGGGTGGAGGCGCTGCCCGTGGGCAACGGCCGTCTGGGGGCGATGGTGTTCGGCGGCCTGGAGCAGGAGCGAATCCAGCTCAACGAGGACACCCTGTGGGACGGCTACGCCATGGACGCCAACAACCCGCAGGCGAAGGCCGCGCTGGCCGAGGTCCGCCGCCTGCTGTTCGCGGGCCGCAACGCCGAAGCCTCCGACCTGGCCGGCAAGACCATGATGGGCGTGCCCTGCCGCGTGAAGTCGTATCAGCCCGTGGGCGACCTGGACCTCAAGTTCACCCACGACGGCCCCGTCACCGACTATCGCCGCGATCTGGACCTCCGCGACGGCATCGCATCCGTACGCTACCGCGCGGGTGACGCCTGCTGCCGGCGCGACGTCTTCGCCTCGACCCCCGACAACGTCATCGTCATTCACCTCACGGCCGACAAGCCCGCGAAGGTCAACCTGCGGCTGGGCCTGACGCGCTCACAGGACGCGACGACGGTCAACGACCCGCAGGAGCCCGCCAGGCTCATCCTCCGCGGCCGCGTCAACTGCAAGGACGACGCCGGCCGGGACGTCGGCATGCGCTTCGAGTGCCACGTGCTGGCCATGCCGGTGAACGGCAAGCTGACGGCCACGGGCGGCGCGCTGGCCATCAAGGGCGCCGACGCGGTGACGTTGCTGGTGACGGCGGCGACGAGTTACCGCGGCGACGAGCCCGAGGATCTATGTCGCGAACAGATCGCGGCGGCGTCGCGGAAGTCGTTCGGCGCCCTCCGCGCGGCACACGTGGAAGAACACGCCGCGTGGATGGACCGCGTGCAGATGGACCTGGGCGGCAGCAGCGCCGCCGCGTCCCCCATCGATGCGCGACTCGCCGCCGTCGCCGCCGGGACCGACGACCCCCACCTGGCGGCCTTGTACTTCCAGTACGGGCGGTACCTGCTGCTGGGCTCCAGCCGGCCGGGCAACCTGCCGGCCAACCTGCAGGGGCTGTGGAATGAGCACATGAACGCGCCGTGGAACGCCGACTTCCACACGAACATCAACCTGCAGATGAACTACTGGCCAGCCGAGGTGGGCAACCTCGGCGAGTGCCACATGCCGCTATTCGATTACATGGACCTGCTGGCCAAGACCGGTGCCGAGACTGCCCGCGTCCACTATGGCGCCCGCGGCTGGGTCGTGCATCACCTGTCGGACCCGTGGGGCTTCACACCGCCGGCCGACGGCGTGTGGGGCATCTGGCTGGTGGGCTCGGCGTGGCTGGCGCAGCACCCGTACGAGCATTACCTCTTCACAGGCGATCGCGACTTCCTCGCCCGCCGCGCATACCCCTTGATGAAGGGTGCGGCGGAGTTCATGCTCGACATGCTGGTGGAGGCCCCCGTAGGCACGCCGGTAGCGGGCAAGCTGGTGACGTGCCCATCGCACTCGCCCGAGAACCGCTTCCGCCTGCCCGGCGGCGGCGAATCCATGTTCACCTACGCCGCCACGATGGACCTTCAGATCGTCCACGACCTGTTCAACAACTGCATCGAGGCCGCGACGACCTTGGGCATCGACGAACCCTTCCGCAAGGAGCTGCAGGCGGCGCTGGCGCGCCTGGCCCCCATCCAGATCAGCCAGCGCACTGGGCGCCTGCAGGAATGGGTTGAGGACTATGAGGAGCCCGAGCCCGGGCACCGGCACATGTCGCACCTGTACGGCCTGCACCCCGGCCGCCAGATCACGCCCCACACGCCGGAGATGCTGGCGGCCGCTCGCAAGACGCTGGAGTTCCGCCTGGCCCACGGCGGCGGGCACACGGGGTGGAGCCGCTCGTGGATCATCAGCTTCTTCGCCCGCCTCGGCGATGCGCAGAAGGCCCACGAGAACGTGCACGCATTGCTCGCCAAGAGCACGCTGCCCAACCTGTTCGACACGCACCCGCCGTTCCAGATCGACGGCAACTTCGGCGGGGCCGCGGGCATCGCCGAGATGCTCCTGCAAAGCCACGCCGGCGAACTGCACCTGCTGCCGGCGTTGCCGCAGGCGTGGGCGGCCGGCAGCGTCCGCGGCCTGCGGGCGCGCGGCGCGTACGAGGTGGACATGACGTGGCAGGCGGGCCGGCTGACGCGGGCCGCCGTCCGCGCCAAGCTCGACGGCGAGTGCCGCGTGCGCTCGACCCGGCCCCTTGCCGTGCGTTGCGGCGGCAAGGCCGTCGCCGTCCAACACGACGGGGCCATCACCTGCTTCGCCGCCCAAGGCGGCCAGGAGTATATCCTGGCGAATACGTGATGCGCCCGGCATCGGGGTTTTCCCTATCCTCTTTCTGGGACTTTCCCTGATTGCGGAAGCGTGACAAAGCGAATATCACTCGCCTATCGTGGTTGGGCCGTGCCAGGGACCTGATATCCCCCGGCGCCCGGCCCCGAACAAATGCTGTCTTTGTGTTGATCCGCTGACCGCAATACGTATAGGTAACGATTGCATTTCGTTCGTGCAGCAGATGCAAAGATTCGTGATGGACTGGATTCCAAGGGAAAACGAATAAAGGATGCATCAATGACAAGACTACTGTCCTGTGTAGCCGTCCTCCTGTTCACCGGCGCGACCCTCATGGCCGCCGATGGCGCCGCCAACACGCCCGCCGCACCGGGATCGACCGTCGTGTCGGAGACGAAGACCGAGACGACCGTTGAGAACGCCGCCCCGGCCGTCCCCCGCTTCTACACCCGGGCCGAAGCCCTGTGGCTGCAGCTCAATCCGCCGCGTTCGCAGACGCTGGCGACCGACAGCTCCATCGGCGACCAGCCGGTGCTGGATGCGCACTCGCTGCGTTACACCATGGAGGCCGGGCCGCGGGTGACCGTGGGCGTCGGGCTCAATGACAAGGACTCGATCGAAGGCACGTTCTTCGGTTTCTACCAGTGGACCAGCACGGACAGCGCCCACAGCAGCGGCGAGAGTCTCAACCCCGGCTGGAAGCTTCGCCGTTACCTGCCCAACGAAGGCGCGTTCACCATCGCCAGCAAGTACATCGCCAAGTCCGAGACGGAGATGCAGAGCGCCGAGATCAACTTCCGCCGGCAGCTGTACCCGTTCTTCTCCGGTCTGGCCGGCATCCGGTACATCAACGTCGATGACCATTTCCAGCTGCAGGCCTTCGACGACTGGGACGACCTCAACGACCGGAACGATCCGACCGAGTTGGGCATTTTCACGTCGACGACCCGCAACAACATGGTCGGCCCGCAGATCGGCGGCGACCTGGACCTGCCCCTCGGCGGCAAGACCCTGCGGCTGGGCGCTCCCGCCCGCATGGGCCTGCTGGCGAACTTCATCGACTACGAGGCGAAGATCCATGACGTTCAGAACGGCAACCAGGACTACCGCTTCAAGGACAGCACCGTCGGCCTGGCCGGCGTGCTGGAGCTTGGCCTGAACCTCACGTGGCAGTTCCTGCCGAACTGGAGCGTCCGCGGCGGGTACAACCTCATGTGGATCGCCGGCGTCGCCCGTGCGGCCGAGCAGTCCGCCCCCACCGTCAACCACGACGGCACGATGTTCCTGCACGGCCCGTCGATCGGCCTCGAAGGCCACTGGTGAGCCTCCTCCCTTTGTGAACCCAAGGGCCCTGCGGCGATGAGTCGCGGGGCCCTCTTGTTTTTGCATGCCGCCGCGGCCACAATGCCGCTCCCCCGATGCCGCCTTTGCTGTCGGCCGGGCCATGAAGGAAAGACGATGAAGAAGGAATCCCCTGATCAACGCGTCGAGACGCTGCTCAAGAAGATGACCCTTCGCGAGAAGGCCTCGCTGCTGTCGGGGCTCGACAGCTGGCAGACCGTGCCCATCGAGCGTCTGGGCGTGCCCTCGCTGGTGATGAGCGACGGCCCCCACGGCGTGCGGTCGCAGACGCATCCCACCACGTGCTTCCCCAGCGGCGCCGGCCTGGGCGCCACGTGGGATCCGCAGTTGATCGAGCGCGTCGGCGAGGTCCTCGGCGATGAGACCCTCGCCTCGGGCGCCGACATCCTGCTGGGCCCCTGCGTGAACATTATGCGGGCGCCGCTGGCGGGGCGAAACTTCGAGGCTTACAGCGAAGACCCCTTCCTGGCCGGACGCATTGGCGCGGCGTGGATTCGCGGCCTGCAGTCCCGCGGCGCCGGCGCCTCGCTCAAACACTTCGCGTGCAACAACCAGGAGACCGAACGCTTCCGCGGCAACTCGGTCGTCGATGAGCGCACGCTCCGCGAGATCTACCTGCCGCAGTTTGAAGCCGCCGCCAAGGAGGCCCGCCCCTGGACCGTGATGTGCGCGTACAACCGCATCAACGGCCGCTACGCCAGCGAGCACGAGTTCCTCCTTCGCCAGGTGCTCAAGGGCGAGTGGGGCTTCGACGGCCCCGTCATCTCCGACTGGGGCGCCAATCACACGGTGTTCGATTCGATCCGCGGCGGCCTGGACCTGGAGATGCCCGGCCCGGCGAAGTATTTCGGCCGGCTGCTGGAAGAGGCGGTCACGCACTGGCAGATCGAGGAGTCGCTCGTCGACGACGCCGCCCGCCGCATCCTGCGCATGATCGTGCGCTCGGGCCGCATGGACCGCAAGCGCCCCGCCGGGCGCATGAACACGCCCGCCCACGGCAAGCTCGCCCGCGCGGCCGCCGAGGGCTCGGTCGTGCTGCTCAAGAACGAGGGCGAGACGCTCCCCCTGCAGCCGGGCAAGCTGCGGCGTCTGGCCGTCATCGGCCCCAACGCCATCCAGGCCCGCATCGGCGGCGGCGGCAGTTCGTACGTCAACCCGCCCTACCGCGTCAGCCCGCTGATGGGGCTGCAGAAACGCCTCGGCCGCAAGGTGGACATCCAGTTCGCCTCCGGCTGCGACAACGCGCTGCACTTCCCCGTGCTGTCGATGGAATACGTCACCACGCCCGACGGCTCGCGCCCGGGGCTGGCGGCGGAGTTCTTCGCCAACCGCCGCTTCGCCGGCAAGGCCGTCGGCCAGCGGACGTTCATGGAAGCCAACCTGTGGGCCTTCGCGGCCCCCAGGGAAGTGCCCTCCGACGGCTTCTCGCTGCGGCTGAGGTGGCGGCTGAGCGTGCCGATCAGCCGCCGGTACCGCTTTGCCATCACGCACTGCCACCACGTCCGCCTCTTCGTCGACGGCCGGCGGATCATCAACAGCGTCACGCCCGTGCCCGCGGCGCAGCCGGATCCCTGCATCGTGCCCGCGGCTGAGATGGAGATGAAGGCAGGCAAGACGTACGACGTGCGCCTGGAGTTCATCAAGACGCCGCATCACGAGGTGAACGCCCTGCAGATCCGCATGGCCCCCGCCGACGAGGGCGACGCGGCCACCCGCATCGCCGCCGCCGCGGAATTGGCCGCCACCTGCGACGCCGCCATCGTCTTCGCCGGCATGCCCGAAGGCTGGGAGACCGAGGGCTGGGACCGCCCCTCGATGGACCTGCCCGGCCCGCAAGACGACCTGATCCGCGCGGTGGCCGCCGCCAACCCCAAGACCATCGTCGTCATGCACGCGGGCTCGCCCGTCCACATGCCGTGGATCGACCAGGTGCCCGCCGCCCTGTACGCCTTCTACCCCGGGCAGGAGGCCGGCAACGCCATCGCCGCCCTGCTGTGCGGCGACATCAGCCCCTCCGGCAAGCTGCCCTTCAGCATCCCGCGGCACTACGAGGACAACCCCGCGTTCGGCAACTTTCCCGGCGGCCGCGACGTCCGCTACGGCGAGGGCATCTTCGTGGGCTATCGCTATTACGACCACAAGAAGCTCCAGCCGCTGTTCCCGTTCGGCCACGGACTTTCGTACAGCACCTTCGCTTATGGCCGCGTGCTGGCTCCCAAGCGTGCGAAGATCGGCCGAGCGGTGCTGGTCTCGCTGAAGGTGACCAACACGGGCCCGTGCGACGCCGCCGAAGTGGTGCAGTTGTACGTCCGCGACGTAGCCGCCTCCGTGCCGAGACCGCCCAAGGAGCTCAAGGCGTTCGCCAAGATCGCCCTCCCCCCGGGTAAGAGCAGGATCATCGCCTTCACACTGGAGAACCGGGCTTTCGCCTTCTGGGACGAAAGCGTCAAGGGCTGGAAGGTCGAGCCGGGTGAGTTCGAGATTCTCGTCGGCAGTTCGTCTGCCGATCTCCGCGCCAAGGCGACGGTGACGCTGGAATAGCATCGGGGTGGCGGCCTTCCCAGGCCGCCGCCTTTGCCGCTCAGCCGGGCGCGGCGGCCTCGGAAGGCCGCCCCGCAGAGCAGAGATGTCGCCGCGCCCGAGAATCGCGAACGGAGATTCGCTTCCCCCCGTCCGCCCTTTTGAGTAACCTTGGATGTTCGCGCGTGTTGAAGTGACAGGGTTGGTTGACCCATAGGAGACCGTCATGACGCAGGCCCCCAAGCAACCGGCAGATTTGCGAATCATCGAGAACCTCAACAAGGCCAAGGCGAAGATGCTGGCCGAGTTGCACAAGGTCATCATCGGGCAGGACGCGGTGATCGAACTGCTGATGCAGGCGATCCTCTCGCGCGGCCATTGTCTGCTGGTGGGCGCGCCGGGCCTGGCCAAGACGTTGATGATCTCCACGCTGTCGAAGGTGCTCAAGCTGTCATTCAACCGCATCCAGTTCACGCCCGACCTCATGCCCTCGGACATCACCGGCACCGACGTGATCGAAGAGGACCTGACGACCGGCCGCCGGGCCTTCCGCTTCGTCAAGGGCCCCGTCTTCGCCAACATCATCCTGGCCGACGAAATCAACCGAACGCCGCCCAAGACCCAGGCCGCCCTGCTGCAGGCCATGCAGGAATACGTCGTCACCGCCGGCGGAAACAGCTACGACCTCGACCAGCCGTTCTTCGTGCTGGCCACGCAGAACCCCATCGAGCAGGAAGGCA
>CAZTVF010000099.1:0-20096 GCA_964616985.1 uncultured Planctomycetaceae bacterium
GCCCTCTTTGTTCGTTTCCAGAATGCGTTCCCAGCCGCGGATGCGGTCGGCCTTGCGCTTCGAGAGCACCACCAGGCCGCCGTCGGACTCGACTTCTTCCAGCAGCACTTCGATCGTGTCGCCGGGCTTGATCGTGGAGGGATCGTCGAACTCGCTGAGGCTGACCGAGCCTTCGCTCTTGAGGCCGACCTCGACGACGACGTCGTCGCCGACAATGCCGACGATGCGGCCCTTGAGGACGGCGCCGGCGGTCGGGGTGGACTTTTCATCGCCGACGGTGACGAACTGGTCCTGGTTGAAATCGACGCCCATCGCGTCGTTGAGCTGCTGGTCGAGATCGTCGATGCCGAGAGACTTGATAAGGTTGTAATCTACCATGAGAATCCTGCAAAAGTTACCGGTGAAACTTCGCGACGTTCTCCCGCTTCCCACTGAAGCAGGCGCCGTGCCCGCCAGACCTCCCGGCGAGTGGGCGGCTGGACCATCCAGCCTTGTCTTCCCCGGCGGACTTGGCCCACCGGAGAATCGATAAGTCTACTCACCTTCGCTACGAGTTGACAAGTGGATTCGCTGGGCAAAAAAAGGGCATTCAAGGCGCGAGCCTCGACCTCTGGGGCGCCAAAGAGAACTGAACCCCCACACCGCCTAGTTCTGCGGCGCCGTGAAGTTGATCCGCCCCAGCGAGATCACCAGACCCTGCGGCGTGTAGTAATGGGCGCAGAACTCGCTGTCGCTGATGCTGGTGATGATCAGGCCGTAGTAATTGCCCGCCTGGGCGTCGCGGAGTTCTTCGTGGGTGGGCCCGGCGCGGCCGCTGTTGTCGATGCGTTCGAAATGCCCGTGGAAGCGGCTGATCGCGTCGCGGCAATCCGTCTGCAACTGGCGGCTGGGCCAATAACGGACATCGTCGACCTTCACGTCCTTGTCCGGCGGGTAAAGCTTGGCTTCGGCCTGGCCGTTCTCATGCACCACCAGCCCGCCCCACGCCGTCCGCTTGTCGTTGCGGTCATACTCGGACATCGCCTTGAGGGCCAGGGCCACCCGCGGCCGCGTGAGCATCTGGTTCAGCAGGTACAGGTTCCACAAGTCGGCCATGCTCAACTTGGAGGCATGACGGGAGAAGCTGTCGTCACCGCCCTCGGCCCGGGCGATGTGCACCCGCTTGGAGAACGCCTGGTTGATGCCGTTGACGAGATCCTCGCGGCGAAGGTTGGGCCGCAACGCATCGTTGCTCAGGCGGCACAGCAGGTAGACGTCGCGGATGTTGAACTGGTAGGCATTGTCCTTTCGCCACTGGTTCGCCAGTCGCGCGGCGTCCTTGAAGGCGTCGTTGCGGCTGCGGTGGACGGCTACCGTGCTCACCAGGGCCATGCCGTCGGCGGGCAGATAGTCCAGGTCGACCACCGCGGCCTTGATCGCGGCCAGGGCCTCGGTCTTGGGCGTCATGGCCGACAGCTTGGGCTTGACCGCGCCGGCGCTGACGCGCTGGGCCAGCACCTCCATTGCCGAGCCGCGGGCGAAGAACGATTCGGTGTTGATGCCGTTGAGCAGGGCATGGTCCCACGTGGTGCGGGACATCTTCTCGACGGCCTGGCGGAACCGTGGCTCGTCCTCGCCGTTGGGCTTTTCCTGGGCCCAGATCTTGACGATATCCGCCAGCATGCTGATGTCGCCGCGCCGCCCCAGCCAGTCAAAGACCGCCAGGCGAAGCGGGCTGCCGGGCTTCACGCCCGCCAGCGACTTGATCGCGTGCACGGCCAGCCCCGGCCGGTCGCCGCGAAGAAGGTATTCCAGCGCGGCCTTCTGCAGTTCGGGCCCGGTGGAAGGGCTGGCCACGATGATCGCGAACTGGTCCATGGCGGCTGCATCGGTGCCGCCCAGGCGGGCGGCCAGGTGCAGCGATTCAATGCGTTCGGGCGTCGGCAGCTCGTTGTCCAGTGCCCGCCGAAGATTGAACAGCCGCACGATCTGGGGCGGGTAGGATTGGCGGGGATTGTTCAGGGAGGCGTCGTACTGGGCGATGGTCACGGGCACGGGCGGCAGGTCGGCGCCGGCAGCGCAAGACGCTGCCGCCAATAAGATAAATGCCGCCGCCATTGTCTTCCATGCACGCATCGAGACTCCATGAAAAGGTGCCGGGATTCTAGTGCATCCGCGTGTGGTGATGCAAGGTCTTCGGCCCGCGCCACCGGCACCTCCTTCGACATTGCTTTGGACTGCCAACGCGGATAGACTTTCGCTTCCTATGACCAAGCTAAATGAACAGGAATTGCAGACGCAGGTGGCGGCCTTGATGCGCGGGTGCGAGGCCGTGTACACGCAGCAGGAACTCCAGGCCCGCCTGGCCGATGCCGCCGCGGCCGGCCGGCAGCTGCGGGTGAAGCTGGGGCTCGACCCCACGGCCCCCGACATCCACCTCGGCCACACCGTCGTGCTGCGGAAGATGCGCCAGTTCCAGGACCTCGGGCACAAGGCCGTGCTGATCATCGGCGACTACACCGCGCGGATCGGCGACCCCTCGGGCGTCAACAAGACCCGCCCGGTGCTGAGCCCGGAGATGATCGACGCCAACGCCCGCACCTACTTCGAGCAGGCGGGCAAGATCCTCGACACCTCCCCGGAAAAGCTGGAGGTCCGCCCCAACAGCGAGTGGCTGCAGAAGCTCACGTTCGCCGAAGTCCTGAAGCTGGCCGCCCAGATGACCGTCGCCCGGATGATGGAGCGCGACACGTTCGAGAAGCGCTGGCAGGCGAACGTCCCCATTGGCGTGCACGAGTTCCTCTACCCGCTGATGCACGGCTACGACAGCGTGTGCGTGCAGGCCGACGTCGAACTCGGCGGCAGCGACCAGACGTTCAATAACCTCGTCGGCCGACAGCTGCAGGAAAACGCCGGCCAGCGGCCCCAGATGGTCATCATCATGCCCATCCTGGTGGGTCTCGACGGCGTCGAGAAGATGTCCAAGAGCAAGGGCAACTACGTCGGCGTGACCGAGAGCCCCAAGGATATGTTCGGCAAGGTGATGTCGATCCCCGACACGCTGATGGCCAACTACTTCACGCTGCTGACCGATCTGCCCAAGATCGAGATCGACGCGCTGACCAACGCCGAGAAAACTCACCCGCGCACCGCCAAGGTGACGCTGGGCAAGATGATCGTCACGCAGTTCCACGGCCCTGCAGCCGCCGACGAAGCGGCCGCCGAGTTCGACCGCATCTTCTCACAGAAGCAGGTGCCCAACGACATGCCCGAGGTGAAGGCGCCGGCGGCGAAGATGAACATCGTCGCGCTGATCATGGCCGCAGGCTTCGCCAAGAGCAATTCCGAGGCCCGCCGCCTCGTCGAGCAGGCCGCCGTCTCCATCGATGACGCCAAGATCACCGACTTCAAGGCCGACGTCGACCTCCAGAGCGGCCAGGTGCTGCAAGTGGGCAAGCGCCGCTTCGGGAAGATCGTCCTCTAGAACGATCCCGAACGAGGCGACGCGCACCCGTCGTTCGGCGCAGCGGATGCCCCTCACTTCGCGGCTGCGCCTCCAGACCGCCCCTACAATGTTGTGTCGTATTAATGAAGGGGGCGGCCATGATCATCATCCGTGCGGATTTGGGGGCGGTCGACATACTGGCGGACCGTGACGGGATTGCGGCGTTGATCGGGGCGATCTCGAGCATGCTGGGCGGGGAACTGATCCTGGATCGCGCCTCGCGGGAGAACCTCCGCGGCTTCGAGGGGTGCTTCGGCATCCTCCGCATCCGCCAAGGGCAAGGCAAGGTGGCCATCGCTCGCCGCGGCCAGGCGGTCGAGTTCAGCGGCACCCCGGCCGCACTGAATGCCCTCGCCGACGCCTTGGCGACACTTTTGCAGACCCGCGCCGCAACGGCCTCATTCCACCGCATCCACACCGAGTTCTACCCCGGCCAATCGCTGCTGGCGGCGGAGTCCGAGGGCCTGACGGTCAACTACCTCGCGCCGGCGCCATCGCAGGCGGCCCCGTGGGAATATGCCGACAACCAGCACGGGGAGGCGTGAGCGTGGCGATCCTGCCCAGCATCACGGCAACGCGCCCGGCGGCAAGTGATTCTGTCGCCTGCTCGTGGGCCGCGGCGGGCGGCAGCGTTACCGCTTGCAGAATTCCTCGAAGCTGCCGCCGAAGATGGAGCGGACGCTGCGGCGGATCTCGTCGGCCGTGGGACGCCAGCCGGCCGCAAACTGCAGGCGGTACTTGTCGGCGAGGACGTCGGCGACGACCAGCCGGCTGTGGTGCCACTTGTAGATCAGCTGGTCCATCACGCGGGCGTCGCTGTGCTGGCAGGTGACGGCCGTGCCGAGCAGTTCGAGCCGCATCGCGGTCATCTCGGCGATGATGCTGGGGTTGTTGCAGAACCACCAGCAGCCGAACAGGTGCAGGTTGCGGAACTTCCGCCCCAGGACGCACAGCTCGTGCTGGTTGACGCGCGAGAGCATCGTGATGAGGAACTTCACGTCGGGGTTCACCTGGCAAAGGTGCTGCACGGCCAGGACGTTGGAGATGCCGACCGCGTCGCCGCCGTCGCCCAGGGCGGGATTCACGCGCTTGCGGACGCCGATCATCATGGCCACCGGCAGGCCCAGTTCGCGCGCCACCGGCAGCACCACGTGGTCGAGCACCTGCGTGGTGATGCTCTCATCGGGGTAGTTGAACTCCGGCGGCAGCGAGGCGGCCATGTACAGCGGGCTCATCCGGGCGGCCCAGTCGGTGAGGAATTTGCGGGCGGCGGCGAAGCCCGCAGCCGACGGCTTGGCCGCGGCCTTGTATCCCTGTGCTCGCATCTCCTTCGCCGCCGACGGCCAGTCCAGCAGCAGTGTGTCGATCCGCAGGGCGGCCTTGAGGCATGAAGGGATGGGCAGGTCCTGGCGCCAGCACGCGGCCTCCTCGGCCACGAAGGGGTTGTTGGTCATGACCGCGTAGTCGAGGTTGGCCAGCTTGAAGACACGCTGCAGGTAGGACTCGGTCTTCTGCGCATCGAACCACTTGCGGATGGCGCCCAGGTCGCGGCGCGACACGTCTAGGCCCAGCAGCGTGAGCGAGTTCAGCACGCCGCGCACGGCCTCCGACAGCGCGCCGTTCTTGACGAAGACGTGCTCCCACACGAGATCGGCCTGGCGACGCTTGGGCAGGCGCCAGAACTGCTCGGGCGTCAGCTCGCGCGGGGCGACCATGAACAGCTCGGCCACGAGATAATGGTACGTCAGCAGTTCGTCCACGCCCCACAGCAGGAGCTTGCCGTGCGAGGGCGGGAACAGGTGCGTGTGAATGTCGGTGATGGTGGTCTGCGCGACGGCCTGGCGCACGGCGGACTCGACAGTGGCGAGCGTCTGAAGGGGCTTCATGGGGTTCCTTTTCGTCTCTGAGTATTTCGGGGGCTGCAGGCGGCGCCGTCTTGCGGACCAAACCCGTCAGCCGCAGTTATTCCGCGCGGTTGCGGGCGAGCCCGCGGTCGAAGGGCTTGGGGGCCGTCATGGCGGCGCGAACGAAATCGCGATACGCAGCCGCCGGCGCCTTCCATTCGGTGTGCTCTTCCATCAGGGTCAGGGCCTTCTTGTTCGGCAGTTTCATGCGGTACAGGATGCGGAAGGCTTCCTTGATCTGCTTGCGATCCTCATCATCGAGCTTGGGGTTGCGGGCCAGGCCCACCAGGTTGAGCCCCACGCAGTGATTGATGCGGGCCAGCATGCTGTAGGGAGGCACGTGCATGCTGCAGCCGCTGTTGCCCCGCGTCATCACGCCCTCGCCGACCCAGCAGAACTGGTGAATCGAAACATGGGACGAGAGAATGGCCCGCGCGCCCAGCACCGCGTGGCCGCCCACGGCGGCGCCGTTGACCAGAATGGCATCGTCATGCACGGTGGCGTTATGGCCGGCGTGGGCGCAGGTCATCCAGTACGTGTGATTGCCGACGACGGTGGCGTTGCCCTCGCCGGTGGCGCGGTTGATGGTGACGCCTTCGCGAAAAACGTTGTCGTTGCCGATGCGGACGTAAGTCTTGCTGCGAGGGTCGAACTTGAAGTCCTGCGGCGCCCCGCCCAGCGTAACGAACGAATCCACGAAGTTCTTTGACCCCAGCGTCGTGTACTGCCGCACGACCGCGTGATCGCGCACGACCGTGCCGGGGCCGATCGTGACATCGGCCTCAACGATGGCATAAGCGCCGATCTCCACGCCTTCGGCCAACTGGGCCGAGGGGTGAACGATGGCGGTCGGATGTATGTTGGGCATTGCCGCTCCTTCTGCCGGGCCCCTGTGGCCGCGGCAGCCCCCCATTATGGTGCGCCGCGGGCAAAGAAGCAACGTGCAGCGTCGCGCCCCCAGGGCACGCGCCTTTCGCCCCGTAGCACGGGCATCTTGCCCGTGCATCCCACGGGCATCTTGCCCGTGGTCTTCGCATTTTCGTAGCAGGGGCGTCTCGCCCGTGCGCCTGCCAGCCTGGTTTTCAGCCTGTGCCACAATGCCTTCCGGGACAGACCTCCTACGCCACCGACGCCACAACGGTGGAGAAGTCCGCCTGGAACTCCGCCAGCGTCAGCGTCAGCAGGCCGTCGTTGGGGCTGCTGTCCCACGTCTTGCCGTCCACGCCCCACGGGTTGTACACCGTGACGCTGGTGACGCCGGTCTCGCTCGACGTCGAGATCGATTTCACCTCGTAGGCGTGGGCGCCCATGATCGGGCCCTTGTCGACCGTCTGGCTGCCCGCGGTCACGGCGTGGCCGCCCGCCAGCTGCGCGCTGATGTACGCCGAAAGATCGGCGGCGCTGGCCGTGGTGTCCTTCGTGGATGAACCCTGGCCGGTGATGGCGGCGTAGACGTCGCCCATCCAGCCGGCGTCGAGGCTCTTGTAGGAGTTCTGGCCGCTGCGGAAATAGGCATACGCCTTCTCCACCAGCGCCACCCACAGCTCGCCGTCGGGCGTGAGCTTCGAATAGGCCAGGCTGCCGCCCGTCGTCGCCGGCAGGTCGCCATCGACGCGGACGTACACGGGCTGGCCGTTCCTATAGAAACGGACCGAATACGTGCCGTCGCCCAGCGGCGAGATCATCTGCCGGATGGCCGTGGGGTTCTGATCGGCGAAGCTCGACAGTGACGCCAACAGGAAGCAGTCGGCGGCGGCACCCTGCTGGATGTCGTTGTACTGCGGACCGCCCGTGAAGAGCGGTTTGCCCGCGAAACTGCTGTAGCTGTACGTAGTGGCGGGGTCCGCGATCTGCGGGCCGCTGGCCTGCAGGCCGATGTACTGCGAGCTCGTCGTGTCGGTGGTAAAGGGCTGGTAGAAGGACGTGACGGTGTGCACGCTGGCATTGGCGTTCTCGACCGTGCTGGCGTCGGTGACCGTGTCGGCGCTGTCCAGCCAGAAGATGTCGTCGCCGGAGCCGCCGCTGAGGCTCGACGCCCCGCCGCCGACACTGATGATCCAGTCGTTTCCGCCCTCACCGTACACGGCCGCACTGCCCTGGCCGCTGGCGTAGACCCGGTCATCCCCTGCGCCGCCAAAGACGCAGTAGGGAACCTGCAGTGAATTGGCCATGCGGATGGAATCGTTCCCACCGAATGCATAGACGGCCACGCTGGCCAGGCCGCTGTAGTTCTGCACCGTGCTGCCCAGCTTCAGCATGATGGTGCTTCCGGACTGCATGAGGACGATCGAGTCCGAGGCGTCGGTGCCCAGGATTTGCAGCTGCGCGCCGCCTGCGAGAGAGATGACCGATGCCGTGACGGCGGCGCCAGGGCCGTAGACCGGACCGGGGGGCGGCGTGGGGGTCGGCGTTGGCGTTGGCGTTGGCGTCGGCGCAGGGTCGCTTGAGGCGTTGGTCACCTGCAGCAGGAACTTCCCTGTCGTCCAGTTGGAGCCCGAGGCGACCAGGTAGAATCTCTGCCCAGCCGTGACGTTGAGCTTCACCTCGGCGTCCCGGGTGGTCGCGTCGCGGTTGTCGTTGGAGGCCACCAGTCGGCCCTGGCCGTCATAGACCTTGAGCATCGGGTCCAGCGTCGACGACTGAGCAAACAGATCGACGGTCATCGCGCCGGTCGCCTTCACGGTGTAGTCATACGTGCGCGTCGCGCGGTAGCTCAGCGTGTCGGTGTAGCTCGTGGTGCTGACGGCGCCGAAGTTGGGCGCCGCCAAGGGAACGGCCGCGCTGAAAAGCACGCGCGGTTCCAGGTGATGTAGTCGATGCGATTTGCCCTGCGGTTGATTCACGTTCTTTCCTCGTTTTTGCGGTTCCGCCTGTGGGCAGAATGCCGCGTTTACTGTGATTCGTGGACTTGCCGCCCCGGGACCCCTAGGGGCCATTGGGAAAAACTGTGCGGCGCGCACGGTTCCATGTGGATCGTCGGGCCCTGCTGCGGATCGGGCCTGCAGGACGCATCGGGAATTCTCCGCGGAGAATGCGTCTCTTTCACCGACGATTGATGCTCATGATGACCAACAGGCCCTAGGGAAATCAAGACAAAAGCATCACATTGTGATACCCCCTACCACCCCTAGGTCAACTCGGGGCGTCTCCATCTCCCCGTGGGCGATGGGCTTGCGAATCTTCCATGGTCCGGTCTGTATGTGAGTTTTTTCGTCCTGTTCCCGGAATTCCCCATGCTCCACGTCCCGATGTCCCGGCGGGACACGCGACAAGGAAGCCCATCTTCCTTCTTCCCAAGCCTCCGCCGTCTGCGTTATCCTCTTGGCCATGACTCCCGATACGTACAACTCAGTCACGCCGCAGATCGCAACGGAACTCGCCGCCATCGTGGGCGAGTCCTACGTCGTCTATGGCGACGCCGATCGCCTCGAGCCCTTTTCGCACGATGAGGTGCCTGACCGCCGGTACGCCCACATGCCCGAGGCGGCCGTGCGACCTCGGACGGCCGACGAGATCTCCCGCATCATGAAGCTCGCCAACCGCTGCCGCATCCCCGTCACGCCGCGCGGGGCGGGCTCGGGCCTGTCCGGCGGGGCCGTGCCGCTGCATGGCGGCATCGTGCTGCTGTGCGACCGCATGAACCGCATCCTCGAGGTCGACCCGCAGAACATGGTCGCCGTCGTCGAACCCGGCGTGGTGACCAACGAGATCAACGACGCCATCCGCCCGCATGGACTGTTCTACGCGGGCTACCCCATGAGCCTCGAGACGTGCTACATCGGCGGCAACGTCGCCGAAAACGCCGGCGGCGGCAAGGCTGTCAGGTATGGCGTCACCGGCAGGTACGTGCTGGGGCTCGACGTGGTCACCCCCACCGGCAGCTTCGTCTCCCTCGGCGGCAAGCTCGTTAAGAACGTCACCGGCTACGACCTCATTTCGCTGATGGTCGGCAGCGAAGGCACACTGGGCATCTTCACCAAGATCGTCCTCAAGCTCATGCCCCTGCCGACGGCAAACGTCGACCTGCTCGTGCTGTTCCGCTCGGCCGAGGAGGCGGTGGCGGCGGTGCCGCGGATCATGACCGGCGGCATCATCCCCACGTCGATCGAGTTCATGGACCAGACCTCCATCCACGCCGCGTGCAAGTACCTCAACGAGACCATCCCCTACCAGCAGGCCGGGCCCGATGGGGCGGCGCTGCTCATCAGCGTCGAAGGCACCGAGATGGAACGCGTCGAACGCGAATACGAAGACATCGGCATGCAGTGCATGGACTGCGGCGCGGTCGAGGTCTACGTGGCCGACAACTTCACCACCTCCGAACGCATCTGGAAAGTCCGCCGCAACATCGGCGAGGCGTTCAACCTCGTCAGCCGAAACCAGAGCGGCGAGGACATCGTCGTGCCCCCCGCCGCCATCCCGCAGATGGCCGCCAAGCTGCGGGAACTCGCCGCCCGCTATGGCATCGTCATCCCCTGCTTCGGCCACGCCGGCGACGGCAACCTGCACGCCCGCATCGTGATGAACCCCGCGTGGGCGGTCGAGAAATGGCGGGCAACGTTGCCCGAGATTCTCAAGGAGATTTACGCGCTGACGGCCTCGCTGGGCGGGCGGATCAGCGGCGAGCACGGCATCGGCCACAAGCGAAAGGCCTACATGTCGCTGGTGGTCTCCACGCCCTACATCGAGATGCTCAAGGCCGTGAAGAGAGCCCTGGACCCCAACAATATTCTGAACCCGGGCAAGATCTTCGACTTGTAAAAGAAGGTCGCTCGCACTGACCATCCGCACGTCTGCGTCACCCAAAGCCGGCCCACTGCGTGGGTCGGTAACCCTTGAACCGCGTCGACGACACGGGAATCCGCCCGCGCCTCTTTCGCGCCCCCCGCTGCTCAGCAGTCTTTCCGTTGGAAATCCATTTTGCTTTCCCCCTGCACACCGCGTAGCATTTGCACCACACTTCAAAGGAGAGCCTATGTCCTCTTCCCTTCCCAGCCATCGCGCAGCCGATGTCACGGTCAAGATCACCAACGCCGCCGGACAGCCCTTGGCCAACGCGGCCGTCACCGTTCGCCAGACAGCCCACAAGTTCCTGTTCGGCTCGAACATCTTCGCTCTGAACCCCGCCGACAGCGCCCCGCTGCAGCAGGCGTACCAGGCCCGCTTCAAAGAGCTGCTGAACTACGCGACGCTGCCGTTCTACTGGGGCGGATTCGAGCCCACGCCCGGTGAGCTCGGCACCGAGCGGGTCAAGACGATGGCAAAATGGTGTGCCGCCCAGGGCATCGCCACCAAGGGCCACCCGCTGTGCTGGCACGAGGTCTGGCCGAAGTGGATGCTCGACCGGACCGACGCCGAGGTGCTGTCACTGCAGCTGGCCCGCATCGAGCGCGAGGTCACCGCTTTCCGCGGCCTGATCGATATCTGGGACGTGCTCAACGAAGCCGTCGTCATGCCCAACTTCACCCGCAGCCCCAGCAACCTCATCGCCATCTGCGGCAAGATCGGCGCGGTGGAACTCATCAAGCGGGTCTTCGCGGCGGCACGGGCCGCCAATCCGTCGGCCACGCTGCTGCTGAACGATTACATCGTGACGGCCGACTACGAGCAACTGATCGACCGCTGCCTGCAGGCGGGCATCGAGATCGACGTCATCGGCATCCAGTCGCACATGCACGCGGGCTACTGGGGGGCCGACAAGGCCCATGAGGTGTGCGACCGCTTCAGCCGCTTCGGCAAGCCGCTCCACTTCACCGAACTGACGCTGCAGAGCGGCGACATGCGGCAGAACATCCCCTTCGGCGGCCCGCGACTGGAGGATTGGTCAAGCACCGCCGCCGGCGAGGATCGCCAGTGCGGCGAGGTGACCGACTTCTACACGACGCTCTTCTCGCACCCGGGGGTTCACGGGATCACCTGGTGGGACTTCTGCGACGCCAACGCCTGGATGGGCGCCCCGGCCGGGCTGATCCGCAAGGACGGCACGCCCAAGCCCGCCTACGACGCCCTGCTCGATCTCGTCCGCCGCCGCTGGTGGACCGGCGAAACCAAGCTCCGCACAGACGCCACCGGCGCCGTGCGCTTCCGCGCCACGCTGGGCCGCTACGCTTTGTCCGCCAGCGGACGGGAGCAGAGGTTTGAGGTGCACACGACGGGTGATACGACAGCCACCGTGAGCGTTTGAACCTCGACATGGGATAACGGGAAATAAAACAGCCCGCAGCATCGCGTCCTTGCGATGCTGCGGGCTTATTCACGTCTCGGCCCGACGGGCGGGCCGGTTTGTTCAACGACATTCTTTCGGCGGCGAGCGTCCGGGCTGCCGATGGCGGGACGTACCGTCCGCCGCTAAGGGTCACCAATCTCGCTCACTGCTCACCGTCTGCTTACGGTCTGGAGTCTTCAGCTCGCGCCAGTTACTGATTCTCAAGCTTCGACGGTGGCCAGCTTCATCTTGCGCATCTCGCTGGGGTGGGCCTTGGACTGCTTGCGTTTGCGGCGGCGGCCGGGCTGCGGCACGTCAGGCTGCGGCACGCGGACGGGATGATCCTCGACGGCCTGCAGCGCCATTGCGACGGTCGGGGCGTACAGGTCGGCCTTGATCTCCTCGGCCAGGCCCTCGGCGCGATTGAACACGCCGCCGGTCACCAGGATCTGCATCTCCTGCAGGGCGCCCATCGAATGGATTTCATCAATCAGCTTCCGCATGCCCGGGACGCCGGCCGGCTGCGTGCCGTACACGCACAACACCTCGGGGCGAATCTTGCCCAGGAACTGCACGATCTCGTCGTTAGGCACGCCGGAGCCCAGGAACCACACGCTCCAGCCCTCGGCCTCGAAAAGGTCGGCGGTGATCTGGGCGCCGAGTTCCTCGACCTCGCCCTCGCCGCAGGCGACGACCATCCGCCGCCCGGTCTTGGGCTTGCGGGCCAGCAGCGCCTGCAGCGTGTCGGCCAGCATGCGGTTGATCCGGGTGGACATGTGCTCCATGATGCGGGTGATATGGTTGTTGCGGTACAGCTTGTCGACCTGCTCCATCGCCGGCCATATGACCAACTGCAGTAACTTGGACGCGTCGATGCCGCGGTCCTGGGCGGCCAGGATCAGTTCGCGGGCCTCGCAGCGCTTCCCGACAAAGAGGTGCTCCAGGTACTGCTTGAAGAGTTCGGCGATGGTCATTGCTAGTCCTCATCCAGCCTTGGCGAAGCGATCCCTGCTCCGTTGCGGCTATCGGTGTGTCCCGGCGGCAATCCCTGCCAGCCGGACCAGGTGAAATGTCAATTACGAAACGCTGCGGCTTCTGCGTAAGACTCTGCTACTTCTTGGTTTGCCTGCTTCATCATCTCGGCAACCACTTCTGTTAAGATGGGCAACTTAGTTAACACAGATAAGATCGGAATTGACGATCTGGAAACTTGAGGGATTTTGGTAAAATGGATAAAATAAGACGACGGGGCAATATGGCGGCCGGCACTATCGGCGGGAACGGACCCCGCTGGCTCTATGCCATTCCAGCCGTGAGTGCCCTGCCGCAGGAGTATAGCGAGGGCGGCAAAACCCCATTCCCGGCGCATCATCCTTTGCATCCTGCCCGCGAGGGGTTATCCTATAGACATGTCACGCGTAGGATTCGGATTCGATTCGCATCGCTTCGCCGAAGGCAGACCGTTGGTGCTGGGTGGCCTGAGGATTCCGCACACCCACGGCCTCGCCGGCCACAGCGATGCCGACGCCGCCCTTCACGCCCTGACCGACGCCGTTCTGGGTGCCGTCGGCGCGGGCGACATCGGCGAGCAATTTCCCGACAACGACCCCTGCTGGAAGGATGCCGACAGCAGCACCTTCGTCCGCCGTGCGCTGGAGTTGGCCGCCGAGACCGGCGTGTGCATCGTCAACTGCGACATCACGATCGTCACCGAGCTGCCCAAGCTCAAGGACCACAAGCACGCCATCCGCGCAAGCATCGCCCATATCCTGGGCGTGCACATCGACGCCGTCTCCGTCAAGGCCAAGACCAACGAGGGCATGGGCTGGGTCGGCCGCGGCGAAGGGCTTGCATGTTTCGCCGTCGTGATGATGGCGTGATCGCGGGGCCACAGACAGCTCGGTGGCCGATTCGGGAGAAAAGAGCGAGAGTGCACGGATTACTGGATCAAGTGGATTCCTCTCTCGTGCAATCCTGGAATCCGTAAGCCCACCATGTTTCGGACTGCCCTTCGCCGCCATAGAATCCTGCCCGCGGTCCGTTTATAATGCCCTGCCCCTTCGGGGGCGATCCAGCGATAGAAAGAGTGTTCCTATGCTTCGACTGTTCAACACAATGACGCGCGCGAAGGATGAGTTCAGGGCGATCGACGACATGAAGGTCGGCCTGTACACCTGCGGGCCGACGGTCTACAACTACGCGCACATCGGCAACCTCCGCACGTACATCTTCGAGGACGTGCTGAAGCGGACGCTTGCCGCCAGCGGTTTCACGGTCAAGCACGTGATGAACGTCACCGACGTCGGCCACCTCACCTCCGACGCCGACCAGGGCGACGACAAGATGGAGCTCGGCGCCGCCCGAGAGGGCAAGACCGTCTGGGAGATTGCCAACTACTACTGGGAGGCCTTCAAGGCCGACATGGCCCGCCTGAACCTCCTGCCCCCGGACATCTGGTGCAAGGCCACCGACTACATCCCCGACCAGATCGAGCTCATTCAGCGGCTGGAGGAGCGAGGCTTCACCTACATCCTGGCCGACGGCGTCTACTTCGACACCGGCAAGCTGCACGACTACGGCAAGCTGGCCCGCCTGGACGTCGAGGGCCTGCAGGCCGGCGCGAGGGTAGACGTGGTCGAGGGCAAGCGAAACCTCACCGACTTCGCCCTGTGGAAGTTCTCGCCCACCGATAAGAAGCGGCTGATGGAATGGCCCAGCCCCTGGGGCGTGGGCTTCCCCGGCTGGCACGCCGAGTGCTCGGCCATGGCGCTGAAGCACCTGGGCGAACGGCTGGACATTCACTGCGGCGGCGTGGACCACATCGCGGTACACCATACGAACGAGATCGCCCAGACCGAGAGCGTCACCGGCAAGCGGTGGGTGAACTGGTGGATGCACGGCGAGTTTCTGACGATGGCCAAGAGCGGCGGCGACGACGCGAAGATGTCGAAGTCCACGGGCGGTTTCCTCCGCGTGGCCACGCTCATGGACAAGGGCTACGACCCCCTCGCCTATCGCTACTTCTGCCTCAACGCGCACTACCGCGTGCAGATGGCGTTCTCGTGGGAATCGATGGATGCGGCGGTGACCGCCTTCGAGCGGCTGCGGGCCAAGGCGATCGAGCTTCGATCGGCAGCCCCCGAGCCGGTCGATCCCGCGGACGAAGATGCCGTCGACCGTGCCATTCAGTACGCCGACGAATTTCTGGCGGCCGCCCAGGACGACCTGAACATGCCCCAGGCCCTGGCGGCGATGTGGACGATGCTTCGCGACCCGGCCGTGACCAAGGCCGAGGCGTATGTGACGCTGCTGGAAATGGACAAGATCCTGGGCTTCGGCCTCGATACGATCCAGCCGCGGAAGGTCGAGATCTCCGACGAGCTCACGCAGCAGGTTCAGAAACTCATCGACGACCGCAACGCCGCCCGCAAGGCCAAGGACTTCGCCCTGGCCGATGAGATCAAGAAGCAAATCCTCGCCCTCGGCGTGACCATCAAGGACACGCCCAAGGGAACGGAGTGGACGAAGAACTAGGCGGATATCCCGGCGACGCCCTCGCCAAGCCGACCGCGTCCCGCTAAAAACAAGGCCCCGGCAGATGCATGCCGGGGCTTTTGCTTTCAATCGAACAGGAGCGGCCGCCGCGACTCAGTCGCCGCGGTTCGGCAGCGGGATCTTCTTCGTGGGGTGTTCCTGGTTGTACTGGCTCACGCCGCTGACGGCCTGGGCGAGCGGCAGGTAACCGACCTCACCGTCCTTGTTGCCGCCGAACTCGAAGGCCTTGAACTCCTTCTGGCCGGCGCCGGCGTTCTTCTGCCACATGCAGTACGAGCCGACGATATAGTCCTTATCCTTCTCGCGGCGATACGTGAATGCGGCCAGCCACTCCAGGCGGTAGCGCGTGCCGTCGGTGCTCTTGGCGTTGCGGTCTTCTACGCCGCGGGCGATCACTTCGCTCCAGGCCGCGGCAACGGCGGCGCCATACTCCGCATCGGTCATCTTCTTGCCCGTCGCGGTGCCGCCGCCGGTCTTGGGCGGAACGCCCGGCGAAGGCGAAGCCGCAGGCATCAGCCCCGCCGGCGGGTCGGCCACCTTACGCCCGAGAGTCTTGGGCACGCGGATGCCATACTTCAACGCCAAGGCCATGTCCGCCTTCTTCATCGCATCGAGAAGGCCGCTGGGCTCGGTGATATCCCCGTTGACCTTCAGAATGCCCAGGTCCCGCAGCTGGCTAAGTGCGGTGATGAGCACCGCCGAGTTGAACCCCGTCTTGGCCAGCGTGTCGTACTCATCCATGGCCTGGTCCATCAGGATCCGCATCAGGTAGTACTGGGCGAGGTAGCAGTCCTCATCGCCGGTGCCCATGTCCTTGCGAAGACGCACTTCCGATTCGCCGCTGTCGAAGGGGTCCTTGGCGGCTGGCTGATCGGTGATGTAGTTCAACTTGCCCGCATGCCCGAGTTCGTGCATGAGCAGGCTGAGGCGCTCGGCGAGGTAGAGCTGCGTCTTGACCTTGGCCATGGCAGGATCATCCGAAGGCTGCGCGGCAGAAGGCTCGAAGAACTTGTCGAGCAGGTAGATTGACTGAGGCGACGTGAGGGACCAATAGGCCGCGTAGGCATCGGGCCCCGCCGTCCGGGTGATCACCCCCGCCTTGCGATACGTCATGCCGTTGAGCGTGACCATGTGGCCCTGCAGGCGTTCGATGGCCTTGGCCAGGTCGGGGCTGTCGTTCTTCTCCTGGAACTTCTTGAGGGTCTTGATCTCGTCCCCAAGGTAAGTGAGCAGACCATCCATCGTCGCCTTCTCCGCCTCCGTCAGGCGGCGGGATTCGATCGGCTCGCCCGCGGCCGGGGCAGCGGGTTTGCCCCCGACTGAGGGGCTGCTCCTGGGCTTGAGCACCGGCGAGTCGGCCGTAACGGGCGTGTTCCAGTCGTCGATGACCTGGCCGCAGGCGGCGGAGACTGCGGCAAAGATCACGAGAGAGGCAATGATGCTCTTCATGGATGGCTCCTTTGGTGCGTCGAAATGCACATATGCCGATAGTCTCTCCGCATGGGCCAAGGTTAGTCAAGCTTTCGATTTGATTTGGCCTTTGGACGCGAGGCGATTTATCATGCTGCCATGCGGACAGGGACGTCCAACTCAGTTTACCGCATCCTTGGCATCGACCCGGGGCTGCACATCACCGGCTACGCGGCCGTCGACTTCGGCCGCGGAGACCCGGCGATTGTCGAGGCGGGCACGCTTCGCACCCACCCCAAGAGCGAGCTGGAAGAGCGGATCGAACAGATCCACATCGACCTGGCCGAACTGCTCAAGGATTTCAAACCGGACTTGGTGGCGATCGAGCAGTTGTACGCGCACTACAAGCACCCGCGGACATCGATCCTGATGGCCCACGCCCGCGGGGTGATCCTGCTGGCGTGCCGTCAGGCCCGCATCGCCGTTCGCAGCCTGCCGGCGACGAACGTCAAGAAGAGCCTCACCGGCAACGGCCACGCGTCGAAGGAGCAGATGCAGCGGTCGATCCAGTCGATCTGCCGCCTGCCCACATTGCCCGAGCCCCCCGACGTCGCCGACGCCATCGCCATGGCCCTGTGCGCGGGGAAGAAACAGCAACTGCATTAGTCCACGGACCTGCCTCGGGGGCGGCCCAGAGCAGAAGGAGTCGGAAATTGATAGAAGGTGACAATCGAATCGTGTTCGTCGGCACTTACGGCAACGTTCGGGCGGTGGACATGGAGAATGGAAACGATGTGTGGACGACGAGCCTTCCGGGCACCGGCTACCAACTCGTGACGCTCCTGTACGAGTCCGGCACGCTGCTGGCCGGTTCCAAAGGCAAGCTGTTCGCCCTGGATGGTCGTACGGGCGCCATCCTCTGGAGTAACAGCTTGGAAGGCTTAGGGTACGACCACATGACCCTGGCTACAGTTCATCAGTCCTCGCGCCCCCCTGTGGAAGCGGTCCAGAATGACCGCCGCTCATCCACCTCCGGTACTTCGAACGGGAACACCTAACTAAGCTTATTGACCTGTCTTTTCCACCCAACTCGTATGATGCGTGGAGCAGGAAACGAGGCATTCATGATCGCCAGAATCACAGGTAGGTTGGAGCAGGTCGCCCAAGGCGGTGCGCTGATCGACTCGGGCACGGGCCTGTCGTACGAGGTGCTGATCCCCGCGTTCGATGCGGAGCGGCTGGCGGCGAGGGTGGGCCAGGAGGTCGCCTTGTTCACGATCCACTACATCGAGGGCGACCCGTCGCATGGCGTGCAGACGCCGCGGCTGATCGGCTTCGTCTCCGACAGCGACCGCTCGTTCTTCCGCGTCTTCACGACGGTCAAGGGCATCGGCGTCCGCAAGGCGCTGCGGGCTCTCGTCCGGCCGGTCGGCGAGGTGGCCGGCGCGATCCAGGCCAAGGACTCGCACTTCCTGGTCGAACTGCCCGAGATCGGCAAGCGCACGGCCGAGCAGATCATCGCCGAGCTGCACGGCAAGGTGGAGGATTTCGCCGGCGCCGCTGTCCCGCTGTCGGTGGCCAAGCTGCCCGACGCCGCCGCCGAGGCCGTCAGCGTGCTGGTGCAGCTGGGCGAGCGTCGCGCCGACGCCTTGGCCCTGGTCGACCGCGTGCTTGCGGTGGCGCCCGACCTGGCCAGCCCCGAGGCGATCATCCAGCAGGCCTATAAACTCAAGACGGGCGGAGCGTAACCACGTACCAATACCGACGGACGCAGTCCGTCGACTTTAGGGATAGGAATCATGGCACGCGAAAAGATTATCTCCAATGATGCGACGGGCCCGGATGACGAGCAGTTCAACGTGTCCCTGCGGCCGCAGACGCTGGATGAGTGCATCGGCGTAGGCGAACTGCTGGAGAAGCTGCGGATATCGATCCAGGCGGCGAAGTCGCGAAACGAGCCGATGGAACACGTGCTGCTTCACGGCCCGCCGGGCCTGGGCAAGACGACCCTGGCGTACGTGATCGCCCACGAGATGGGCAGCAACATCAAGGTCACCTCCGGACCCGCGCTCACGCGGCCCAGCGACCTCATCGGCATCCTGACCAACCTCGAGCACCGTGACGTGCTGTTCATCGACGAGATCCACCGCCTGCCGGCCGCCGTGGCCGAGTACATCTACCCGGCGATGGAAGACTACAAGGTGGACTTCATCGTCGACTCCGGCATGCACAGCCGCACGATCAACCTGCCGCTGAAACCCTTCACGCTGATCGGGGCCACGACGCGAAGCGGCATGCTGTCGGGCCCGCTGCGGACGCGGTTCGGCATCAACCACCACCTCGATTTCTGGTCGCCGCAGGACCTGCTGGCCCGCTGCCGCATGTCGGCGGTGATGCTCAAGACCGAATACGACCCCAAGGCCCTGGAAACGCTGGCCACGCGGGCGCGCGGCACGCCGAGAATCGCCAACCGCCTGCTGCGGCGCTGCCGCGACTACGCCCAGGTCAAGGCCGACGGCCGCCTGACTGTGGCGAGCGTCGACGCGGCGTTGAAGCTCGAAGGCATCGATCCCCTGGGCCTCGACGAGCTCGACCGCAAGTTCCTTCGCACGATCATCGACATCTACAGCGGCGGGCCCGTCGGCGTCGAGGCCATCGCGGCCACGCTGGGCGAGGAGACCGACACGCTCGAAGACGTGGTCGAGCCCTTCCTGCTGCAGTGCGGCCTGCTGGCCCGCACCCGCCGCGGGCGGCTGGCCACGATGAAGGCGTACGAGCACCTCAAGGTGAAATACATCCCGCGCGAGGACGACGGCAAGCTCTTCGACGCCGAGGTCCAGCCGTGACCGGCGACGAACTCATCGGCGACGTCGACCGCTGCCGCCCCGCCGCAGGACAGTGCGCCCTTTGGTGGCTGGGGCAGCACAGCTACATCCTCAAGGTGGGCACGGCCGTCCTGTACCTCGACCCCTTCCTCTCGCCGATGGAGCGACGGCAGGTGCCGCCGATGCTCACCGGCGGGCAGATCACCAACGCCGACTTCATCCTGGGTACGCACGACCACATCGATCACATCGACCGCGCCGTCTGGCCGGCGATCGCCAAAGCGTCGCCAAAGTCGAAGTTCGTCGTCCCGGCCCTGCTGCTGCCCGCGCTGGCCGACGACCTGGGCATCGACCGCGGCCGCTTTGTGGCGATGGACGATGGCGTGACCTTCCGCTGCGGCGACATCACGATCTCGGCAGTCCCCGCGGCCCACGAGTTCCTCGACCGCGACGCCGCCACCGGCCGTTACCCGTACCTGGGCTACATCATCGAGGCGGCCGGATGCTGCGTGTATCACGCGGGGGATACGTGCCTGTACGAGGGAATGCTGCCGCGGCTGAGGCGGTGGCGGCTGGACGTGGCGATCCTGCCGATCAACGGGCGCGACGCCCGCCGCCTTGCCGCCAACTGCATCGGCAACATGACCGACCAGGAGGCGGCCGACCTGGCCGGGGCGCTGCGGCCGGGACTGACGATAGCTTCTCATTTTGAT
>CAZTVF010000100.1:0-19818 GCA_964616985.1 uncultured Planctomycetaceae bacterium
GCAGGTAAACCCGTGCACGATGTATTGGCAGTTGTCACCTACGACCTACGACCTTCCTACAACGACCTTCCTACAATTGAACGTGAGGAACAAAGGAAGGAGCAGATCATGAAAGCGCGAGAAATCATGACCCGAGACCACATCTGGGTCTGTTCGGAAACGGCGACGGCGAAGGAAGCGGCGGAGTTGATGCTGGAGCGGAACGTGGGGTTCATTCCCGTGGTGGATATGGACGGCCTGCTGGAGGGAGTGGTCACCGACCGCGACATCTGCTGCCGCCTGGTCGCCCTGGGCCACAGCTACAACACGCCCGTCCGCGAAATCATGTCCGAGAGCCTCTATTACATCGACTCCGAGGCCTCCCTGGAGCAGATCGAACAGTTGATGAGCGAGCACAAGATTCGCCGCCTGCCCGTCGTCGATCACAGCCGCCACCTCCAAGGCGTCATCTCCCTCGGCGACCTCTCCAAGCACTGTCACGGCCTGCTGAAGGAGCATCACCTGGCCGAGACCCTCGAGGCCGTCTCGAGCGGATAGCCAGCGGCCGTGGCTGTGGGAGGCCATCCGGGTGCCATGCTTTTAGGCCCGCAGGGCCCAAAGCATGTTCGCGCGGCGTAAGGTGGCGGCCTGGGAAGGCCGCCACCCTTGGTCACCCATCACAAGGTCGCCACCCGCCGCCACAGTTTTTGTCACATCGCGCGGGCCGCGGCCGGATCATCGGGGTTGTATGGATGGGCGCTGATGAAGCGCCCTTTTCATTTAGCCCAAGCGGGCCTCAGGAGAAGCGATGATCCGTCGTATTGCCATCGTGATGTTGCTGGCTGTGCCGTTTGCCTTCGCCCAGGAAGCGGCCAAGACCGCGCCTGCCACCGGGCCGGCGGCTTCCGTCCCGGCCACCAAGGCGAGCCCCAAGCCCAAGGCGACGACCGAGCCGTCGGCCGCCGACAAGGCCCTCGTGGCCGCGTATCGCAAGGCGTGCGAGGAAGTGAAGGACATCGCCGCCGCCCGCGAAGGCCTCAACTGGGATGCCAACGAGTTCCGGAATTGGGCGTCGATGCTGGCCGGCGAGAAGCCCGCGGCGGCGTGGGAGCTCAACCGTGCCCGCATCATGATCAAGGAGGGCTTGGCCGGCTGCGAGACGGTCAAGAAGCTTCCGCCCGCCCGCAGCTACGTTATGCGCAAGGCATCGGGCCCGGTGGTCATCGACGGCAAGCTGGACGAGAAGGCGTGGGAGACGGCTTCGACGGTGGAGGAGTTCTGGGAACTGAACGTGCCGACGCCGCCGGCCCGGCAGCACACGAAGCTCAAGATGATGTGGGACGCGAAGTACCTGTACGTCGGCTTCATCTGCCAGGACGCCAACATCGACCTGACGGCGGTGAAGCGTGATGGCGACACGTACAACTACGACTGCATCGAAGTGTTCCTCATGCCCAAGTTCCCGGATTACTGGGAGATCAACATCACCCCGGGCGGCAGCCTGTATGACGCCCGGATGAAGAAGCGGACGGCCGGCTATGGCGGCGACAGCAACGTGGACGCCAGCGTCGAGGGCCTGCTGTTCAAGAGCACGCTCACCGGCCCCGCCGACGCCCCGACGGGCTACGTGACCGAGGTGGCGTTCCCGGTGGATCAGCTAGTGAACTTCACCGCCCCGGCCAAGGTGGGCGACACGCTGAAGATGCTGGCCACCCGCGTGGACAGCACGCCGACCACCAAGCCCGGCGCCACCGCCACCGCCCCCGCGCAGGTCGTTCGCCAGAACAAGTTCTACGCCTTCACGCCCATCGTCTCCTGGTTCCACAACGTCTGGTGCTACGCGACGGTGAAACTGGAAGAATAGGCAATTGGCAATAGGCGAAGAAGCAGGGCAGAGTGGACAAGCATTCGGCGCGGTCCACCCCCAAACTTGTTTTGGGGGTGAGTTGGTGGCAGCAGTTGGGGAGTGGCGATGAGGAAAGCTGCAAATGGGCTGGCGGCGGTCTTTCTGATGTGTGCGGCTGCAGCCTGCGCGCCGCGACCGGCCGGCGACTTCGTCGACGTGACCTGCCTCCCCGCCGCGCCCGCTGAGGGGCCCACCGTCCAGCTTCGCTGTGCCAAGGTGCCCTGGATGGCGGCAGTGCACTGCTGGCTGGTGGAGTACGACCCCGGGGCTGGCGGCTGGAGGCGATGGGAAGTGTGGCAGACGGCCGGCGAAGGGGAGGGTAACTGGGGCCACGTCCGCCGCGACCTGCTGCCGCCCGCCGCCGGCGTGGGCGACGGCGAAAGCTGGCCGCTGGCCCAGTGGACCGGCGACGACGCCCGCCGCCTGCATGACGTGCTCGCCGCCCCGCAGAAGTACCCGCACCAGCAACTCTACCGCTACTGGCCCGGCCCCAACAGCAACACCTACATCGCCTGGGTCCTCCGCACCGCCGGCATCGCCCACTCGCTGCCTTTCGCCGCCATCGGCAAAGACTATTGAGCCTCGCAGTAGTCCTTCACGGTTGAATCTGCGAGTAACGCTTTGGCAGCGGCTCGCCGTTCGGCGCTGTAGAAGCCCGGGGCGTGATCCAGGTCTTACAGCGCCGAACGGCAAGCCGCCGTCAAACGCAATCACATGTCCCATCCTGACGAACTACTAGAGGTCGATCTCCGTCACCTCGCCCTCGGTGATTTCGACGGTGCTGGGCGATTGGCCCGGGAGCGTCAGGCGGCATCGCTTGGTGTTGCCGGGGACGGTCCAGTCGGTGTTGATAAGGTAGAGGCTGCCGCTGCCGTCGTGATGGCGGTAGTGGAAGTACGAGACCTCGCCGTCGCCGCCGTCGAGGCGGATGTCGAAGGGGAAGCCGGCGGCAAGGTGCTCGAGGAAGGCGCGGGCGAAGAGCCCCAGCCCCGCCTGTCCGAAGTAGTCCCACGCCGTGAAGGTGTAGACCTTGCCGCGGCCCAGGGAGTTCTCGACGATTAGCGGCGAGCGGCCGGGCGAGGCGGCCTTGCCGGTGGTGAGCTTCACGTCGCCGAGACGCAGGGGCGAGCCGTCCTCGTCGCGGAGGTCCCACGTGCGGCCGAAGGTGGTGGCGGAGTCGATCGCCTCGCCCTCGCCCGCGACGGCCAGGCCGCAGAGGCGGTCGATGAGCGCGGCGTCCACGAGTGTTCGGGCGGCCCCGGAAAGCACGGCCGTGCGGTCGGACGAGGTCTGCAGGTGCGGCAGGCCCAGCACGAGCGTGCCCCCGCCTTCGACGAAGCGGATGAGCTTGGCCATGTCGTCGGCCGTCATGGTGTGCCAGCCGGGCATGACCAGCAGCTTGTAGCTGCCCATCGCCTCGTCGCCAGCCTCGATGGGCAGGATGTCCGCCTGCCCGTAGGGCGTGCCGGTGAACCATCGCCGCAGGCGTGAGGGGTCCTGCAGCACGGGGCACAGCCAGACGCCGGGCATGAACACATCCAGCAGCTTCCATCCATATTCGGGGCGGCCGTATTCCCACGCCGGGCCCTTGGGGGCGAACGTGTCCCACACGCGGACGGGGCGGTCGGTGTTGAGGCTCATGCCGCCGGTGATCATCTCGTGGCGGCCGTACAGGAAGCCGATCTCGACGGCGGGCCGCTCGGGCCGCGGGTGCCGCTGCGCCCAGTCGAAGAAGGCGGCCATGGTCTCCTGGCGGCGCATCGGCAGGGGGTCGGGCGGGCCCGAGACGGAGCTGTGCACCTTGGCCAGGGCGCCTTCCTCATCCTCGATGATGCTGGCGCCGGAGAGGTAGCCCAGGTACAGGTTCAGCCAGAACATCCGCTCGGTGGCCCAGCCCTCGGGCGTGGCGTGCACGTGGCAGGCGATGTGCATGCCCCACAGCGGCTTGTTGTACGCGCGGGCCGCGCCGCGGGCCTCGGCCAGCAGCAGCGACGTGTTGCCCGTCATCGTCTCCGAGAGCACCAGGTCCACGCCCGCGGCATAATCGTAGCGATGGGCCAACGCCGCCTCGCCCAGCAGGCGGCGGGCGCCGGCCTTGTGGTACGAATCGCGCAGGTACTGCAGGTAGTCGCGTTCCACCTCCGCCAGCGTCCGCGTAGACGGGTAGTCCGTCTCCTTCCAGCCGGAGTACAGCGGCAGGCTCAACTCGTGGTTCTTCTGGCCGATGAACAAGTCCCCGGCGATCTCGGCTGCCAGTTCCAGCAGGCGCGATGCCGGCAACTGCGGTCGATCGACCGGCCTCATGGCGAAGTGGATGTTGTGCTCGCGGCACAGCGTGAACATCCGCCGCCAGTCGGCCTCGCTGACGGTGTCGCACTCGGTGCGGAAGAGGATGTAGTTGCCTGCGCCCGTGGCGGCCAGGAAGCGGATGGCGGCATCGATGTGGCCATTCTCGGCGGCCAGGACGTTGGTGTCGAAGCCGAAGATGATGCCCCGCCCGCCGCTGGGCCAATCGGCCAGGAGGTCATTGGAGACTTCGCCGGGGGCCAGGTCCCGCGGCAGGATCCTCGCCTGCAGGGGCGCGCCGGACAGGCCGGCGTTTTCGCACCCGATATCGTCCAGCCAGGGGGCCTGGAAGGGCAGGCAGTGCTTCATCGCGTCCCAGTGGTCGGGGGCGTCCATCAGCGTGACGGAGTTGAGGACGAGATAGGCCTTGTCGGTGGACAAATTGGTGATGGTCAATGTGTGAGGGCCCGCGGGCAGGTTGCCCAGGTCGTCGTTGTGCTCCAGCGCGCTGCACGCGCCGCGCATGTACTTGGCCTTGAGGCGACCCCGGGACAGTTCCCGGCCGTCCAGGGCGGTGCGGAAGGCGAGATGGGGGCTGTTGCAGCCGGAGAACATCTCGGCCATCGTGTCGATGGGGGAGGCCCAGAACGAGCCCGTGAATCGCCACGTGGCGATGGTCCTGTCGGCGGGGGAGTGTTCGAAGGCGACGTCGACGCTGCCGCCGGGCGGCACCCAGGCGGCGATGCGATGGTGCAGGTCCCGCGGCAGGAAGTTGCCGCCGAAGGCGTCGAGGCGCAATTCGCGGCGGGCCAGGCCGCGGCGGGCGGTGAACTCGCGCGAGAGCTCCTCGTTCCAGTAGACGCCCTCGTCCTCGATGCGGCAGACTTCCAGTTGCGAGCACGAGAACTTCGGCCCCGCGTGCCAGGCGAGCTTGCCGCCGGCGGGGAGGTCGCCCAGGCGGAACGAGATCTGCAGCATCGGCGTGTCGAAATGCATCAGCGTGTGTTCGTCGCCCTCGACGTCCACGGCCAGGCCCTCGAGGCCCTTGTAGCCGTACAGCGGGCGGTCGAAGTCGATGCGCGGCGAGGTCCACCGCGGCTGGGGCAGGTCGATGAACACCCGCCGCTGCGGCGCCCACGTGCCGTGATAGATCACCTGCCGTGGATTGCGCAGCACGCCGCCGACGGTATTGAGGTGACCCGACCAATCCTCGTGCGGCTGGTCCGGCCGCCATTCGGTATAGCTCATCCACACGCCCCAGCGGAACAACAGTCGCGTTGTATTCATCGGTGCTCCAAAGGAAGGTCGTAGGCAGAAGGTCGTAGGTCGTAGGTCATAGGTCGTAGGGGAAGAGCTTCGCATAGTGAAGCAGTGGGCAATTGCTCGGGTTTGTGCGCTGTTGAAGCCCCACAGCGCACAAAGGCGAGCAATTGCGAACCGCTGGCTTTCGCAACGCTCTTCCACTACGACCTATGACCTATGACCTACGACCTTATAGTTCCTCTTTCTCACCCACGCCGAACGCTTGCTTCATGTGCTGCAGCGCGTTCTCGGTGGTGATCTGCTCATTGACCATCTTCACGTTGTACTTGCGGGCGAGGCGGAAGAACTCGCGGGCCAGCGGGCGAAGGCGCTCCAGCTCCGCGGGCGGCACGAGGGTCTTGATCGGCAGGGCCTTTTCCCACACGGGCTCGATGGCGGCGCGGAGGGCGGTGAGGCTGGCCTTCTCTACGCGGGCGCGGAGCACGTCGTCGTCGCCGCATGCCGCGAGGGCCTCGGCGAAGTCTTTGAGGCCTTCCTGGGCAATGGCGGCGTCGAGGCCGAAATACTCGGCCGAGCCGTTGCACCGCGGGTGCTTGCCGCAGGAGGCGGTGCGGTCGTGCGTGAAGTGGATGAACCGCCGGATCGCCGCGGCCGCCGGCCCGTAGTGCAGGTCGATGAAATCGTCGGCCAGGTCGTTGCCGTCGCGATTGGGATCCCACAGCACGTTGGAGATCACGTAGTTCCGCAGGTCCGAGAACTCCGCGCCCATCGTGTTCCCGGCCGCCTGCATAAAGATGCCCTTGGCGTTGTGCGCGACGAAGTATCGCACGTTGGGGCCGATCGCGCGGAGGTTGGCGCACGGCAGCAGGTAGCCGCCGAAGTTGGTGGCGTAGCTCCAGACGTACACCTGCGGGCAGATCTTGCCCCAGCCCTCCATGTCGCGGCAGAACTCGACGTTCTTAGGGCAATTCGGGTCGTCGATGGCGTGGTACTGGCAGCACTCGATGCTGCACAGCTGGATCTGCACATTGTCCCGTGGCCGCAGGTGGGCTGGCGGTTTGCGGGTGTACTGGTAGCTCAGCGTGCCGATCATCACGCCGGGCCAGTTGGCCTCGATGGCGGCGGCGACGTGATTCACCAGCTCCAGCTGGGCGCCCATGGGCGTGCCCTCGCGGGCGTTGACGGCCTGGCAGTTTTCGCAACGGCAGTAGAGGCGGTTGTCGTTCTGGCTGACGGAGATGTTGCGTCGAGAGGGGTCCTTGCGGAGTTCGGCGAAGACGGCGTCGGTGACGATGCGTTTGACCTCGGGGTTGGCGACGCACAACTGCGTGCCGTCGCCGGCCCAGTCGCGGGCGACGTTCGATCGCCGCTGGCCGTCGATGAGCGAGAAGTACTCCGGGTGCTCCTTGCCGTACCGCTGCGTGGCGAGCTGGTTGTTGAAGCTGTGATTGATGAGGCCGGTCCTGGCCGCGCCGCCCAACGGGCCGCCAAGGCCTCCGATGGCGTTCTGTCTTAGACGCACGGCGAAGGCGGGGCTGGCGTGAATCTCGCCATAGTACGTGTAGCGGAATTCCAGCGGCGGGTGGTACGAGCGGACGAGCGGGCCGATCTTCACCGGCCCCGTCAGCGGGGGCACGTGCGTGTGGTCGGCCGTGAGGAAGCGGACCCCGAGGTACTCTTCCAGGAAGGTGTAGACGCCGTAGAGCGTGCCGCGCGGACTGCCGCCGCGGATGATGATCTGCCGGCTGATCGCCTGGATGTAGAAATCCTCCTCGCCCATCGTGGGCTGGGGCACCGAGCGCGCGAAGCGGGGCGAGGGGCCCGTGCCGATGTAGACGTGGCCGTCATCGTCCGTGGGATGGGTGGTGATCGGCAGTTCAGCGCCGCCCGCCTGGCGGTAGAACTTCGCGAACTCCCCGGCAGCGTACAGCTCCGCCGGCTGGGCGTTGGCATCGACGACGATGCTCCATCCTCGCAGGTTGGCCACATCCACCGGGCCCGACGCCGAGCATCCCGCCAGCGCGCAGCCCACGACCAGCACCACCGCCAATTGTCGCCTTAGATTCATGCGGCGTATTGTTCACGCTGAACGCCCACGGTGCAAGGGGGTGGTTGGACAGGGTTGGCAGTCAGTGTGCAATTTGTGGGTTGACCCGCGGGTGGGTTTTCCCTAGACTACCCCCTTTGCCGCCAGGACGTCGCTCGCTACTCTCGGAGTGGTTGCGAGGAGTGAAACCCCCGGTTACGGCTGCACGAACCGGTGATCCCCAACGGAGGCCGGTCAGGCGCCATGCCTTTCCGTGCCGGATTGCATGAAACTGAACACGCGAGCCTTGCGGCCTGTAGAACAAAAATGAATGAGATGAACCTACTGCTGTGGTTGCTGATCGGTGCGCCGGTGGTCCTTGCGATGCTGGCGGCGGTTTCGCCCAGGGGGCTGCGAAGCGCGATCGTCGTGCTGGCGGCTGTGATCACCGCGGCGGCCAGCGTCGTCCTGACCGTGCTGTTCGCCCGCAGCGGCCAAAGCGCCGTGACGGTCTCCATCCCCGCAGGCCTGTCCTGGCTGCCATGGGCGCTGGAACTGGCCGTGATGCTGATCATCGCCGGCGTGGCGATCAAGACCCGCCGCGTGGCCATCATGCTGCTGGCGTTGGCGCAGCTGGGGCTGTTCGTGGCCGAGCACTTCGCCTCCGGCGGCCACATCTCGGCGGCGGCGGAGGCCAAGGACTTCGTCATCGACTCGCTGGCGCTGGTGCTGGTGCTGGTGGTGTCGCTGGTTGGATCGGTAATTGTAGTATACGCCATTGGTTACATGAAGTCGCACGAGCATCACGCTCCTGCAACCGCCGCCAGCACGGGGCGGTTTTTTCTTTTCCTGCTGGGCTTCCTGGGCGTGATGAACGGCCTGGTGTTGGCCAACCAGCTCCGCTGGCTGTCGATCTTCTGGGAACTGACGACGCTGTGCTCGTTCATGCTGATCGGCCACGACGGCACGCGTGAGGCCCAGGCCTCCGCCCGCCGGGCCATCCTGATCAACCTTTTCGGCGGGGCGATGATGATGGCCGGCGGCGTGATGTCGGCCGCCTACTTCGGCGCCCACAGCCTCCAGGACGTGATGGCCCAGCACGCGATGATCCCGATGGCGCTGCTGTGCCTGGCCGCCCTGACCAAGTCCGCCCAGATGCCCTTCCAGAGCTGGCTGCTGGGGGCCATGGTCGCCCCCACGCCCGTGTCGGCCTTGCTGCACTCGGCCACCATGGTCAAGGCGGGCTCGTACCTGGTGCTTCGCCTCGCCCCGGCCTTTGAGGGCACCCAACTGAGCTACCTGCTGGCGATCGCCGGCGCGTTCACCTTCGTGGCCACCAGCGCCCTGGCCGTCGGCCAGAGCAACGGCAAGAAGGTGCTCGCCTACTCCACCATCAGCAACCTGGGCCTGATCGTCGCGTGCGCGGGCATCAACACCCCGCTGTCATACGCCGCGGCCCTGTTCATCCTGTGCTTCCACGCCCCCTCCAAGGGCCTGCTGTTCCTGTGCATCGGCACCATCGAGCAGCGGATCGGCAGCCGCGACATCGAAGACATGGGCCAGATCATGTACCTGATGCCCATCACGACGATGATCGCCCTGACGGGCATGGTCACGATGCTGCTGGCGCCGTTCGGCATGCTGGTCAGCAAGTGGCTGGCGATCGAGTCGACCATTCACCAGCCGCTGGTGCTGGTGCTGCTGGTGATGGGCTCGGCCTTGTCGGTGCTGTTCTGGGCCAAGTGGATCGGGCGTATCCAGACCGTGTCCTTCCACCGCCAGTACAAGCTGGAGAAGCTGGCCCCCTCGATGCTGGTGGGCATGCTGACGCTGGTCGTTCCGGTGGCGCTGGCGGGGTTGGTGACGATCCCGCTGTACCAGTACTTCGCGGGCCCCCTGGGCCTGGCCGCCTATCCCCACGCCACCGCGGCCGCCCAGCAGGCGGCCCTGCACGTGTGCGACACGATCACCTGGCCGTTCTACGGCGGCCTGGCCGCGGCGATCCTGCTGGGCATGGTGACTGTGCGGCGGCTGAAGGACTCGAGCGTCCGCCCGCCGTTCATGTGCGGCGAGAACATCACCGGCATCGAGCGGACGTACACGTTCCGCAGTCTCAAGGACGAAAGCGAGACCGCCTGGGCGGGCTCGTATTACCTCAAGGGCGTCTTTTCCGAGGAGCGGCTGACCTTGTGGGGCAACCTGCTGGCCGCATTGATCGTAGTGATAATGTTCGGAGTTCTGCGGGCGATCTGATCTTCCCCACGACCTCCCCTGATCTAAAACCGTTAGCGACAGGCAAGGCTTCATGAGCTGGACGACGTTGGCAATAATCGTGGCCGCATTGATCGCCGGCCCCTTCATCGGGGGCCTGATCAACGGCATCGACCGCAAACTCACCGCCCGCATCCAGGGGCGAATGGGGCCCCCGCTCCTCCAGCCTTTCTACGACCTCTTCAAGCTCTTCCGCAAGGAGCCCCTGGCCGTCAACCAGTTCCAGATCGTCTACGTCTACCTGCACCTGGCGTTCATGATGGCCGTCGTCGTGCTGCTGGCGATGGGGCAGGACATGCTGCTGATCCTGTTCGCCCACGCGTTCAGCACGCTGGCCCTGATCCTGGGCGGCATGAGCGTCCGCTCGCCGTACAGCCGCATCGGCAGCATGCGAAAGATTATGCAGATGCTCGCCTACGAGCCCATCCTGGTGATGATGGTCGTGGGCATTTACCTCACCACCGGCCGCCCGGGCGAGCAGACCTTCATGGCCTCGGCCGTGGTGGCGGGCAAGACGCCGCTGCTGCTGTCGCTGCCGCTGGTGTTCGTGACCTTCATCGTTGCGATGGCGATCAAGCTGCAGAAGTCGCCCTTCGACGTGGCCACCTCGCACCACGCCCACCAGGAACTGGTCAAGGGCATCACCATCGAATATTCCGGCCCGTTCCTGGGCATCATCGAACTGACGCACTTCTACGAGGTGTTCGTCCTGTTCGGCATCCTGGCCGCGTTCTGGGCCCCGAACCTGGCGATCGGCGCGGGCCTGGCGGCGATCGGATTCCTCGTGCTGGTCCTGCTCGACAACCTCTGCGCACGCCTGACGACGCTGTGGATGGTCCGCTTCATGTGGACCGTGCCGCTGCTGCTGGCGTTGAGCAACATCGTCTGGCTGTACATAAGGCCGCAGTAATACAACTATGGCAAAACTCGCAAAATCTCCCTGGGTCGTGCATTTCAACTGCAACAGCTGCAACGGCTGCGACATTGAGTTCCTCGCTTGCCTGACGCCGCTGTACGACGTGGAGCGGTTCGGCGTGCTGCACGTGGGCAACCCCAAGCATGCCGACGTGCTGGTGGTCACGGGCTCCGTGAATCACCGCAACGCCCGCGTGCTCAAGAACACCTACGACCAGATGCCGCACCCCAAGGTGGTGGTGGCGCTGGGCGTGTGCACGGCCACGGGCGGCATCTTCGCCGATGCGTACAACGTGCTGGGCGGCATCGATAAGGTCGTTCCGGTCGACGTGTTCGTCGCCGGCTGCCCCCCGCGCCCCGAGGCCATGATCGACGGCTTCGCCAAGGCTCTGGTCATCCTGGAGGCCAAGCGCACCGCCGTGGGCGTCGCGCCCTCGGCCGCCAAGCCGACCGTCACCTTCTGTCCCACCGCGCCAGCCGAGGCCAAGGCGGCCCCGGCCGGCGATGCAAAGGCAACGAATCCATGTTAACCAACGTCACCGACGTCGATGTCCAAACGATGGTGAGCAAGGTGGCCGCGATGGGCCCCCAGGGCTATCGCTTTGTCACCCTCACCTGCCTGGATCACGGCGATAAGCACGAGATCCTCTACCACTTCGATAAGAACTACGTGCTCCACAACATCCGGCTGCTGCTGCCCAAGGGCACGCCGCTGCCGAGCATCTCGCACCTGTACTTCGCGGCGGTGCTGGTGGAGAACGAGCTCAAGGACCTGTTCGCCATCGAAGTGCAGGGCCTGGCCATCGATTACCAGGGCCGACTGCTGCTGGCCGAGGGTCAGCCCGCCGGCCCCATGAACAAGACCGTCGTGGCCGTGGCCGACGCCACCAAGCCCGTTGCCCCGGGAGGAACGAACTAGTGGCCCGCAAGACTGTAATTCCGTTCGGCCCCCAGCACCCGGTCCTGCCCGAGCCCATCCAGCTGCGCCTGGTGATGGAGGACGAGAGGGTCGTCGAGGCCCTGCCCGCCATCGGCTACGTGCACAGAGGCATCGAGAAGCTCGCCGAGCAGAAAGACTTCCACCAGGACGTGTTCTTGATCGAGCGCGTGTGCGGCATCTGCAGCTTCATTCACACGCAGGCCTACTGCCAGGGCATCGAAGAGATCATGGGCCTGACCCCGCCGCCGAGGGCCAAGTACCTCCGCGTGATCTGGGGCGAACTGCACCGCATGCACAGCCACCTGCTTTGGCTGGGCCTGCTGGCCGACTCGTTCGGCTTCGAGAACCTCTTCATGCAGGCGTGGCGGATTCGCGAGGACGTGCTGAACATCATGGAGGCCACCTCCGGCGGCCGCATCATGCTGGGCACCTGCTGCGTGGGCGGCGTCCGGCGCGACATCGACGCCGACAAGCTCTCGCAGGTCTCCAAGACGCTCGACCGCCTGCAGCGCGACTTCGACGCCGTCGTCACCCCCATCACCAGCGACTACACCGTCAAGCAGCGCCTGGTCAACGTCGGCAAGGTCACCGTCCAGCAGGTCAACGACATGGGCGCCGTGGGCCCGGTGGCCAAGTCGGCCGGCGTGTCGTACGACCATCGCTGCCGCGGCTACGCCGCCTACGGCGAACTGGACTTTCAGCCGATCACCGAGACCAGCGGCGACTGCTACGGCCGCCTCATGGTCCGCGTCCGCGAGCTGTACCAGAGCGTGCAGCTCATCCGCCAGGCGATCGCGCAGATTCCCGACTCGCCCATCGCCGTGCCCGTCAAGGGCAACCCGCAGGGCGAGGTCACGTCGCGCGTCGAGCAGCCGCGCGGCGAGGTGCTTTACTACCTCAAGGGCAACGGAACCAAGAACCTCGAGCGCCTTCGCATCCGCACGCCGACCTTCGCCAACGTGCCGATCCTGCTGGCCATGCTCGTGGGCTGCCAGCTGGCCGACGTGCCCGTCATCACCCTGTCGATCGACCCCTGCATCAGCTGCACGGAGAGATGAGGCCGCATGTTTCGCTTGATCAAAAACGTATTGCAGAACATCATGAACCGGCCGGCCACGCGGGCGTATCCGTTCGTCAAGAACGAGCCGATCGCCGGCAGCCGCGGGCGGCTGGAGATCGACATCGACGCCTGCATCTTCTGCAGCATGTGCGTCCGCAAGTGCCCGGCGAATGCCCTGAAGGTCTCGCGCGACCCCAAGAGCTGGACGCTGGACCCGTACCGCTGCATTGTGTGCGGGGCCTGCGTCGAGGGCTGCCCCAAGAAGTGCCTGTTCATGAAGAATGAACATCTGAACGTGAATGCATGAGGCGCCCATAGCCCAGGGAATTCTCGACGCCGCCCTGGCGGCCTTGCCGGATCCCCAGGCTCGCATCACCAAAGTGACCGTCGCCGCCGGCGTTCTTGCCGGCCTCGAAGGCGACAGCCTGAGGCTCTACTTCGACGAGATCGCCAAGGGCACAGCCGCCCAGGGGGCCCAGCTCGAACTCCACCGCATCCCCGCCCGGCTGATCTGCGCCGATTGCCATGCCGAAACTCCCTACGACGGATCGGGCGATCTAAAGATTGAGTGCGTACAATGTGGAGGTCCCAACCGCCTCAACGGCGGGGCAGAACTCTACATAGAATCGATGGAGGTCGAAGATGGCCCGCAAGATCGAGCCGCAGAAGACGATCCTCAACGATAACGACCGCCTGGCCGCGGGCAATCGAAAGCGATTCGACGACCTGGGCCTGACCACCATCAACATCCTCGCCTCGCCCGGGGCGGGCAAGACCAGCGTCATCCTGGCGATCCTCAAGTCGCTGCCCGCGGACGTGTCCAGCGGCGTCATCGAAGGCGACGTTGCCTCCAGCGTCGACACCGACCGCATCCGCAGTTTCGGCTTCCCGGCCGTGCAGATCAACACCGACGGCGGCTGTCACCTCACGGCCGCCATGATTGCCAAGGCCGCGGGCGAACTGGGGGTCAAGGGCCCGGGCCTGTTGTTCATCGAGAACATCGGCAACCTGATTTGCCCGGTGGGGTTCGATCTCGGCGAGCAGTGCCGCGTGGTGATCGCCTCGGTGCCCGAGGGCGACGACAAGCCGATCAAGTACCCCGGCGTCTTCGCCACCGGCGATGCGATCGTCCTGAACAAGATCGATCTCCTCGGCCACGTGGATTTCGACATGGACCGCTTCACCGCCGCCGTCCGCGCCGTCAACCCCGATGCCCCCATCCTCACCCTATCCGCCCGCACCGGCGAAGGCCTGCCCGCCGTCCGCGATTGGCTGCTCGCGCAGCGCTAACGGAAACAATGGGGGCCGCACCGTCGCCACGAGAGGGCGAGAGCCGCCCGCCCCGGGTGCCATGCTTTTAGGCCCTGCCGCAGGCAGGCCAAAAGCATGTTTACGCAACAACGCCCACGCCTGAGGCAGGCATCTCGCTCCAATTCCGCACTTCACCTCACGCCGTCGGGGTGTTATAGATATCAAGCCGCAAAACAAGGAGTACATCATGCGTCGTCTAGTCAGCGTCATGGCGTGTCTCGTGGGCGTGTGGGTTTCGGCAGTGGCGGGGGCGGAGCCCAAGGCGGAGTTCGGCTTTGGCGATGATGGGCTCAAGTCGATTCGGTGGGGGGGTGCGGAATTGCTCGCCAGCGGCAAGTTCTTCCTGGGGCCGGTGGTGATGATCGACGCCAACGGCAACCCGAGCAGGCCCGAGGGCGAACTGATCACCAAGTACGATCCCACCAATAAGACGCTGAGCATAACCGCCGCGTGGGGCACGGTCGCGTGCAAGTACGCGATGCAGGCCGACCGCATGAACCTCGAGATCGCCGTCGCCAACAAAAGCGCCGAGACGCTGGCGGAGCTTTCCCTGACGGCGATGGAACTCAAGCTGGCCGACCCCAACGGGCATGAGCCCAACTTCCCGCGACTGTACGATGACGACTTCGGCCGCATGTACGCGCCGCGCTCGTTCCACAATGTCGGCGCGCCCACGATCATCCCGGCCAACTTCGGCACCGGCCAAGCGGTGCTGTGCAACGATGACCCCAACCTGCCGCTGACGCTTTCGCTGGACGGCAAGGGCGGGGCCTATCGCGTGAACCTCCGCGCCGGCGGCAATCGCAAGGTCTTCGACACGGTCTTCACCACCCGCACCATCGCGCCGGGCGCGACCGACACGTATAAGATTTCGCTGCGCATCGGCGACGCGGGCGCCAGCCCGCTGGACCTGGCCGACGACGTGATCAAGGCCTACGCCAAGGCCTTTGGGGCGACGCTGAAGTGGGCTGACCGCCGCCCCATTGCGCGATCCTTCCCCGCCGGCGGCCTGCCCGTCGCCGAGTTGATCGCGAGGACCTCGATGCCCGCTTCCGCCCCGGCCGACGCCAACACCCGCCGCCGCGACATGCTTGCCAAGGCCGGCGGCGTCATCGCCAACTGCAAGGCACTCAACGCCCAGGGCGTCATCATTTGGGAGATCGAGGGCACGGCCGTGCCGTCGGTGACGTACGTGGGCGACCCCCGCCAGACGGCTTGGATGAACCCCGCGACGGACCTGGTGGCCGACGAGTTCTTCCAGAAGATCCGCGACGCCGGCTTCCGCGTCGGCGTCTGCATCCGCCCCTCGCGCGTTGTATGGAACGCCCAGAAGACCAAGCTGTATCACTCGTACCAGGTCGCGGGAGATCCATTCACCGAACTGGATACGAAGATCGAGTACAGCAAGAAGCGGTGGGGCTGCACGATCTTCTACATCGACACCAACGGCTTCGAGCGGGCCACCGACGCCAACAGCAAGCCCACCTGGGGCCTGATCGCGCCGGACGTGTGGCGGCGGCTGAGCGAGAAGCACCCCGACGTGCTGCTGATCCCCGAGCTCAAGCAGCCGCAGTACTACGCCTACACCTGCCCCTACAGCGAACTGGACATGGGCGCCCGCGAGACGCCCGAGATGATCCGCCGCATCTGGCCGGGGGCCTTCGCGAGCATCCAGCTGGAAGACGACGACGCCATCGAGATGCACGATGCGCTGGTGAAGATCGTGCAGGTCGGCGACGTGGTGATGACCAACGGCGGCGGCCCGCGCACCTCGACGGGCGTGACGACGGCGTACATGGAGGCGAACTACATCGCCCAGGGTGCGCCCGCGGCCGTGAAGTCGGCCGGCGCGGATCTGGCCAGGCTGCTGGCGGCATCATCGGACGCCGATGCCCGCACGAGATACTTCGCGGCCAGGGCGCTGGGCGAAGCGTACGACGCCAACGCGATGCTCCGCCTGCAGGAGATGCTCGCCGACAGCGACTGGCTGGTCCGCAAGGCCGCCTGCGTGGGCCTGGGGGCCTATGGCGACGGCAACCGCGTGACCTCGGTGTCGCTGGCGGCTTCCATCAACACAAGTCTACTGGCCAAGCTGATCACCGACGCCAACTCCCACATGGACTGGATCGCCGCGCGGGCGATGGCCAGGATCGGCCCGTCGTCGGTGGCCCCGCTGGTGGAGATCGTCGCCGGCGCCGGGCGCCGCCTTGGTCCGCCCGTCTGGGCCCTGGGCGAACTGAAGGCCCCCGAGGCGGTTGAGCCTCTGGACAAGCTGCTGGCCAATGACAAGGGCGACTACGACGGCCGCATGCGCGGCGTGGATGCCCTGGTGAAGATCGGCGGCGAGGCCGCCATCGGCATCGTCATCCGCACTCTGGAGACGGCCAAGAACGACAACCTCCGCCAGGCCGCCGCCAAGGCCCTGGGCCGCACCAAGGACCCCCGCGCGCTGCCCGCCCTCGAGGCCGCCCTCGCCCGCGAAAAGGCCCTGGAGAAGTCCAACAACGATTTCGTCGGTGCCATCAATGGATCCATCGGCCGCCTGAAGGGAAAGTGAGAATCCTATGACGCGAACTATCGAATTGGTCGGCGCGAAGGTGACGCTGTCCCCGCCCGTGCAGGTGGCCCGAAGCCGCGGGTTCCTGTGGTTCCCGGTGCTGGCGCCGCTGGGGGGCGATGAACTGCTGGCCGTGGCCTCGTCACACCGCGACGCGCACGTGAAGGACGATTTCAGCGCCGCCTTCCGTTCCGCCGATGGCGGCCGATCCTGGGGGCCGCTGGCGACGCTGGGCGAGAGCGGCTACAGCCATCTGAAGCTCGACGACGGCCGGCGGCTCCTGCTGCCGTACTACATGCGTCCGCGCGACGGTGGGCTGCAGGGCCCGTGCGTGGTGTTCTCCCCCGGCGGCGATTGCGAGTCCATCTCCAATGGCGTCCGCGTCTCGCTCGCCCGCAAGGATCGCAGCTTCGCGCCCGAGCTTGGGCTGGGTGGTTTTGTCTTCGATGGCCAGCCCGTGCGGGGCCGCGCCGGCGAGCACCTGGCGACGGTCTACGGCCACTTCGAGGGCGAGCAGCGATACAGCAGCCTGCTTCTCGAATCGCCCGACGGCCGGACGTGGCGGCAGCGGTCGGTGATTGCCGGTTGCGACTGCCCGCTGGAGGGGCAGGAGGGGCCGTGCGAGCCCACGCTGTGTCGCCTGGTCGACGGCACGCTCATGTGCATCTTCCGCCTGGCGTCGTTCGCCACGTACGGCCAGACGTTCAGCCGCGACGACGGCCGCACGTGGTCGCCGCCGGTCGCGCTGGCCGGGACATCCTCCGTCGAGCCCAGCCTGGCCGTGCTGGCCGGCGGGGCGGTGATGCTCTCGGGCGGGCGGCCTGGCATCTTCGCGTGGCTCAACGTCGCCGGTGACGGCCGCCGCTGGCAGCAGATCGACATGCTCGAGCACCACAACGCCCTCGTTCCGCCGTGCGACCGCATCCGCGGCGACACCTCCAACGCCTGGCTCCCTGCCGCGGAGATGATCCGCAGCGGCGGCCGGGGCTTCACCAGTTCCTATACCGAACTCGCTACCCTCGACGAATCGCACGTCCTCATGATCTACGACCGCCTCGGCCTGGGCTGGCACGCCATCGCCGAAGACGTGGACGAGACGAATAGCCTTTGGGTCGTCGCGATGACAGTCGAGCGGTGATCACGGCGCAGTCGCGATGCCTGGCCTGAGACTCATCGCTCAGACCTGAGTCCTTGACTGGCCAGACCCAGGTGTGCTGTGGACAGCAGGCCGATATGCTGCAGGTATCGCGGCAGTCGAACCATTCCGCTGGGCGCGAAACAAGGGTCAGCCAGCCGGACGAAGCCGACTGGCCGACCCTTGTGTTTGCATGGGCAACTCCCCTCCTGGGGCTACCGCAGGTCGATGAACATGGCGTGCGGCGGGCAGCCGCTGCGGCCGTCGGTGTGGCACTGGCGGCAGCGGGCGGCGCTGCGGGAGATGTTCACGTGCCCGGCGGGCAAAGCGCCGCTGCGACCGTCGGCGTGGCACTGGGAGCAGACGGCGGCGTCGGTCACGGGAATGGCCGGGCCGGTGCCGCTGGCGGTGATGGGCGGGTGGTTGGCTGGCAAGGCGCCGGTGCGGCCGTCACTGTGGCACTGGGCGCAGTTCCCCGGCGCGGGCGTCGGCGAGGGGCTTGGCGACGGGGCGGGCGTGGGCGTCGGGTTGGGGCCGGGCGTCGGGTTGGGACCGGGGGTTGGCGTCGGGCCGCCGGTCAAGGCGGTCGAGATCGCCTGCACCTGGGCAGCCGACAGGGCCTTTAACGTGGTCGTGCCCATCCCGCCGGTGTTGCCATTGATGGCAGTTTGAGTGCCCGCGGCGGATTTGTCGCGGATGTTGTTGCTTGCCAGTGATCCGTGGCAGCCTTCGCAGTTGGCGGCGTAGAGCGCCGCGCCGTTGATCGTCGGCGTCGGCGTGGCGGTCGGCCTGGGGGTCGGTGCCGGTGTGGCCGTGGGCCTGGGGGTCGGCGTGGCCGTGGGGCGAGGTGTTGGCGCCGGTGTGGCCGTGGGCCTGGGGGTCGGGGTGGCCGTCGGCCTAGGCGTCGGCGTGGCGGTGGGCCTGGGCGTTGGTGTGGCCGTGGGCCTGGGCGTCGCGATGGGCGGGTGCCCCGACGGCAGTGAACCGCTCCGTCCGCTATGACACTGACTGCAGTCGATCGTCTGGGCATCGACCTGAGGCGTCCCCAGCATCAGGACGACGGTGGACACAACGGCTGGGACAAGCATTCTGCGGATCATAAAATGGACCTCCACTGATTGACGACAGACTTCGCTCGGTTGAGCAGCCACGTGATTCGAGCCTTCGCCACGGGGGCGATGGCACGTTCTCTCCGATAAGGCCAAGCCCGAAGGCTTGCTGGATCCAGACAGGTCTCTTGCCCTTTGCTGCCGCAACGGGCACAAGTGTTCAGCGAGGTTGTGGACTATCACAACGTGATACCCATGTCTTATAGCGAATTGCCAAGGGGCGAATCAAGGGTTCGAGGCAACAAAAGTTTTTTTTCCTGCCGGGCCGGGAATCGCCCGCGGGCGCGGCGCGCTCGAAGGAACGGGAACGCTTGCTGCGAAGACAGCAACAACTGTCTGGAAGGACACAGGGAAACGCGAAGAGAGCGACAGAAGGATGATCGGCCCGGGCCTCGCGCGAAGGGCACGATCTGCGGGCTCTCCCTTGGTGGCCGAGGGCGGGGCGCATGCCGTCGCGGCCGCCGCTGGAAGTCGGCGCAAACTTTTGCGATCACGCCCGAGGTTGAGAAAACCAGAGAAACATCGAGGCCCCCGGCATGTTATAGTATGACCGGCGGCGGCACCGGCGGCCGTCCGGGAATGGTGCAGCCTCGTGAATTTCAACCCCTGACCAGGAAGCGAACATGGAAGAAAAAGTGACTCCGAAGGTGGCGGAAGAATTTGCCGAGCTGATCCGCCGCGTCAAGGCCGAGATTCACAAGGTCATCGTCGGCCAGCACGAGATGGTCGACCTGACCCTGCAGGTGATCTTCTGTCACAACCACGCGCTGCTGATGGGCGTGCCGGGCTTGGCCAAGACGCTGCTGGTCAACACCATCGCCCAGGTCATCGGCGTCAAGAGCACCCGCATCCAGTTCACGCCCGACCTCATGCCGTCGGACATCACGGGCACCGAGATTATCCAGGAAAACCCCGAGACCGGCGCCAAGGAATTCAAGTTCATCCACGGGCCGATCTTCGCCAACATGCTGCTGGCTGACGAGATCAACCGCACGCCGCCCAAGACCCAGGCCGCCCTGCTGGAGGCCATGCATGAAAAGCAGGTCACCGCGGGCAACAA
>CAZTVF010000101.1:0-19673 GCA_964616985.1 uncultured Planctomycetaceae bacterium
GAAGCCCCGTCAGGGGCGACACTACGACGGCCTTTGTGTCGCCCCTTGCGGGGCTTGAAGCGTCGGGGAGCCTCCCGAAACCCACGGCTTCCGCCGTGGGCTGACATGTGAGTGTCTGCCGCCCAATGGATGCCACCATAAACCGGCCGCACCCACCGGCGACGCACCCTTAGATGCGGATGCGGACTTCCTTGCCGGTCTTCTGGCTCTTGTAGAGGCCTTCGAGAATGGCGATGACGGCGAGCGTTTGCTGCGGGGCAATGGGCACCGCCGTGCCGCCGAGGATGGCGTGTGCGAAGGCCTTGATGCAGGCGTGGTGAGGCTGGTCGGCCGGACGCAGATCGATCTTCACGTCGAGGAAATCGCTCGAGGTGGCCGAGCTGATTTCCAGCTCGGGCCACTTGGCGCCGGCCTCGGTGCCGAACAGGTCGATGCGGCCCTCGTACTTGGGCTTCTGGTTGAGCATGAAGCTGCATTCCAGCGACAGGGCGGCCCCGTTGGCGAAGCGGATCATGCCCGCGGCGAAGTCTTCGACGACGATGTTCTTCTTGTCGATGACGCCCCACTCGCTCCAGGCGTCCTCGCGTTTCGCCAGCTTGGTCCCGGCCACGCCGGTGACGCTGACGGGGTGGAAGTTGTCCATCAGGTGCAGCGCGGTGTCCAGCACGTGGACGCCGACGTCGATGCAGCAGCCGCCGCCGGCGTTCTTCATGTACATGAAGCCCGGCGTGCAAGGCAGCTGGCGGCGGCGGTTGTACCACGCGCGGGCGTAATACACGTCGCCCAGGGGGAATTTCGTGGTGTATTCCTTCAGGGCCATCGTATCGCCCTGCCACCGCATGTGCTGGCCGGCCATCAGCTTCATGCCCGTCTTGTGCGAGACGGCGAACATGGCCTTGACCTCGGCGGCCGACAGGGCCAGGGGCTTCTCGCACAGGACGTGCTTGCCCGATTTCATGGCCATGACGGCGAATTCCTTGTGAAAGCGGTTGGGCACGACGATGTCCACGGCGTCGATGTCCTTGCGGGCCAGCAGCCGCTTGGCCGACTCCTCGATCGATGAGATCTTGAACTCTTCCGCCCGCTTCCTCGCGGCCTCGGGGTTCGTGTCCGCGATGGCCACCAGTTCGCATTCGGGCAGACGCGTCCAGCCGCCACAATGGACGTGGCTGATGCCGCCGGCGCCGATCATGCCCACGCGAAGCTTCCGCTCGCTCACAACGATCTCCTTCGGTTCCGGGTCCTTCCAGGGTGCATTCGTATCACACGCCGCCGGCGGCACGGGGGTTCGAGGAACTTTCCCGCCCTTCCACCTCGCGGGCGTGCATCACCGGGCTGGTTTCCCCTGCGCCGCAGGACGGGAATCGTTTAGAATCGGTACATGGTGAATAACGCACTACCCGCCGCCCTTGGGCAGAAGATTGATGCGTGCGCTGCGATCCTCCGGCAGATCGGCAGCGTGGTTGTGGCATGCTCGGGGGGAGTGGACAGTTCGCTGCTGCTGGCGCTGGCGGCCGGGACGCTCGGCAAGGACAACGTGCTGGCCGCCCACGCGACGGGGCCCATCTTCCCCGCCCACGAGCGGACGGCGGCGAATGATCTGGCCGCCCGCCTCGGCGTGCAGATCGTCGAGGTGCCCGTGGCCCCGCTGGCCGACCCCGCCTTCGTCGCCAACCCGCCCGACCGCTGCTATCACTGCAAGAAGGCGATCTTCACGGGCCTGCTGGACCTGGCCCGCGGGCGCGGCCTGGCCGCCGTCGCCAGCGGCGCCAACGCCGACGACACCGGCGACTACCGCCCGGGCCTGGCGGCCGAGAAGGAACTCGGCATCCGCCAGCCCCTGCTGGAGGCGGGCCTGACCAAAGCCGACATCCGGGCCGCACTGGCCGCCATGGGCCTGTCCGCCTGGAACAGCCCGTCCATGGCCTGCCTGGCCAGCCGCGTGCCGTATGGCAGCAGCATCACGCTCGACAAGCTGCGCCGCATTGCCGCGGCGGAGGATTTTCTCCACGGCCTGGGCTTCGCGCAGTGCCGCGTCCGCGATCACGACCCGCTCGCCCGCCTGGAATTCTCCGCCGGCGAGCTTGCCGCTGCCCTCGCCCAGCGGGAGGCCATCGTCACCAGGCTCAAGTCGCTCGGCTACGCGTATGTCGCGATGGACCTGCAGGGCTTCCGCAGCGGCTCGATGAACGAGACGCTGGCGGGGTAGCTTCGTCCACGACGAAGGTGCGGCTGGAGTCGGGCGGCGGAGGCGACCTCACGCCACCTTGCGCCTGCGGCGGATCAGGGCCAGGGCGCCGAGCCCCAGCAGCGTCAGCGTCGCCGGCTCAGGCACGATCATGTCCTGCTTATCCACGCTGTCGAGCAGCACGGTGTGCTGGGGCACGTACGAACTCGGCAGGGAACCCAGCATCGTGTTGGCGAGGCTGCGGACGCCCGCATCGCCGCTGAGGGATACCGAGCCGGTGTCGATGTTGTACGTGCCGCTGGTCTCGAAGGCAGTCTCCCAGATGGCCGCCTGCAGCGCCGCCGCGGCCTGGGCGCTGTTCACGCCTTCGCCGTACGTCTCGTAGAGATAGGCAACGAGGTCGCCGTGCGTGAGGTGGGTGACGATGCTGGCTTCGACGACGTCGGTCGTCCCCGCGAAGTGATCCAGGTCCACGCAGTACGTCAGGTAATCCCGCTCGTGGTAGCGGATCTTCAGTTGCCCCGCCGACAGGGTCTGGCCGTCGGAGCCGTGGCCGGATGCATGGAGCGTCATCTCAACGCCGGGACCGGTGCCGTTGTAGGTCATGACATCGGCGCGCAACGCGGGCGCCGCGGCCAGGAATATGAGTGCCGCTGCGCAAGAAATGAGCATCTTTCCTCTGTTGTCCCTCATCGTTTTGGCTCCTTAACCAAGCGTGTGAATGGGAAGCTACAGGGGAAAGGTAAGATTCATTTCGGCCGGAGGCGCTGCGGTGGGAGACAATCAGGGCGAGGTGCCATGCGTTTCCGCCCTGGCCGCGGCTTGCCGTTCGGCGCTGTATAAGCCCCAGCGTAACCCAGATCTGACAGCGCCGAACGGCAAGCCGCATCAGACGCACTCAGCCGTCAGACGGACTCACATGTTCGGCTCTGATGAACTACTAGCGCACGCCGCTGCCGGCGCCGTCGTCGACGATGACGCGATCGTTGCGGCGGAACCACTTGAGATCGACGGCGGAGAAGGTCTGCGACTTATTGGTGTCCAAGTCGTTACGGGTCAGCTTGGCACGGCTCTTGGGCTGGCCGGGCAGCGAGCCCTGCAGCCACACCAGGTCCAGCGCCCGGTCGTAGTCGAGACGCTGGCAGAGGGCCTCCCACTTCTGGCGGACGCCGTCGGTCAGCAGCACCCCGCCGATCGTGTCGCTGGTGGCCGACAGCCGCTCCAGCGGGCCGATCTGCGAGCCTTCGCTCGTCTTGGGCGAGTTGGCGTCCGGCAGGCCGAAGGCGGCCGTCATCTTGTCCGCCGACACCCAGGTATATCGGCCCGTGGCCAGTTCGCCCCACTCGGGCAGGTTGAGGCCCTGACGCCGCGGCACGTGCATGCCGCTGCGGTACGCCATCACCGCGTTGCCGTCCATGACCACGCTGCGGTCCTTCTGCGACAGCGTCATCGACTTGTCCCACGAGAAGCCCGCCAGGAAAGGCCGCTGCAGATTCGTCGGCGCGGGGGCATCCATGGCCGGCGTCTTGGGCGCCTCCGCCTTGGCCGCGGGCGGGCGGTAATCCTCATTGAGGAACGTGCCGCTGCTGTTGATGACGATCTCGCCGGTGAGGGCGGCGTAGTCCACCGTCATGCCGCGGAGTTCCATGCGGCGAAGCAGCTTCTTGTCCAGCGACTGGCGATAGCTGCTGAGCACAACGTTGCCGTCGGCGTGAATCTCCGCGAGCTTGCGTCCGCTGAGGTTGTCCATGCTGAAGGCCACGCGCTGCTTGGGGGCCTTGGCGGCCGGCGCGTTGGACTCGTCGGCCACGATGCTCTCCAGGTTCGTCGGCTGGGTCAGCGGCTTGATGATGATGGGCGTGGCGGGCGCGGGCGTGGCCGTGGCCGCGGGCGACGGGGCGGCCGTCCTGGGCGCCGCCGGGCCGCGGGCGATGCGGTCAAACGCCGCTCTCATCTGCTCGCACGTCATGTGGTCCACGCCGGTCTCGTTGGCGTCGGTGGCCTGACTGTCGAGCGTCACATTGCCGACGAAGCTGGCTTCGTTCCGGCGGCTCTCGTAGGTCATGCTCTTGTCCCAGCTGATCAGCAGCGGACGGGGCACGTCCAGCTTGTTGCCGTTGAGGTCGCTGGTGCTGAGGTAGCGGATCGAGCCCTTGCCGCCCACCGTCATCGACTGGTCCGCCGGCTCCGTGCCGACCGAGCGGATTTCGTTGAGGCGAAGTTCGGCGCCGCTGAGTTCGTTCGAGCCGTTCTTCACCCGGGCGGGGTTGCCATAGAGCACGGCGGTGCGGCCGATGATGTCGGCGTCGACACGGTCGGCGTGTGCTTCGAAAGGCTGATTCGCGTCGCGATCGACGATCACGACGTTGCCCTCGGCCTTGAGCGTGCTGGGCTGGGCGCGGGCCTGCGTGTCGAGGAAGTCGAAACGTCCCTTGCGCGCGGGGCCGCTGGCGGGCGTGGCCGCGGACGCGTTCGCATCCATCGCCTTGGGCACGAAGGTCACCGTCGCCGTCTGCGCCGACACGTCGCTGGTCAGCTGCCGCGCCGTTACGCCGCCGGTGGCGGTGGCGGTCTTGGGATAGCTGCGGCCGTCCTCGGTGCGGGCCATCTGCACGAACAGCGCCCCGCTGTTGACGAAGTCGCCCGAGCCCGCCTGCGTCAGGTGCACGTCGCCGACGACGTTGGCGTCGATGAGGTATTGCCGGACATCGTTCTTGCCCTTGCCCTTCAGCGGCGCCTCCCCCAGCGTCGCCAGCAGCGACTCCTTCCACGAAATCCGGTCGGGGGCGGCGTTGGGCTCGGCGGGCATCGTGGCAGGCGGCTCATCGCTCAGCACGGCCGCCATCATGTCGTTCGCATCATCGATCTTCGCCAGGCGGACCAGTTGGCCGGGCCCCAGCATCTGCACCAGGCCGCGGCCGCGGTTGAAGCTCATGTACTCGCAGACGGCCTGCTGACCGTCGGCCAGGATCAGCCGGGCCGGGGTCTTCGCGTCGCCCTGGAGGTAGCCCTGCTGCGTCGCAACCTTGGCCTCGGGGGCCTGGCTGCTGCGGAAGAGGAACTTGCGGCAGCGGGCGATGCTGCGAGAGTCGGACATCACCAGCCGCTCGCCCTCGGCCGTGATCTGGTAGTTCTTCGCCGAGGGCTTGTCGGTGTGGCCGATGGGCACGAGCGTCAGCGGCCCCGACCACGTGATGATCATCGGGTTGTTGGCCTCGGCCGGCCGGGTGTCCGCGGCCGACCCGCCCGCCTTGGGCGATGCGCCCGCCTTGGGCGATGCCGTCGCCTCGGGCTTGTCCCGCTTCTTAGATTCCTTGTCCTGCTCCCAGTCGAAGACCAGCTGCAGTTGGTTTGCGTCCTTGATGAAGCCGCGGCTGACCCGCCCGTCCTTCTCGGTGATCGGGTAATCGACGTTCACCCGGTTCTGGAACGTGACCTGGTAGATGTTCTTGGCCGGCGCGTCGGGCAGCGTCGTGCCGTTACGGCCCTTCTTGCCGCTGGCGGTGGTCGTTGCCGTCGGCAAGGTGACCACCGGGGGCGACGAGGGAATGGGCCTGGCCTCGGCGATAGCGATCTCGATCTTGCCTTCGGCGGCGGGCCCGCTCGTCGCCGATGCGCCCTCCCCGGCCGCGCCGGGCATGAGGTTGGAGGGCATCTTGTACACCTTCATCATCTCGCCGTGCTCGATCTCCAGCTGCACCAGCTCGCGCGGCGTATCCTTCCATCGCAGGTTGAGCCCGCGGCCGAAGATGTCGCCGATGTCGGACAAAACGGTGATGCGGCTGTCGGTGTACATCAGCAGGCGGTCGTTGTCGAAGTTGAGTTCGTCGGTGTCGATCCGCACGACCTGGGCGATGCGCGATTCCAGCGGGGCGCGGAACGGCTCGGATTCGGTGGCGCGGTCGAAGCGTATGCGGACGTTGCCGGCCAGGCGGCCGCTGCGGATGTCGACGTTGCGGCCCATCTCCTCGATGACCAGGTCGCCGCTGGCGGCGGTGATGTACGTCCGCTCGCCGCCCTTGTGGAAGATGATGAAGCTGGGCTCGTTCACGCGGTAGCTGCCGTCGTCCTGCTTGTTCCACTTGGGCAGGCGGATGATCGCCTCGAGGCGGCCGTCCTTGTCGACCTTCTTGAACTCCATGCCCTCGCCCTGGTTGTCGAAGTTGGGCACGGGCTTGGGCATCGTGGGGATGATCCGCGGCCGGTGGGCCAGCTCGTTGGGGTCGATGCCCACGCGCGGCGGCGCCCCGGCCGAGAAATGATACACCACGAACGCCAGCGCCAGCGTCACGAAGGTGCCCAGCAGCAGCATCAGCTTGCGCTTCATGCCTTCTCCCGATACCGTGCCAGGATGCCGTCCCACTTGCCGCTGCGCTGCAGGATCATGTCGATCACCTCGCGCACGCATCCGTGGCCGCCGGGCAGCTGCGTTACGTAGGCGGCGGCGCTGCGAACCTCGCTCACCGCGTCGGCCACCGCGATCGGCAGCGCACAATGCATCAGCAGCGGCAGGTCCGGCAGGTCGTCGCCCATGACGGCCGTGCGCGACGCTGGAACGTTCAGTTCCGCCAGGATTTCGCGATAGGCGGGCAGCTTGTCCTTGGCATTGACGCGGACGGCATCGACCTCCAGGTCCTGCGCCCGCCGCACCACGGCGTACGAGCCGCGCCCGGAGATGATGGCCAGCTTGCCGCCGGCCCGCTTCCAGTACTTCATGCCCGACCCGTCCCGCACGTGGAAGCTCTTGATCTCTTCCCCGGCGGGCGTGAGCACGATATGCCCGTCCGTCAACACGCCGTCGACGTCCAGGACCAGCAGTTCGATTTCGCTATAGTTGATCTCAGGCATAAGGCTTTCTGTTCTTTCGGTGCGCCGCGGCCTCCCGGCCGCCACCCTCTGTACGAATCAATCCTGCCCCTCGCCCAGGGTCTTGATGCCCAGCAGGTCCTGCACGTCGATAAGGCCCACCGGCCGGCTGTCGGCATCCAGCACCGGCAGTTCGTCGATGCGGTAGCGGTTGAGCACCGCCATCGCCTCGCTGGCCAGGTCGCCCAGGTGCACGTGCTTGGGGTCGGCCTTCATGTGGTTCCGCACGGGCTCGGCCAGGACATCCTGCGAGCCCTTCTTGACCAGGGCCCGCCGCAGATCGGCGTCGGTGAGGATGCCGCTGAGGCAGCCGTCGGCATCCACCAGCAGCATCGCGCCCGAGCGGCGGCCGCTCTCGGCCTCGGCCAGCGCCTGGCCCATCGTCAGGTCGTCGCGGACGACCTTGAGGCCGTCGCCCTGACGGAACATCATCGCCTGCTCCACCCTGAGGAGCTTGCGCCCCAGAGAACCGCCGGGGTGGAAGGCGGCGAAGTCATCGGGTTGAAAGTTCCGCATCTGCATCACGGTCAGGGCCAGGGCGTCGCCCAGGGCCAGCATGCAGGACGTGGAGACCGACGGGGCCAGCCCCAGCGGGCACGCCTCTTCCACCTGGCCGTAGCAGACGGTCACATCGGCATAGCGTCCCAGGGACGACTCGGCCGAGCCCGTCAGGGCGATCAGCGTCGCGCCGCGGGCCTTGAGGTGGTCCAGCAGGCGGACGATCTCCTCGGTGCTCCCGCTGTGGGAGAGGGCAATGACAACGTCGCCGCACTGCACGCGGCCGATGTCGCCGTGAAGCGCCTCAACCGGATGCAGGAAAATGCTTTGCGTGCCGGTGGAGGCCATGGTGGCCGAGACCTTCTGGGCGATCAACCCCGCCTTGCCGATGCCGGTGAGGATGACCTTGCCCGCGCAGCGGTAGACCGACGCGGCCGCCTTGGCGAAGGCGTCGCCGATCTGGTCGGCCAGCGCGCGGATGGAGTCGCCTTCGGCGGCCAGTATCCGCCGGGCCACGGCCAGGTCCACTTGGGGTTCGGTCATGGTCGCATTATCGCCGCATCGCCCCCCGCCGGTCAAGGCAGAGGAAGTTCAACCGGCTTGCGCTGCTCCATCGATTCATCGGCGGCGAAGCCGATGCGGGCGCCGTGGATCGAGTCGGTCAGGCACGTGGTGGACAGTGACGGCGTCTGGCCGCGGAGCACGCGGAGGAAGTCGGCCACCAGCAGCAGGTCGCCCCCGCCGTGGGCGTCGCCGCTGACGTTGGTCTCGACGGTCTCCTGGCGATAGCCGCCCGCGGCGTCGGGGTCGGGCGTGCGGACCACGAAGCGGCCTTCCTCCATCACCCCTTGGATCTCGCCGCGCGTGCCCACCAGGTGCATCGACCGGCAAGGCCGGGCCGTGCCGCCCGTCATCGTGTGCGTGGCCACGCAGCCGTCGGCAAACTGCACCAGCACCGACTGGTGGTCCACCACGTCGTTGTCGCACCGCCAGACGCAGCGGCCGAACGGGTTGTCGGACTTCAGCGACGCGATCTTCTGTTCCCGCGTGGGCGTGGCCGCGACGTGCTCGATGCCCTCCCAGGTGTAGAAGGCCCAGTAGTCGTGGTCCACGTGCAGCCGGCGGGCGGAGTAGGGGCAACTGGCCTCGATTCTGCAATCCACCATGCACCGCGTGCCCGAGCCCGCGGGGGCGTTCTGGGGGCGGTACTGCATCAGCCCGCCCAGCGAGGTGACCGCGCGGGGCGAGACGCCGCTTTTCATCCACGCGATCAGGTCCAGGTCGTGGCAGCACTTGGCCATCAGCATCGACGAGCCCCCCACGTCGCGACGGCTCCACTTGCCGCGGACGAACCCGATGGCCATGTGGTGGTAGCTGACGTTCTCGGCCGTCTGGACCGAGACGATGTCGCCGATCTCGCCGCGGGCGACCCGCTGGCGGATGGCTGCGTAGAACGGTGCATATCGCAGCACGTGGCAGACCAGTACGGTGCGGCCGCCGGCGCGGGCGGCGTCGAGCAGGCGGGAGACATCCTCCGCCCGCGTGCACAGGGGCTTCTCCATCAGCACGTCCAGCCCCGCCTCCAGCAGCGGCACGGTCGTGGGGACGTGCAGGCTGTCCATCGTCGCGTTGATGGCCGCATCGGCCAGCCGACCGGGCGGCCGCGCCCCGCCGCCGACGGCTGCGCCCGAAGCGCCCGCAGGTGCATTGGCCGCAGCGAACTGCTCGACCGATTCGAAGCACGCCTCGGGGCCCAGGCCATGCTTCGCCGCCAGCGACTCTCGCCGATGGGCCTGCGGATCGACCACGGCCGTGATCTTCATCTCGTCGGGGTGCTTCAGCGCGTACGACGCGTACAGGATCCCCCGATGTCCCTGCCCCACCACCGCCACGCGCAGCGCGTCCTTGGCACACATCATCTTGCTCCTCCGGCGTAAATCGCCGTGCCTTCACCCTACATTCGCCCCTATTCGCTGCCAACTACTTTTCGGCCAGCAGTTTCTTCGCCACGGCGACCATGCCTTTGACGATGAGCTTCACGCCGCTGCGGCCGAGGGCGATGGTGGCCAGGCGGGGGTCGCGGCCCATGAGGCCGACGAGAGGTTCGCTGGCGGGACGGCCGGCGTAGACGGAGAGGTCGACGCACTCGGGGCGGAGGTACCAGAGGTAGCTGGTCTCCCAGTGCCCGGCGTGGTCGCAGCCCGCCTTGTCCCAATCCTCGGGCTGGTTGTAGCGGGGCTCGACGGCGGCGAAGACGCGGGTGGAGGCGAAACGCTTCACCTTCTGGAACTTCTTCACCGCGGCCAGGGCCCAGGCTTCGAGCGGGTAGTGGCCGCAGACGAGGCACACGGCCCGCATGCCCAGCGTGTTCATCTGCACCAGCACGTGGTAGATGAGCTGCTGGTAGAACTTCACCTGTGCGGCGTCGGCAATGCCGAAGTGGCGCGTGGTGAAGTTGGCGGCGGGGAGGCGCATCTTGTCGGTGATGCCGTTGCCGTCGTTGTGGTTGGCCTCCATGAACTTCACCGTCCGCGGCTCGCCATACCAGACGGGCGGCATGGCGAAACCGCCCGAGGCCTGGGCGGCCAACTCGCAGAGCTTCTGCGCCTTCAGCGCATCGTTGCCGACGGCGAGGTGCTCGCCGTGCCACTCCAACCCGCCCAGCGGAACGAACGCGGCCGGGAACCGCTCGCGGCGTTCAATAATCTCGTGCGGCAGCATCTCCTCATAACGGCACTTCTCCATGGCGCGGCTCCTGAAAAAAGGCATGGCAGGGATTGAGAGGATAAGAAACGAGCTATGAAAAGCAAAGAAGAAGAAGAAGAAGAAGAAGAAGAAGCTAAGCAGGGATGAAGAGGATGAAGGAGATAGAAAAGAAGAAGCGAATTCATGAGCGGCCTTCCCAGGATGGCTGTGTAGCGTCCGCCGTCGGCTGATATGCCAGGCACGGCTCGCCACATGCGGCAGAACAAACCCCTTTCAGCGAAGCAGTTTTCTTCTTCTATCCCTTCTTATCCTCTTCATCCCTGCTAATGCTGTTTCTTCTCCGCCGCTTTTTGCAGGGCGGCGATGAGGTCGGCCTTGGAGAACTCGCCGGGCAGGAAGATGGGCTCGCCGCCGGCCGGCGGGTGGATGACAGTCAGGGGGACGGCGCTCTTGTAGCGGCCGTACAGCGTGTCGTGCGCGGGGCCGGCGTTGGTCACGTCGGCCTTGAGGGCCAGCACGTTGAGCTTCTGGACCTCGGCGGCCACCTCGTGGTCATCGAACACGGTCAGGTCCAGCAGTTGGCAGCTGAGACACCACGTGGCGGTGAACTTGACCATCACCGGCCTGCCCTCGGCGGAGGCGGCGACGAGGCTGGATTCGCTGTAGGGCTGGAAGTTGACCAGGTCGGCCTTGGCGGGCTTGAGCATCACGATGCCCGCCCCGATGGCGATGACGATGGCGAGGCTGCGGATAAAGATCTTCTGTGCCGTCGGCGTGTCGTAGCGCACCCAACTGCCCCACATCCACAGGGGGAAGCACAAGGCGAGGGCGTAGCCCGCCGTCCAGAAGGGATCGGTGACGGTGCTGATCAGCCACACCGCGGCGCCCAGCAGCACGAAGCCCATGGACTGGCGGAAGATCTCCATCCATCGCCCCGGCCGCGGAAGGTGGGCGACCAGGCCTGGGAACGCCGCCAGCAGCGCGTGCGGGGCGGCCATGCCGACGCCCATGAGGATGATGGCGGCGGTGCCGATGGCGATGGGCTGCCCTACCGCCCAGGTGAAGGCGGCGGCGAGGAACGGGAAACTGCAGGGCGTGGCCAGCACGGCCATCATGAACCCCATGCCGACGGAGGCCAGGTGCCCCTGCCCACGGCTCTCGATGCCGGCGATGCCTTTGGGCACCAGCACGGTGAACAGGCCGAAGAGGTTGGCCGCCATCGCGACGACGACCAGCGCCAGCGCCGTCCGCACGCTGGAGTGCTGGAAGTGCTGGGCCCAGTTCAGCGCCTGCCCGGTGGCCAGCCGCAGGCCCACGTTGGCCAGGGCCAGGGCGGCGAAGAACGCCACCATGCCGGCGGCGAAGGCGATGCCCAGCGTGATGTACCGCCTCCGCGACTGGCGGGCCATCTGCACGATGCTCAGGATTCGCAGCGGGATCACCGGCAGCACGCACGGCATGATGTTCAGCAGGAGCCCCGCCAGCAAGGCCGTGCCGAACCCTGCCCACAGGGTCAGGGGCGCGGCCGACGGCGGCAGCGCGGTTGAGGCGACCGTAGTCGTGACCGGTGCCGCCTTGTCCAGGCCCGCGGCGATCTCGGGCGTCCAGGCGGCATTGGCGGCGGCCTGGGCGGCCACCGTCACCTCGGCCGTCGCGACGACGGGCTGGGGCATGCCCACCATGACGCAGCGGTCCAATCCGCACACCTGCCCGCCGAGGCGGAACGACATATTGATTGTTCCGGATGCGTCCTGAGGCACCGTCACGGGGACGAACGCGACCGCCCGCCCCTGGTAGACATTGTTGAGGAGTTTCTCGCCGCCGGCGGCAGTCTCGTGTGCATGGTGCGGCGGCCAGAGCACGGCCCCGGCCCGCAGCGGCCCGACGTCGACCTCGAGCTTCGCCGGCAGCACCTTCACCACGCCGTTGTCGCCGGGCGAGGGGCTGTAGTAGGCCCACGGGCTGGCGATGCGGATGTCGATGGCGACGTAGAACGTCTGGCCCGGCGCTACCTGCGTGTGCGACGGAATCGCCGTCGCCGTCACCGGCGCCGATGAAACGGGAGCAACGCCCCGCAAGGGCGCCAGCGGGTCAAGCCCCTGCGCGCGCGTGATCGAGGCCGCCGTCAGCAGCGTCACGAGGGCGAGAAACAGGTGCGTCAATTTGCTCATATACGTCACTACGTCCTGCACTGGCCCGGCGACTGAAGCGGCGGGCGACACAGTCATCATATGGGCATCCGGGGCGTCCCGCAATGCTGAGGGGCGCGGCCGGGCAGCATGAGCTCGCGGGAACGAGGTGCACCGCAAGAGCTTCGCATAGGGCAAGTCGCGAGGTCGCTCGGTTTTCGGTGCATGGCAGTGCCCAGGACTCCGGTTTTGGTTAGCATGCGAGGCGGAGCGAAGAATAGAATAACCCCCGGGCGTTGGCCCGCGAGGACTTGTGAATGAAGCGATACATGGCAGCGTGCGCGATGGTGTTGGCAATGGCGGGGTCGCAGTGCGTCGCCGACATCGTTCACGCGCGGGACGGCAAGAAATACGAGGGCACCGTCACGCGTGTCGGCGAGAAGGTGACCGTCGCCACCGCCAACGGCACGGTCGAACTCGACGCCGGCGACATCATCCTGATTGAACCTTCGTCCGGCGGCCCAGCGCCCAGCCCGGGCGCAACGGGCGCACCGGCGGCAACCCCTGCCGGCGGGGCCACGAGCATGCCGGCCTTCAAAGGCATGGACGTGACGCGCCTGGCCATGCCCGAGGCGGTCGCGTTCATCTCGATGCGTCACCTGGCCGTCGAGCCCCCGGGCCTGATGTCGGCCCAGCTCCGTCAGCAGGTCGACACGTGGCGGGCGAATGCGCATGATCGCAAACGCCGCGCCGGCAGCGAGTGGTTCACGCCCGAAGACTTCGGCCGCCATCGCAAATCGTTCGTCAACCTGGCCAAGGAGGCCGCGGACCTGGCCAAGAAGGCCAAGCCCATGACGCCCACGGGCAAGCCCGATCCGAACTACCCCAAGAACTTCGCCGTCTTCGAGGCCAAGGTCGACCAGGCGCTCCACGTCTGGCTGGACCCGCTGACGCGAGACTTCCTCCAGGGGGTGGCCGCGTGCGATGCCAACCGCTTCACGCAGGCAGGCCCTGTCTTCCGCGACTGCACCCGCGACAACAACGTCCGCCGCGGCTGCCCCTTCATCCCCGCCTTCTATCAGGGGTGGTCGATGGCCTTGACCGAAGAGGATCACGCCAGCGACGCCGTCGCCCGCCTGCTGGACGCCCTGACGCTGCGGCCGGATTCGAGCGATCTGCTCTACCAGCTGAAGGCGACGATCAAACGGATGCCGGGCAGCGAGATCAAGGCGGACACTTACGTCCGGGCCAAGAAGATGCTCGACGAATTCGACCTGCCCGACAAGCCGGCTACGACATTGCGGAACATCAACTGGCAGATGCCCGGCCACGCGTGGAGCGTGCGGGACGAGACGCTGCCGATCCCGCCATATGACCGGCTGGTCTTCCGCCAGGGCGCCGCGGTGCCGGTGGCGGCACGGGCGCTGCTGGTCGACGCCGCCGTCGTCAAGGATGCCACCGACGTCTACGTGCAGGTCGGCGAGGGCAAGTTCGTGCCCGCCTACGTGCTGCGGCGGGTGGCCAGCCTCAAGCCGCTGCCGCCCCTGGCCGTGCTGGTGACCACCTCGTGCGAGTTCACACCGGCCGAGATCGAGGACAGCAACCGCCCGCCGCAGGGGAACGTGCGCGGATACGGGCTGGACTTCTTCTTCGACATGGGCAGCACGTTCCGCAAGTTCAGCACGAGTCTCACGGCAGAGGGCGCGGACGTGAAGACCGCCCTGCCCCTGCTGGCCGGCGAGGGCGCAAGCCCGCTGCTGACCGACAAGGGCGTGCTCGTCGGCTTCCTGGCGGGTAAGACCGACGTGGCGGCCGACAACGGCGGGCCCAACGCCGTGATCACGCTTTCCCAGGTGGCGGCCGTGATGAAACTCGCCCGCGATCCGAAGCTCAAACCCGACTTCGAGAGCAACTACTCCCGCGCCAAGTACCTCACCGCCCCCGTCGTGCCCACCGTCAAGGGCGAAGCCTTCATCATCCAGGCCATCGTTCCCGAGAAGCTCGAGTAGTGCTCCCCGACAGTCGCGTGCCATGGGAAGATGCTGTTGCAGTGGTCTTCCCCGCATAGGCGGTAAGGGCCCGTTCATCGAGGTCGTCCGGGATATCTCGGTCAGTGGTCGGCTGCCCAGAAGGTCGAGAGATAAGGCCTTCGTCGAGCAGTTTGAAGTACCCCCCGGGATACCCACCTTCGCGCAAAACCCTGAGCAGTTGCCGTGCTGTTTTGGATCGAGCGGCTGCATCAAAGTCCCCGGTGTCCCAGTAATTCGCCAGCAGTTGTACCTGAGCGAGCGCCCCGTGGTAAGTGAAATATGGCGACTTGCGGGTGCCCAACCCGAACACGTTGACCATTACCCAATGCTCGTCTCCCGGAACCTTCTCGCTTGCGTTGACGGCCTGTGACAGTGGCGTCTCGCGAACATCCTGCCAAACCTGGAAGTACAGCACATGCCGAGTGAATCGCGCACGGCCCGAATTCAGATCCAGTTCCTGCTCTTCGTTGTACAGGCGGGACCAAGGGTTAAGAAGCACAGCGACGAAGTAGACGACAACGCCAAGGAAGAACGCCCGAAGCCCAATAGCAGGCCATCGGTGTCGTCGAAGATCAGATGCCTCGCCATGTGCCATCTGTGTCCACCCAGCGGGTGCGGGGGCGGAATCAAAAGCCGAATCCGCACCAACAGTATCGGCTCCTTCTGCGGCTGTCAAACAGTACAGGGTCTCATCAGTCATGCGTCAAGCAGCAGACAGCGCCAACTCGCCCTTTGAAGCACTGTTTGGCCTGGGCAGGTGTGCCACCCCCCCAACCCAAACGCAATCTCAGTCCTCGACCGTCACGATGAATAGAACCACCGGCGCAGGACGTTGTTGAGCGGGACCGCCCCGACGAGGGCGGCGGCGAAGTAGCCGCCGGGCACCAGCACCATTGCCGCCAGCGCCGCCTGGATGAGCAACAGCGCCTTGATGAAGCGGCCGATGGCGGCCTGAACCGTCAGCGGAGAGGCTTCGCCGGCGAGCGTAGCGGCCGTGGAGGTGACATTCATGATCGCGGCGACGGCGACCACGCCCGGCACCAGCCAGGCCATCCGGTCGCCGCCGGCAGGATCGAACTTCCACGCCAGGTACCCGAACCACGCCAGCAGGACCAGGGGCGGCACAAAGCGAGCGTTGCCCACCGGCTTGCCCGTCGTCTCGTTGCGGGCGATATATGTCACTGCGGCGATGTATACCGTCAGGCCGGCGGCGCTGATCGATACCGGGCCGGCGAGCGTCGGCGTCCATCCACCGGCCGCGGCGCCCACCAGCAGGCTCAGGCCGCGACACAGCCCCATGTTGATCGCCCCGACGACGGGGATGTGCTTGGTGGTGCGATTGTAGACGAGTATTGCCATCGCCAGCGCCGCGGCGAAACTCGCCGTCAGATGCCAGTCGTGATCGTCCGACAGCATGCCCGCCCCCGCCCCCGCCGCGACACCGGCGGCCATCAGGATGGCCGATACTCCCAGCGCCACCGACGGCGAGACCCGCCCGCTGGGTAGCGGACGCGTGGGGCGGTCGCGGCGGTCTTCTTCGAGGTCGTAGTAATCGTTCTGCAGAAGCCCGGCCATGTAGAGCAGCAGGCTGGCGACGGCGGCGGCCGCCAGTGCCGCCAGCGGCCCTGTCCCCGCGCCGTAGCGCAGGCCCACCACCGCGGCCAGGAAGAAGCCCGCGATGGGGTCGCCCGGCACGGTCAGCAGGTTCGGCGCCCGAAACAACTGCAGCCAGGCCGCCAGCGTGTTTTGCTGCGGCGATGGTGTCGTTTGTGGTTCTTGCGATTCCATGAGTGTGGCGCCTCTCCCCCGCCCTACCGCTGGTACTGCCGCGGGTCGACCGGCTGCAGGTCGAAACGCGGGCGCCACTTGGGGCTGCGGCCGTAGAAGCTCATCGCGTTGGCGAAGACGATCTTCTCGATGGTGGCCGTGCTGTGCCCGTCCCCGGCCATGAACGCGACCACCTTGGGCAGGCTGCAGGGGTCGCTGATCCCCCAGTCGGCCGAGCCGTTGACGATCATGCGATCCGGCCCGAACTGGCGGATGATGGCCGAGACGCGCTGGGGCGTAAGCTTGGAAATGGGGTAGACGGTCATGCCCGCCCAGCAGTCGGTCTCGCCGATCGTCAGCGGCATGGTCTCCTCGGTGTTGTGGTCGATGATGACGCTCTTGGGGTCGACGCCCTCGGCCTTGACGATCTCGATGATCCGCTTCGTGCCGCGAAGCTTGTCCACGTGCGGGGTGTGAATGATGATCGGCATGTTCCGCTCGGCCCCCATTCGCAGCTGCCGCACGAACGCACGCTCTTCATTGGGCGTGGTGTTGTTGAAGCCGATCTCGCCCAGGGCCACGCACCGCGGATGGTCGAGGTACTCGCCCATGCCGGCGATGACCTCGTCGACCAGGGCGGTGTTCTCCGCCTCCTTGGGGTTGACCGACACGGCCGCGAAGTGGTCGATGCCGAACCGCTCGGCGCGGACGGTCTCGAAGTCCAGGATGAGGGAGTAGTAGTCGAAGAACGTGCCCGCATAGCGGCGGTTGGCGCCCAGCCAGAACGACGGCTCGAGGCACGCGCGGATGCCGGCGGCGTACATGGCCTGGTAGTCGTCCGTCGTCCGCGAGTACATGTGAATGTGCGGCTCGATGATAATCATGATCGCAATTGTACGCCCCCCGCCCCGCAGTGTCGAGTAGCCGACGCGTGGCATGCCCTTGGCCCCGCCCCGCCTGCGGCGGGAATGACCAAGGACCAATGACAAATGACCAATGGCTGAGGCCCAAGGAACAACGCTGAAATGAGCCAAGTCGGTGCCACCCCCAAACTTGTTTGGGGGTGCGAACGCGGCACCGAGTCAATCCTCGCCCCTCTGCAAATCGAACCCGGCAGCAAATCGAACCCGGCGCCGGTGACGTCACTATCGCCGCCCCGCATTTCCTCAGCCCGAAAGGCTGGAAACGGTTCGGGGGGCATCGGTACACAACTCTTGGCCCCGACCGCAGAACTGGCCCGTTCGGTGCCACCCCCAAACTTGTTTGGGGGTGCGAAAGCAGCACCGACTCCATCCTCGTCCCTCTGCAAATCGAACCCGGGGCGTTGGTGTCATATCGACGGCCGCCATTCTCTCAGCCTCAAAGGCTGGAAAATGGTCGGCGGCCAGACACTCGCGTTTCTTGAGGCTGCGACTGCCGCTGCTTCGTGACGCACCGGGGCTCGGTGGCTGTTCTCACCCCCAAACAAGTTTGGGGGTGGCACCGACTCGGCTCATTTCAGCCTTGTTCCCTAGGCCTCGGCCATTAGTCATTAGTCATTCGTCCTTGGTCATTCCCGCCGAAGGCGGGCTCGGGTGGCACCGAGTTGCCTCATTCGAACCTTGTCGAATGAGCCTCGGCATCGGTCATTGGACATTGGACCTTGGTCATTCCCGCCGAAGGCGGGCCGGGTGGCACCGACTTGGCTCATTTCAGCATTGTTCCTTGGGCTTTGGCCCCTTGGTCATTCGTCATTCGTCCTTCGTCATTCCCGCCGAAGGCGGGCTCCGGCCAATCCTCGCCGGCTTCGTCGGCGGCGAGGATGGCGCGCTGCTCGGCCAGCCGGCGAGAGAGCCGCTCGTGCTGCTGACGCATGTTGTTGAGCGTGGCGTCGTCGGCCTGCCGCTGCCAGCGGGTCTTGGAGATCCACGCGCGGCGACTCTCGGCCTCTTCCGGCTCCTCATCCGCCGGGGCCGTCTCGGCCTCGGCCAGGCCTTCGTCCACGGCCGCGAGACGCTCGATGCGGTCGGCGATGTTCTGCAGCAGCTGCTTCATCGCCGCCTCGATCGACTCCACGCGCGCCCGGCTGGCCGCGACGCGTCGCGACTCCTCGGCCGTGCGCGGGGCCTGAAGCTCGCGAAGCTCGGCGATGGCGCGGTACATGCTTCGCTCGATGCGGGCCTCGTAGTGGCGGAGGCGTTCGAACATCGTGGCGTTGAGGTCGGCCGCCACGGCCGGGCCCAGCCGCGCGCGGCGGCGGGGGCGGAGGTGCTCGTCGTCGTTCATGTACTCGTCGTCGGCCTGGTCCTTCTGGTTGAGGAAGGCCTGCATCTCGGCGAAGCGGCCGTCCATGAGCTCACGCTCGATACGCGTCAGCCGCTGCAGCCGCCACCCCTCGGCCACGATGCGGTCGAAGAGCAGGGACTCCATAGGGCCGACGGGCTTCCAGTAGTCCGACATGCCCGTGACGAACTCCTCGAAGGCCTCCTTGTCCTCGCAGTCCAGCAGCACCTGGCGGCAGAAGATGCCATGCTTGGTCGCGTTCCGCGACGCCGCCCGCTTGCCCTCCTCCGTGACCGGCCCCTTCGACTTCGCCCCATTGACCCGACTCGCCTCCGCCTGCCTTGTAGACATGAGTTCTCCCTTTCCGTGAATGTGGATATTCAATCGAGACCCCGTAAGACAGGAGAAGGGTAACGCAGGGGGAGAGAATTTGCAAGTCTATTCTAAACAATACTTATCTAGGCAACAACCACGGCATGGAAGTAGCTAAGAATAGCGATTAGACGGCAAAAGGCCCACGCCGCCATTGCGGAAAGGGGGTCAGGCGTAGAGAGTCGCCTCGGTGACCTTCTCGCTCCGGCAGAAAGCCAGGATGCTCATCCCGCTTTTGGCGAACCTCGCCAGCACGCCACGCCAGAACGCTTCCCTCTTCACATCACGCTGCTGTCCTTTAGCCATTCGCTGTCTCCTTCATTGCGATGGCCCAGTCTTGACATCCCCCCCGCAGCCAATGGAAGAAGCGGTTCGTAGAACGGACACACCGTTTGGCGAAAGCATTCCCAGCAACGTGACGACAACGCCGAGCCCCAGAGGAAACATCGCCTGGCATAGATGCCACACACAATATCGGACAATCAGGTCAGCAGGAGCCGATTCCCAATCCTCCTGCATCATCTCAAACACGTGCCATATGATTGCGAGGAGACCGATTAGTAATGCACACACTGCAGTTCGGGTTGGGTAGCAGCAACTGCCCGGCCCCTGGTCTGCGCCATCCCGCTGCCACCATCGTCTGCCAATTGATCTCACTAGATGCCGCAGAACAAGGATGAGACAGAATAGTTCGGCCAGTAAGAATGGGCTTGAGATTTGACTGTACAAAGTCTGCAACAGCAGTTTGATCATCGTACGTCTCCTTGTGCACTCACATCTGGGGAAAAAGGGGTCAGGAATGCTCTGTAGAAAACACTAATGAACGTCCATAAGTCTTGCCGACAGAAGGAACAT
>CAZTVF010000102.1:0-19222 GCA_964616985.1 uncultured Planctomycetaceae bacterium
TCCAATGTCACTTGTTATTTATGCATCTCAGATTTGAATCTGCGATTGCGGATTGAAGATCCGTATTCGCAGGCGGCTCACGGGGGGCAGGACTTGGCAATAACCCGCCAACATTGTCCAGTATTCATGTGAACATGACCGATGAACTGATGAAGGGAATCTGAATGCATCCACCCTCCCTCGGGGTTTGTGAATACGGCAAGGTGGACAACCTTCCTGAGGCACCAATCTTCATAGCAACACGTTTCTTCCACATCATGTTCTTGCCCATTGTTCCGCTTGGGTCCGACGTCGTCGTCGAGACCGCCGGTGGTGAGTGGAGAGGCGTCAGTATGCCGCTGTCCCACAAATCCGTCCTGGCGGCCTACATGAGAGCATGGCTGATCGTCTTACCGATGATCGTTGGCATACTTGGATTGCTCTTCTTCTTCGCCACCCATGATTCAGATGCAGACGGCAAGATGCTCGGAAAGATCATGTTGCCATTCTGGATGCTGGTACCCATCGGATTCCTATCCTACGCGAAGAGCTTCCGCTGCGCCTCCTCGCAACGAGCAGAGGAGATACGCAAGGCCTTGGCCGAAGCCTCACCGGAAGATCGCGCTGCTTTGGACCCATATCTTCTAAGCGACGAGAAATCGACTTACTACGTCAAGATGTATGGGGTGCTGCTCCACGGACTTCGGCGTCATCCTGTGCGCGGGCATGCGACATTGGTCTTACACCCAGGCTCTGCGGTCTTCGTCCCCCGTAGCCCAAACCCGACCCACGGAGACTTTGTCGCATCGACAGAAGCTCACAGGCTCTATTGCGATGAAGAACGGAGAATAGTGAACATGGCAGTTCCCGATGGGAGCTATGTCGTCTTTACCTTCTTCGACCCCAAACTGGTAGGCCGCCTCAAGTCAATCTATGGCTCCAGATATGAGCGGGTCAATCTACCCACCCGCTCCTTCTTTAGTAAGATATTCGGGTGAAACTAGGCGATCCCATGCATGCCAGCATCACTATTCGCGCCGCCGCCGCTGAGGATGTTCCTCACATCCTCGGTTTCATCAAGGAACTGGCGGAGTATGAACACCTCTCGCACATGGTGAAGGCGACTGAAGCGGACCTGCGGGAGGCGATGTTCGGCGATCGGCCGTATGCCGAGGCGGTCGTGGCCGAGTGGCGAGGCGAGCCGGCTGGCTTCGGCCTGTTCTTCCACAACTACTCGACATTCCTTGGCCGGCCGGGGGTCTATATCGAAGACGTGTACGTGCCCCCCGCCTTTCGCGGGCGCGGGCTGGGCAAGGCGATGCTCGCACGCATCGCGGCCATCGCGGTGGAGCGAGGCTGCAGCCGGGTCGAATGGTCCGTCCTCAAATGGAATGAGCCCTCAATCCGCTTCTATGAAAGTCTCGGCGCCGTCGCCCTTGATGATTGGCAGATGTACCGCCTGACCGGCGACGCCATCTCCACACTCGCCGGCTGGCGATAGGCGGCCGCCGCCGTGTCATGCGGCCAAAAGCATGCCACGCGAACCGACCAGCTTGCCAACCGATCAACCGATTCACCGATTCACCTTGTTCAGCCCACCCTACCTTTACGCCTTTGTCTTCTTCAGCACCCAGGCGAAGTTCTCGCCGAGGATCTTCATCGTGCGGAGACCTTCTTCGTCGTTGGCGAACTCGCCCTTCTCGCGGCCAAAGCCCATGTTCCAGTAGCACGAGCCGGGCACGACCATCTGGCTGATGAGGAAGAAGTGGTTCATGCTGTCGAAGGCGTGAATCTCGCCGCCGCGGCGGACGGCGACGATGCCCGCGCCCACCTTGCGGCGGAACATCTCGGCGTTGGCCTTGGCCACCAGCCCCGCCCGGTCGATCAGCGCCTTGAGCTCCGGCGTGATGTCGGCGAAGTACGTCGGCGAGGCGAACAGGATGCCGTCGGCCGCCACCATCTTCTCGATGCACGCGTTGATCAGGTCCCCGTTCTGGATGCACCGCTGGTCCTTGCGGGTGAAGCACTGGTAGCACGCAATGCAGCCGCGAATGGCGTTGCCGCCCAGCTGCACAACCTCGGTCTCGATGCCCTCGGCCGCCATCGGCGCCAGGGCATGCTGGATCATCAGCGACGTGTTGCCATCTTTCCGCGGACTGCCGTTGAACGCCACGACCTTCATGGGAATCTCCTTTGAGCGATACGTGGACTGTAGATCACATGCGGCATCGCGTCAACCGGTTACGCAGTTAACCAGTTGACTAGTTAACTCGTTACCTGGTTAACTCGAATGGACAAGCCCGCTCGTCGATTCCCTGATCAACTGATTCACTGACTCACTGATTCACTGATTCACCGATCAACCGATTCACCCCACCGGCCTTTTCCTGCTATACTCTTTCCCCTATGACCTTTGAACTCAAGCCATTCCGTATAGGGCCGATCGAGGTGCCGCTGCCGGTGGTGCTGGCGCCGCTGGCGGGCTACAGCGACCTGCCCTATCGCATCATCTGCCGCCGCTTGGGCGCGAAGTATTGCGCGACCGAGATGATGCTCGACAAGATGGTGCTCATCATGGGCCGCCTGCACAACCGCATGATGGCCACGACGGAAGAGGACCACCCCATCGCCGGCCAGCTCATCGGCAACACGCCCGACGAGATGGTCAAGGCCGCCGAGGAGCTCTGCCGCAAGGGCTTCGACGTGGTCGACCTCAATTTCGCCTGCCCCGTCCGCAAGGCCCTCTCCCGAAAGCGCGGCGGGTTCATGCTGACCCAGGTCGACCTGTGCGCCGAGATCCTCCGCGCGGTCGTCAAGGCCGTCGACCGGCCGGTCACGCTCAAGATCCGGCAGAAGTTCAAGAAAGCCCATGACACCGAGGCCTTCTTCGCCATCGCCGACGCCGCCTTCGCCGCGGGCATCTCCTCGCTGTGCGTCCACGCCCGCAGCGTCGAAATCAAGTACGCCGGGCGGGCCGACTGGGACTTCCTGGCCGCCGTCAAGCAGCGGTACGCCGACAAGACCATCATGGGCTCGGGCGACATCCTCCGCCCCCAGGCGGCCATCGACATGATCCAGCACACCGGCGTCGATGCCGTCGCCGTCGCGCGCGGCGGGCTGGGCAACCCGTGGTTCTTCCGCCAGGTGCAGGACCTGGCGGCCGGCCGCGAGATGTACCGCCCCACCATCGCCGAGCAGCGCGAGGTGATGGAACGCCATTTTGCCCACGCCATCGAACTCTACGGGCCGCTCAAGGGCCCCAAGATCATGCGGAAGTTCGGCATCAAGTACGCACGCATGCACCCCACGCCATCGAAGCTGCGCGTCGCGTTCGTCGCCGTGAAGCGGCCGCAGCAGTGGCAGGAAGTGTTGGACAAGTATTACACCGACGAGTACGAGAAAGGATCCCATGAGCGAACAGCCGAAACCGATTGATACGCCGCCGTCCACCCCCTCGCTGGACTGGCGCGCGGTGGATTTCTCCAAGTACTGCAACACGTGGTGGACGCCCGGACGAAGCATGTTCTGGATTTCGCTGTGGCGGCTGATCGGCTACCCGCTGATGCGCCACCTGCCCAACGAGACGTGGTTCGGCGGGTTCTTCAACTCGTTCAAGATCTGGCTGCTGAGGCGGTTCGGGGCCAAGATCGGCAAGGGCGTGGTGATCCGCCAGGTCGAGGTGTATTACCCCTGGAACCTGGAGATCGGCGACAACGTGTGGATCGGCTACGAGGCGAACCTGTATTCGCTGGTGAAGATCCGCCTGGGCAACAACACGTGCGTCAGCCAGCGGGCCTTCCTGTGCACCGGCAGCCACGACGTCACCGACGCCGCCTTCGGGCTGATCGTGGGCGAGATCACGCTGAAGGACGCCGCGTGGGTGGCCGCCGGCGCATTCGTCGGCCCCGGCGTCACGCTGCACGAGGGCGCCGTCGCCGCCGCATGCAGCGTAGTGGTCAAGGACCTGCCGGCGATGACGATCTGCGGCGGCAACCCCGCCAAGCCCATCAAGCCCCGCGTAATTACCGAAAAGAAGAAGGCGTAGCGCGATACGTGCGAGGAAGGGAACTCGAATGGATGCCGCCGAAGCCCGACTCTGCAGGGACACGCTGACCCTGCGAGACCTGTCGCGGTCGATGCCCGACCGCGGATACTGGGGCACCGCCCTGCGGTTCACACTGCAGTGCGACGCCCTGGCCGCCATGGACCCCTCCGGGCCGCTGGTCGTTCGCATGGCCAAGGCCTACGCCGCGATGCTGGCGCAGATCGAGGTGCTGATCGAGCCGCTGCACCGGCTGGCCGGCCACTTCGCGAAGGAAAAGGTCCAGGCCGACTGGTCCTTCCCCCCGGTCACCAAGGGCGACGCCTTCCGCCCCGCCTTCGCCTTCACGCCGGCCGTGCGGGCGGAGCTTGACGAGTTGGCCGCCGTGGGCATTCAGCCCGCCGGCGGCAGCGGTCCCTCCGGTCATCACAATCCCCACTACGAGGCCGCGCTGCGGCGCGGGCTTTCGGCACTGGCCGATGAGGCCGACGCGGCCGCCGCCAAGCTGGGCGACCCCCAGCGGCAGGCTGCATCGCAGGCGATGGCCATCGCCCTGCGCGGAGTCATCCACTTCGCCCACCGCCACGCCGAGCGGGCCGAAGAACTCGCCGTCTCGGCCGACGCGCCCCGCGCCGCACAGCTCCGCCGCATGGCCGAAAGCCTGCGCCGCGTCCCGGCCGCACCGCCCGCCACGTTCTTCGATGCCCTCCAGGGCCTCTGGCTGACCTACATGGCCGCGGGCATGAGCGAATGGCCCTCCTCGAATTCCTGGGGCTGCGTCGACCGCTACCTCTTCCCCTTCTACCAGGCTGACATCGCCGCCGGCACGCTCACGCGGGATGAGGCGAGGGAGCTGGTCGCGCACTTCCTGCTCAAGGCCGGCACGACGGCCGAAGGCCAAAGCCTCACTCTCGGCGGCGGGGCCGATGCCGCCAACGACCTGACGCGCCTCTTCCTGGAGGTGGTGGCCGAGCTTCGCATGCCCGAGCCCGTGATCTCGTTCCGCATGGATGAGGCGGTCGCCGAGCCCACGCTGGAGGCGGCCGTCGCGGTGGCGGCGGCCGGGACGGGGCAGCCGAGCTTCTACGGCGACCGGATGTGCCGCGCAATGTTCACCACGCGCCGCGTGTGGGATGAAGACTTCGCCCGCCTGTCGCTGAACTCGTGCATGGGCGTGATCGTCTCGGGCGCCGAGATCAGCGACATGTGGGCCAGCGTGACCGTGCTGCCGCTGGCGCTGGAACTGGCCATCTCGCGCGGTTGCACCGCCAATGGCAAGGTGGCCGCGTCGCTGGCGGCGCTGTGCCCGGCGCGGTACGACACGTTCGAGGACCTTTGGGGCGCGTATGAACGCATCACCGCCCACATGGTCGCTGTCGCAGCCCGGAAGTACCGCCAGGAGGTGGCGTACTTCGGCCGCTGGTGGCCCAACCCGATGCTGTCGGCCTTGCTGGACGACTGCGCCGCCCGCGGACTGGACCGTTTCGAGGGCGGCCCGCGGTATCACTCCGCCATCATGGAGGCGTTCGGCTGGGCCAACACCAGCGACGCCTTCGTCGCCATCGAGGAACTCGTCTTCCGTCGCGGCGCCGTTGAACTGCCCGCGATGCTGGCGGCTGCACGCGAGGACTTCGCCGGGCGCGAGGACCTGCTCAACGACATCCGCCAGTGCCCGAAGTACGGCAACAAGGACGCGCGGGCCGATGCGATGGCGCGCCGCGTGCTGGAGTCGTTCTGCACCGCGGTGGAGTCGCAGCGGCAGGCGGGAGACACCATCGAGTTCCTGCCCTCTCTGCACACGCTGTCGTCGCACGTCCATACCGGGCAGGGCATGGCGGCGACGCTCGACGGGCGGCGGCGCGGGGCCGCGCTGAACAAGCAGCTGGGCCCCAGCGTGTGGGCCGTACGCAACGGCCCCACCGGCGTGCTGGGCAGCGCGACGCACATGCCCATCGAGCGCCTTACCGGCGGGCAGGCGCTGGACATCTCCGTGCCGCACTCGATGCTGATCGACGCAGGCGGACGCGGGCGGTTCAAGGCCCTGCTCCGCGCGTACTTCGCCATGGGCGGCTCGCACCTGCAGGTCAACACCGCCAGCCCGGCCGAGCTTCGGGCCGCACAGGAGAAGCCCGCCGAGCATGGGGACCTGATCGTCCGCATCGGCGGCTACAGCACCTACTTCAACCGCCTGAACCGCGCCTGCCAGGACGACCTGATCGCCCGCATCGAGGCCGGAGTCTAGGCGGATACCCCGGACGAGCATGCTCGGTGCCACCCCCAAACTCGTTTGGGGGTGAGAACAACCACCGACTCCGCTGCATCAAAGCCCCGGCATGGTCACTTCAGCGATCTGCCTGCGGCAGGCAAGCCCTTTGCGCGGCCCCTCTCGACAGATATATCCGCGGACCCATCGGCTGAGTTGTTCCACCAACCGGTAGACGCCCTCCAACCCGATGTCGCCTTCGCACCCCCAAACAAGTTTGGGGGTGGCACCGTCTGGGCTGCACCGTGACGCTACGGCCAGCGGAAGTACCCCGGCCCCGAAGAGGCGGGGACGCATAGAGCGCCGGGTGGATCACACAGGTGGGATGGTGGGCAGCCCACCCTACCCCATGACTGGGAAGGCTGCACCGTGCGGGCTACGACGTCGCGCGGGCGGGGGCGATCTTCGTGTCGAACCGGTGGTTCGACAGCATCAGCGACAGCAGCGCGCCGACGGCCAGGAACGATGCGCCGATGATGAACGAGTACAGCGGCGCCTGCGGGCCCAGTGCGTCCTTCACCCGCGCGAACAGCTGCGGCCCGGCGATGCCGGCCGCCGACCATGCCGTCAGGATCACGCCATACACGATCGCCATCATCCGCGGACCGAACACGTCCAGCACGAACGAGGGCATCGTGCCGAACCCCCCACCGTAGCACAGCAGGATGTAGCAGATCAGCGCCCCGAACACCCACGGGTTTGCCGTGAAGATCAGCAGCACGAACGCCGCGATCTGCGTGCCCAGCATGATCCGGAAGGTCTGCACGCGCCCGATGCGGTCGCTCACGCCGCCCCAGAAGAACCGCCCCAGGCCGTTGAAGATCGAACTGATGGCGATCAGCGTGCCGCCGATGGCGGTCAGTTCCTCCACCGTGAAACTCGCCTCCGCGTGCGCCGATTTCCACAGCGTCTTCATCATCGGCGACTGCAGGCTGATGATCGCGATGCCGGCGGCGATGTTGCAGAAGAACACCGCCCACATCATCAGAAAGCGGCCCGACAGCAGGCAATTGCCCGTCGTCATCGATTCTTCCTGCGCCACGGCCGAGGCGGCGGTTTCGGCAACCGGCGGCGTGTAGCCGCGCGGCGACCATCCCAGAGGGGGATTGCGGAGGAAGGCCGCCACCAGCGGCGTGACGACGATGAACACCCCGCCCAGCAGCAGGAAGCAAAGCGAGTAGTTGTAGCCGCCAACGCGGTCGCGCGTCGCCTCCAACAGCATCGGGGCCAGCACCTTGCTCATCAGCAGGGCGCCAAAACCGAAGCCCATCACCACCATGCCGGTGACCAGGCCCTTTTTGTCGGGGAACCACTTGGCCACGGTGGCCACGGGCGTGACGTAGCCCAGCCCCAGGCCGATGCCGCCGATCACGCCGTACCCCAGGTACAACAGCGGCAGGGCGAAGCGGCCGTACGTCGGATGCCCGCACAGCGACAGCGCCAGCCCGGCCAGCAGGTAGCCGGCCCCGAAGAGGACGCCGCCGGTGACGGCGAGCTTTCGGGGGCCGAAGCGTTTGAGGTTCATGCCGCCGAACGCGGCCGCCAGGCCCAGGAAGCAGATGGCCAGGCTGAAGGCGAGCATGACCTCGCTGTTGGTCCAGCAATAGCTCTTGGTGAGTGGATCCTGGAAATAGCTCCAGGCGTAGACGGTGCCGAGGCAACACTGCAGGACGGTGCCCATGATCGCAATCAGCCAGCGGCTGGGGAGAGGGCGCGAGACGAGGGGCGAATGCTGCTGCTCCATGGACGTCACCTTTTGTAAGCCTTCTTCAGCGGCGCGGGGAAGACATCCCACGCGGCATCACGCTGTGGAAAACAACAGCGCAATGCGAGAAGCTACTCTAGTCCTGAAGTGCGCAAATCTCTGGTAGTTATGTGAGGATGTATTGTCATCCTGTGCTGGTTTGACGCGGGAAGCCTGCCCGGGGGGTCGGATACTCCGCACGCCCCTTCACAGGGGGGCGTCTTCTGGTAGAATGCCGCCTCTTACGAAAGGAAGCTCCGTGATGAACCGACGCGAACTTGTCAAGGCGGCGATCTCGCACAAGCAGACCTCTCGAGTGCCCTACCGCATCGACCTCACCGGCGAGGCGTGGGCCGCGGTCAAGGCCATCGCGGGCGACAGGGACTGCGAATCGTTCCTCGACAACGACGTGATCGGCGTCAGCGCCCCGTGGTGGCGATGGGCCGATCTCGGCAGCGACTGGGCCGGCTTCGACGCCCCCGCCTCCGTCGCGCGATGCATCGGCACGGGCAACTATGAGGCCTTCATCGAGAACGTCAAGAAACTCCGCCAGGAGACGGACAAGTACATCCTCGTCCTCGTCTACGGCAGTCATTTCGAGAAGGCCTATTTCAGCCGCGGCATCGAGAACTTCCTGGCCGACATGGCCGGCGAGCCGGCCTTCGCCCGCAAGCTGCTGACGAAGATCATCGACAAGAACATGGTCATGCTCGAAAACTTCCTCGCCCTGCCGGAGATCGACGGCGTGCTGCTGGGCAGCGACTGGGGCTCGCAGCTGGACCTGCTGATGTCGCCCGACGCGTGGCAGGAGATGATCCGCCCCGGCGAGCAGCGCGAATACGACCTCGTCCACAGCTACGGCAAGGACGTGTGGGTGCACTCGTGCGGCAACATCGAGAAGATCATCCCCTTGCTGGTGGAGATGGGTCTGGACGTGCTGAACCCGATCCAGCCCGAGGCGATGGACATCGACATGCTCAAGAAGACGTACGGCCACAAGCTGGCCTTCTGGGGCGGCGTCAGCACGCAACAGACGCTGCCCTTCGGCACGCCTGAGGAGGTGAAGGCCGAGGCCCGCCGCGTGCGCGACATCATGTCCGCCGGCGGCGGGTACATCTTCTCGCCCGCGCAGTCGATCCAGGACGACGTCCCCGTCGCCAACCTCCTGGCCCTGCTCGAAGTGGCGCGGGAAACGCGGTGAAGAAGAATTAGCAGGGATAAAAGGGATAAACGCGGATAGAAAAGAAAGATCAGATGGATGTTCGCTAGTTTATCTCGGCGGCGAGAGCGTTCGGCTTTGATACGTCGCGGTCCCACGACAAGTCTCCCTCAGGCGACAGGGACTTGCGCCCTGTCACCCTCTATGGGCTTCATCTGCGTTCACCTGCGTCTATCCCTGCTTCTCCCGTTTCTCTGCGGTCTCGCCGAGCTTGCTATTGGGGCTGGAATCCACTAGCATTCCCGCACGTTTTGGAGAGCGAATTCATGGCAGCGAAATCATCGGTTGGCGTGGCGATTGTGGGTTGCGGCACGGTGGGCGGCGCGACGGCGGTGCTGTTGACGCGGGACAAGGACATCCTGCGCCAGCGCGTCGGCACGCCCCTGGAACTGCGACACATCGTCGACGTCAACTTCGACAACGCCCGCCGCCAGGGCCTCAGCGAAAAGCTCTTCCAGAAGGATCTCGCCGTCGCCCTGGCCGACCCCAAGGTCTCCGTCGTCGTCGAGCTCGTCGGCGGCTTGAACTTCGCCAAGAGCGTCATCGAGCGCGCCCTCAAGGCCGGCAAGAACGTCGTGACGGCCAACAAGGCGCTGCTGGCCCACCACGGGGTGGAACTTTACGCCCTCGCCCGCCGCAAAAAGGTGTGCCTTGCCTTCGAGGCCAGCTGCGCCGGCGGCATCCCCATCATCCGCGCCCTGTACGACGGGCTCATCGCCAATCGCATCGACGCCCTTTACGGCATCGTCAACGGCACGTGCAACTACATCCTCACCCAGATGACCCAGAACGGACAGAGCTACGCCGACGCCCTGGCCGCCGCGCAAAAGGACGGCCTGGCCGAGGCCGACCCCACGCTGGACGTCGCGGGCATCGACTCGGCCCACAAGCTCTCGATCCTGGCCGCCCTCGCCTTCGGGCAGAAGGTCGACTTCGCCGCCATCCCCTGCGGCGGCATCGACTCGCTGCACTTGTGCGACGTGGCGTACGGCCAGGAACTCGGATACATCGTGAAGCTGCTGGCGATCGCCCAACGGCAGGACGATGGCGTCAGCCTCCGCGTCCGCCCGGCGTTCATCAGCAAGCAGCACCCGCTGGCGTGGGTCTCGGGGCCTTTCAACGCCATCAGCGTCTACGGCCACGCTACCGGCCACACGATGTACTACGGCCGCGGGGCCGGAGGCATGCCCACCGGTTCCGCCGTCGTGGCCGACATCGCCTCCGTCGCCACCGGCCGCGCCCAGCTGGCGTTCGACGGCCTGGGCATCTGGCCGGACCGCGCCAAGCCCGCCCGCCAGTTGCCCATCGACGCCGTCCGCAGCCGCTACTACATCCGCATCATGGCCGAGGACACGCCCGGCGTGCTGGGGCAGATCGCCACCGTCCTGGGCGGCCACGGCATCAGCATCAGTTCGGTGCTGCAGCACGAGCCCGCGGCCGGCAGCGACCAGGCCGTGCCCGTCGTCATCACCACCGCCAAGGCCCTCGAAGGCAACGTCCGCCGCGCCCTGGCCGAGGTCGACGCCCTCCCCGTCATCCGCCCCACCAGCGTCTGCATCGGCATCGTCGATGAGCATCCCGAGCAGTTATGACGCAGGGGCGAAAGCCCGTAAACAGTAAACAGAAACCAGTAAACAGTAAGAAGTAAACAGTAAGAAGTAAACAGTAAGCAGTAACCGGTAAGCGGCAAACGCTAAACAGCGGAAGTCAGTGAAGCGGGGAGTCTTGGTATGCCCTACGAAGGCAAGAGCGCGTTCGGGTTTGAGGATCTCGACGTCTACAAGGCGGCGAGGGCGCTGCGCATGCGAGTGTACAAGCTCGCCAAGTTGCTGCCTCCCGATGAGAAGTACGGCCTGTGTTCACAGATGAGAAGAGCGGCGGTGTCGCTGACGAACAACATTGCCGAAGGCCACGGCCGCTACAACTGGCAGGACAACACCCGGTTCTGCCGCATCTCACGCGGATCCCTCAGCGAACTCATCGACGACATCAACATCTGCACCGATGAAGGCTATGCCAAACCCGAATATCTGCAGGATCTCAGGACAAACGCCGTCGAGGTTCAACGGCTCCTGAATGGCTACATTGCCTGGCTGCAAACCCAGTGCAAAGGCCACGGTGCCCAACCGTGACACAACCTCCTGCTGTTTACTGTTTACCGTTTACTGTTTACCGATTACTCCTTGCTGTCGAGCGGCGCTTGCCGCTTGCCGAAATTCCGGTAGAATCATCCCCATGAAATACGCACTGATCATCCCCGACGGAGCGGCGGACCTTCCCTTGGACGAGTTGGAGGGCAAGACACCGCTGCAGGTGGCGGCCAAGCCGCACATGGACTGGATCGCGTCGCACGGCAAATGCGGCGCGGTGCGGACGGTGCCCAAGGGCCTGCCGTGCGGCTCGGACGTGGCCATCCTGTCGGTGCTGGGCTACGATCCGCGGGAATACTACACCGGGCGAGCGCCGCTGGAGGCTGCCGCGCAGGGCCTCAAGATCGACACCGACGAGTGGGTCTTCCGCTGCAATTTCGTCACGATCATGGACGGCATCATGGAGGACTACTCCGCCGGCCACATCTCCACCGAGGAGGCCGGCCCGCTGATCGACGAGCTCAACCGCCAGCTCGGCGGGGCCAAGGCCAAGTTCTACCGCGGCGTGAGCTACCGCCACCTGATGACCTACAAGGGCCCGTGCAAGCTGACCACCACGCCGCCGCACGACATCCTCGGCCGCCACATCGAGCAGTACATCCCCGCCGGCGAGGGATCGGACTACATGCGCACGCTGATGGCCCGCAGCCGCGACATCCTGGCCGACCACGAGATCAACAAGGTCCGACGCGACCTGGGCGAAAACCCCGCCACGTGCATCTGGCTGTGGGGGCAGGGCAAGACGCCCAACCTGCCGAACTTCAAGAGCCGCTACGGCATCGACGGCGCGGCGATCACGGCTGTCGACCTGGTGCGCGGGCTGGCCAAGCTGATCGGCTGGGAAGTGATCAACGTCCCCGGCGCGACAGGCTACGTCGACACGAATTTCGCGGGCAAGGGCGCCGCCGCCGTCGAGGCACTCGACCGCTTGGATCTGGTCTGCGTGCACGTCGAGGCCACCGACGAGGCCGGGCACAACGCGGACATCAAGGCCAAGATCCACGCACTGGAGCAGATCGACCGCCACGTGGTGGGCCCCGTGCTGGAGCGGCTGCGGCAAGAGGGCGACGATTGGCGGATCCTGGTGCTGCCGGACCACCCCACGCCCTGCAAGGCCCGCACGCACACCGGCGATCCCGTTCCCTTCGCCATCGCCGGCAAGCGGATCGAGGGCGTCCTCGCCGCCCCCTTCACCGAGGAAACCGCCGCCGCCAGCGACCTGCAAATCCCCATCGGCTGCGAACTGATGGAGTATTTCCTCAAGGTTCGCTGAGACGGGCCAGTGGCCGGCAGCCGGTGGTCGGTAGCCAGGAAGGCGGCCAGTGATTGCACCACGCTCCAGCAGAGAACGGCTACGCAGCGAGAACGACGTGCGTTCCAAGGTCCCGTAGGGACCACCGAGATTAGCCCAGCCCTTCCGGCCTGGGTCACGTCGGAAATGTGGATAGTGACAACAGAGTCCGAGAGATTCCATGGACCTGACGAACAAGACAGCACTGGTCACCGGGGCGGGCAAGAGGCTGGGCAAGGCGATTGCCCTGGCCCTGGCGAATTGCGGCATGGATGTGGCGGTGCATTACGGTTCGTCGGCGGCCGATGCGGAGGCGGTGGCACAGGAGATTCGCGCCCGGGGCCGCAAGGCGGCGATTTTTCAGGCGGACCTCGCCCAGCCGGCGGCGATCGAGGCCCTGTTCGCCCGCGTGGCTGAGACATTCCCCACGCTGCACGTGCTGGTCAATTCGGCCGGCGTGTACGACCGCACGCCGATCGCAACGCTCACGGCCGAGCAGTGGGATCGCGAACTGGACATCAATGCGCGGGCGGCTGCCCTGTGCATCCGCTGGGCGCTGCCGCGGATGACGGCGGGCGGGGCGATCGTGAACATCACCGACATCGCCGCCTCCAAGGCCTTCGCGAGCTATCCCGCGTACTGCGCGTCCAAGGCGGCGCTGGAGGCGCTGACGAAGTCCACGGCCAAGGCCGTCGCGCGGCAGCACATCTGCGTCAACGCGGTGGCTCCAGGCGTGGCGATCTGGCAGGAAGGCGTCGGGCCGGAATACCAGAAGAAGGTGCTCGACCAGATCCCCATGGGCCGCAGCGGCTGCCCCGAGGACATCGCCTCGGCCGTGGTCTTCCTCGCCCGCCAGGACTACATCACCGGCCAGAGCCTCCGTGTGGACGGCGGCTGGCACATGGGGTGATTCACGGCTTGGATCTCAGGATCGCCAGGAACATCCGTTCGGCCGGGCTGGGGGCCTTGCCGCGGCGGCGGATGATGCCCACCGGGCGGGTCCACTTGGCGGCATCGCGGAAGCGGACGCAGGCGAGTTCTCCGTAGCTGACCTCGCGATCGACATTCTCATGCGGCAGGATGCTGATGCCCGACTCGACCGAGATCGCCCGCTTGAGCAGTTCGATGTTGTCGAACTCCATCACCACGTTCACCTCCACGGCCGAGTCCTTCAGCAGGCGGTCGATGTGCCGCCGCGTGGGGATGTTGGCTTCGAAGGCGATGAACTTCTGCCCCGCGATGTCGGCGGGGTCGAGGCGGGTCTTGCGGGCCAGCGGATGGCCCGGGGCGAAGACCGCCACCAGTTCTTCGCTGGCCAGCGGCACGATCTCCACCGAGCGGTGCTTTTCGGGGCAGGCGACGACGCCGAGGTCCATCTCGCTGTTGATGACGGCGGTGTAGATGCGGTTCCAGCGGGCGTACTCGACGTGCAGGTTGACCTCGGGGTGCGCCCGCAGGAACTTCCGGACGAAGGGGTCGAGCAGGTAGAACCCGACGGAGTAGATCGTGCCCACCCGCAGCACGCCGCGGACGCTGTCGGCGGCCGACCGCACCTCGCCCAGCAGTTGCTCGTAGCGGCCGAGGATTTCCTTAGCTCCCAGGTAGAGCGCGCGACCGGCGTCGGTGGGGGCAACCAGGCCGGCGCCGCGGCTGATGAGTTGGGTGGCCAGGTCGCGCTCGAGTTTGGCCAACTGCTGAGAGACGGCCGACTGCGAAACGTAATTCGCCTCGGCGGCCTTGGAGAAACTGCCGGTGTCGACGAGGTCGCAGAAGGTCTTCATCACGTCGATGTTCATCCGGGCATTGTAACGGGAGAGGGCGTTATTATCCAGACCATTAGAGCCGCTTCACGGGCGGGCGTGGAGGCTCGGGATACGGGTGGCGGATCCCAAAAGACATGTCAGCCCCTGGCGAAAGGGAATCCCCCGGCTTCCGCCGTGGGCGGCATGTTGTGAAGGCGGATCATGCCGCCCAGGGGGCCTGTCACGCCTCCTCTGCTGGCGGCGGCCTAGGAAGGCCGCCACCCAAGATATCGCACGCGTCGGGCGCGGTTCGGAAAATTTCGCCGATGCCGCCATTGACTTCTGCGCCCGGTTTGCTAAACTAACTTTCGGTAGGCGCATGGGCGCAACCTGCGGCCGTGGCGGAATTGGCAGACGCGTAAGGTTCAGGTCCTTATGTCCTTTACGGACGTGAAGGTTCAACTCCTTTCGGCCGCATTCACCAAGAGGCGATCTCCAACGAGATCGCCTCTTGTGTTTTCAGCCCCCCCGCACCCCCCGCATTGCTGTCCCCGCGAGGCCGCGCTGCCGTAGGTACAAATCGGATTCGTTCACAACTACAGTGCTCTATGTTTCGCGCCGATAGATGAGGTGGGTCGGGGCACACGTCAGAAGCGTATGCCCTCTGGAGCGAAACGAATGCTAGATGCACGTTCTGTTGGGCATATTGTCAAGAATCTTGGGCGAATCGTCAGCATCGGCGCCGAAAGCACCGTCGCGACGGCCACCCGTCTGCTGCGGCAGAGCAACGTCGGTTGCCTGCTGGTGCAGGATGAGGACGGCCGCGTCGTCGGCATCGTCACCGAGCGCGACGTGATCATGAAGGCGTTGGAGCTTTCGGCCGACCTCGAGCAGATCAGCGTGGGCCAGATCATGACCCGCGAGGTGGTCTCCTGCTCGCTGGAGACGGCGATGATCGAGGCGCAGGAGCTCATGTCGCGCCACGCGATCCGGCACCTGCCGATCATCGAGAACGGCCGCCCCATCGGCATGATCTCCAGCCGCGACGTCGTCAGCCACCAGCTGTCGGCCAATCGCGCCATGCAGGCGGCGGCCGAACAGGTCGCGATGCTCTCCAAGAGCTTCAAGAGCCTCGACTACGACGAGATCATGGGGCTGGTGACGCGCGAGGTGCCTCGCATCTTCGGCGCCGAGTGCGGCATGCTCTGCCTGGCCGACGCCCACAGCAGCTTCCGCGACCTCCGCGCGATCAGCCGCAACGGCTGCCGCTGCCAGGAGTCATGCTTCAACCACATGGCGGCCAGTTCCACCGCGGCCATCGTCTTCCACGAGCTCTCGCCCCACTGTCTGGAATCGGGCGGCAAGGCCCCCGCTGCCGTCTTCCACCTGCCGATCTACGACATCAACCACGACGCCGACGGCCTGAAGATCGACCAGCAAGCGTACCTCTGCATGTGTCGTTTCACACAGGCGGGCGAGGCCGAGAAGGACCTCCTGTCCTACAAGGCGACGCTGCTGCGCGAGATACTGGGCGTGAACCTGATGAACGCGCGGCTGTACGACCGCGCCCGCCGGGAAAGCCAGATCGATGCCCTGACCGGCGTGAACAACCGGCGGGTCTTCGAGCAGCACCTCGAACACGAGTATGAGCGTTCGTGTCGGTACCAGCACCCCTTCTGCATCGCCATCATCGACGTGGACAAGTTCAAACTCGTGAACGACGGCCTGGGTCATGCCGCCGGCGACAGTGTTCTGCGGGAGCTGGCGACCGTGCTTCGCAAGAGCATTCGCAAGACCGATACGATTGCCCGCTACGGGGGCGATGAATTCGTCCTGCTCATGCCCGAGACCCCACTGTCCTTGGCGGCGCCCGTGCTCGAACGCATCCGCACGTGGTCGGCTGCCACGTTGTCGGCCACCGATCAGCCGGTGACGATCAGCGTGGGCCTGGCCCAATGGTCGGGCGACTTGGGCGACAGCGCGACCGACGTCCTGAGGCGGGCCGACGACGCCCTCTACCGCGCCAAGCGCGGCGGACGCAATCGCATCATGCTCGATCCGGTGGCCGTGAAGGCCTGAGTTTCGGCTCTTTCAGTTTTCTCCGATGTGTCAACTGAACAACGGTCGCCGGATAACCGATGAAACAGACGGGTGTGGTTTGGCGGTAGGTCAGAATGCGGCAGACTACTCATAGTTACGGGGCTCAGGCCGATCGAATCCTCAACAGCCTGATGGAGGTTGGGGTCAAGTTGTCGGCCCTGGCGGACCGGCGGAAGGTCTTGAACAAGATCCTCAGCGCCGCCAGCGATCTCATCGGGGCAGAGGCGGGGACCCTCTACGTGCTGACCAGCGGCAAACTGCAGTTGTCGTCGGTGCAGAACGATCGCCTCAGCAAGCACAAGATCACCCGGCACCTCCTGGACAAGGAGATGCCCGTCTCGTATGGATCGCTAGCCGGTTACGTCGTGCTCAGCGGCCAGACGATGAACATCAAGAACTCCTTCTGCCTGCCGCCAGGCTCCCCGTTTTCCATTCACCGCGGCTTCGATGAGCTGACGGGCTACTGCCCGCAGACGATCCTGGCGATCCCGATCAAGAGCCCGACCAAGGAATGCCTGGGCGTGATCGAGTTCTTCAACCGCCTCGACGGCCGCGGACGGATCTGCGCCTTTCCGGAGGTCGACGGCACCGGGCTGCCCTCGCTGGTGTCCATGGCGGCCGTCACCCTGCACAACTTTCTGCTGCAGACGCAACTGCGGGAGGCGCACCGCGACACGATCATGCGGCTGTCGGTGGCCAACGAATTTCGCGATGACGACACGGGCAACCACGTGCGGCGGATCAGCGACACCTGCGCGATCATCGCCGGGAAACTGGGCCTGGGCTCCCACGTGCAGGAGATGATCCGCCTGGCCAGCCCCATGCACGACATCGGCAAGATCGGCATCTCCGATCGCATCCTGCGCAAGCCCGGGCCGCTGAGCCCGTCGCAGCGGGCCACGATGCAGCAGCACACCGTCATCGGCGCCAGCATCCTCGCCCAGGCCACCAGCGAAGTCATCTCCATGGCGCACGACATCGCCGTCTCGCACCACGAGCGGTGGGACGGCGGCGGCTATCCCAAGGGGCTCCGCGGCGAAGGCATTCCGCTGGCGGGGCGAATTGCCGGGGTGGCCGACGTCTTCGACGCCCTCCTGTCCAAACGCTGCTACAAGGACGCCTACCCCCTGACGCAGGCCACCGGCATCATCCGCCAGGGCCGGGGCAAGCAGTTCGACCCCAACGTCACCGACGCCTTCTTCGCCGGCCTCGATGAGATCCTGCGATCCTACCGCATGGCCCCTGCCGAGGGGCGGCTCAGCGCGTGAGTGCTCAAGGCTCGGCGGCCGAACGCCGATGCGTATTGTGAGCGGAGGTTGCACTATGCGCACAACCTGGCTGGCGGCACTGGGCGTGTTGATTGTCTCGGCGGCGATGGCCGCGGACGAACGCGGGGTGACGTATCGTGTGACGTACGGCAGCGGCATCGTTGCGGACGTACTGGCCCCGCCGGAGACCAACGGGGGAATCAAGTCGGTGCTGCGGATCGTGGCCGTGCCGGCGGCCGTCACTCTCTCCACCGACGACAACGATTCCGACGCGGCCGGCAAGCTCACGATGACCCCCATGGCATGGGACGGCAAGGCATGGATCGTGCCCGCGCCGGCTGGGGCAACCCAACGGGCCGCCGCGATCCAGCCCTCCACCGACGATAATCTCGTCGCCTCGGAAATACGCAAGACCGAGCAGCTGCTCCGGCGGATGATGGACAGCCTCAAATCCCTTGCTCACGCCGTCGCCGATGCCCAGCGCAAGCGCGACGCCTTGGACGCCGACGACGAGGCCGCCGCGCGGGCGGCGGCAGACCGCCTCGCCGATCTCCGGCGACAACGCGACAGCATGCTCCAGGCCGTGGAGAGCTACCGCCAGCGGCTGACCGCGCTGGAAACACTGGCCAAGGAGGAGACGTTCGTCACCCCTGCCGGCCAAGTCCGAAGCGACAGGGCCCCGGCGTCGGCCCCTGCCCGCGAGGCGGCAAAGGCCGAGGCCCCCGCCCACCACGTGCAGGTGACGCGCCTGGCTACGGGAACGGGGCGGCGGACGTATCGCATATCGCTGCCTCATGCCCAGGTGGGCTCGGCCGGCGCGTTCTACTTTGTCGCCTACGCCGACACCAACGGCGACGGCGTGCCCGACAAGCTCATCGCCCGCTCGCCCTTGGCACAATCCGTCCTCGCCGGCGGCTGGAGCACCTGGACGTTCGCCACCAGCGAACGCAATGTCTTTGCCGGAAATGCCTGGGTGGGTGATGACGTGGTGCTGGCTGGACGCCCCGCCCCCCAAGGCGAGGCCGCGGGGTCGCTCAAGCAGGAGTATTTCGTGAGCGGCTTCTTCGGCAAGACGCCCGACGACAAGCGGGCCTTCGTCCCTTACCTGCAGGATATCCGCGTCGAGATCCCGCAGGACTCCGACGGCGAGAACATGGATTCCGAGATCATCGTGAAGTAGCGGCGAGGCCGAACGCTGCGGCCCTCCAAGTCCGACACACCTGCCGGCTGCAGATCAATCGCCCATACGTACGCGCTCGCTCTTCGTCTACTTGGGGCGGCGACGGCGGCGCCAGAATTCGTTCTTCTGCTGGTCCGGCGAGGGCGAGCGGCGCGGGCGCGGCGTGTGGCCGCTGCCGGCACTGGCGCCGGGGGCCGCATGCGCGCTGCCGGCGGCGTGGCCGGTGCCCGCAGCGTGAGTCCCG
>CAZTVF010000103.1:0-19181 GCA_964616985.1 uncultured Planctomycetaceae bacterium
TTGAAGGGCTTGCCGTCGATGAAGCACACCATGGCCCCGACGGTCTCCCCGCCGCCGAGGTGCGCGATGTCGATGCCCTCGATCGTGCGGATGGGCCCCTCAACGCCCAAGGCTGAAACCAGCCTCGCCAGCCCGTCGGCGGGGTCCACGTAAAACACCTCCGGCTGGAGGTGCTCGTGCACCAGGCCGCGCTTCTGCAGGCCATCCAGGGCCCGCATTTCGTCGCGGATGGCGGCGGCCTTCTCGAACTCCAGCTTGCCGGCCGCCTGCTTCATCTGCTCGGTGAGCTCCTTGCGGATCTGCGTGCCCTTGGACTCCAGGAACTGCCGCAGGTGGCGGATCTGCTCGGCGTAATCCTGCTTCGACACGCGGGCGCCGCAGGGGGCCGTACACTGCTTGATGCCGTGCAGGATGCAAGGTCGGAAGAATCGGCGAGCGTCGTCGCCGTCGACGATGTCCAGCTTGCACGTTCGGAACTTGAACACCCGCTGCATCAGCGGCAGCGAGGCCCGCAGGTCGGCCGGCGATACGAACGGGCCATACAGCTTCACGCCCTGCGACCGCGGCTCGCGGGTGATGCTCACGCGGGGGAAGTCCTCGTCGGTGGTGAGCTGGAGGTAGGGGAAGCTCTTGTCGTCCTTCAACGCCGCGTTGAACCGCGGCTGGATGTCCTTGATCAGGCGGCTCTCGCGGAGGACGGCGTCGACCTCGCTCTCGCACTGCAGCGTGTCGATGTCGTCGACGAGGTCCTCGATCATGCGGCGGATCTCCGGCCCGCGCGACGCGAGCAGGTCGGCCGACGGCTGGAAGTAGCTCGCCACGCGCGACCGGAGGCTCTTGGCCTTGCCGACATACAGCACCACGCCGTTGGCGTCCTTGAAGAGATAGACGCCCGGCTCGGCCGGCAGCTGCGATATCTTCTGCCGCAGGTCCTCCAGGATGGCGGATCGTTTTTGGGCCACGATGGCCATTATACGAAGATTACGGCCGAAGAGGTTATGGATGGTTGCCCGCACTCCAGAGTCGCTCCTTGTTGCCGGCCCCTGGATTCTCCCACCCTTCTCTGTGCGTGCAACTCAAAGGCTGCCGCGGGCGAATCAGGGGAAAGATTAGTTCCGTAGTGGAAATCCCCCACGCAACGAGCATAGAATTCGTCGCCCGCCTAGTAGGCGAACCCTATGTGAGCGCCCGTTGCGAGACGGCCCCCTCGGTAAGTTGCGGCTGTCATCGCAAAAAGGATTTCGCATGCTAGACCTTTTTGCGTCCCCGCCCGTAGAATAGGGGCATGCTAATGGTTCCGGTGTCGAAGGCGGCCTTGGCGGCCGTGGCGCCGAAGGAGTTGATCTACGGCGGGTTGCTGATCCTGATCGTGATGCTGATGGGCATCGCGCTGTTGTATATTCGCCGTAAGTTCCGTGAAGTACAGCCGCAAGAGCAATCGCTGGGGCTGGATATCGAGAGGCTTGAGGCCCTTCGGGACGCGGGCGAGATCACGCCGGAAGAGTTTTCGCGTTTGCGCCGTGTCGCCCTGGGGCTGGACATGCGGGCGAGAAAAAGAGATGATTCGATCCTAACGGGCGAAGGCGAAGTGACCGATGAAACTAGGGCGACGGAGGATTCCGAAACGCCCACCGAGGAGTCTAAAGACGAATGAGCGCATCGAACTCAGGCGGTAAAGGCGGCAAGGGCAGCGGTTCGGACGCCGCACGCCGTCGCCCACACCAATGCAGTTTCTGCCATCGCTCCAGCGACGATGTTGGGCCGATTGTCGAAGGTCCCAATGACATCTACATCTGCGCCAACTGCGTCGAGTTGTGCCACAACATCATCAAGCAGGAGCAGCGCAAGACCTCTACGTCCAAGCCGCTGTTCACCAGCATCCCGACGCCGCGGCAGGTCAAGGATTTCATGAACCAGTACGTCATCGGGCAGGAACACGCCAAGCGCGTCCTGTCGGTGGCGGTGCACAACCACTACAAGCGGCTCACGCACGCGGACCTCGACGACGCCGAGAGCGTCGAAATCGACAAGTCCAACGTGCTGTTGATCGGCCCCACCGGCTCGGGCAAGACGCTGATGGCCCGCACGCTGGCCCGCGTCCTGAACGTGCCCTTCGCCATCGGCGACGCCACCACGCTCACCGAGGCCGGCTACGTCGGCGAGGATGTCGAGAACCTGCTGCTCAAGCTGCTGCAGGCGGCCGACTATGACCTCGAGGCGGCCGAGCGCGGCATCGTCTACATTGACGAGATCGACAAGATCGGCAAGACCAGCCAGAACGTCTCCATCACCCGCGACGTCAGCGGCGAGGGCGTGCAGCAAGCCTTGCTGAAGATGCTCGAGGGCACGATCGCGAACATCCCGCCGCAGGGCGGCCGAAAGCATCCCGAGCAGCAGTACATCCAGCTGGACACCACGCACATCCTGTTCATCTGCGGCGGCACGTTCACCGGGCTGGACCAGATCATCAAGAAACGTCTCGGCAAGAAGCTGATCGGCTTCGCCTCCGAGGAAAGCACCGTCGAGCAGACCGCCGCCGAGCGCAGCCGCGTCCTCTCGCAGGTGCAGCCGGAGGACCTTGTCGAGTTCGGCATGATCCCGGAGTTCGTCGGCCGCCTGCCATGCGTGACAGCGTTGGAGCCGCTGGACGAAAAAGCGATGATGAGCATCCTGACCGAGCCGCGGAACTCGCTGATCAAGCAGTACCAGCAGTTCTTCCGCATGGAAAATGCGGCGTTGGAGTTCACGCCCGATGCCCTGCTGGCGATCGCCCGCAGAGCGCTCAAACGCGACGTGGGCGCCCGTGCCTTGCGAGCCGTCGTCGAGGATCTCATGCTGGAGATGCTTTACGAACTGCCCGAGCAGAAGCAGGACGGCGCGGTCTTCGAAGTCACCGGCGAGATGGTCGAAAACGGCGGCTGCCCCTCCCTCTTCCAGGCGAAGAAAGTGAAGAAGGAAAGCGCGTAAGAAGAAGGCAATAGGCAATAGGCAATTGGCAATAGGCTGAAGACGATTCAATCTCACGCGGTGGCGCCTCAAACGCCACCGCGTGTTGCATTCTGGCTATTTGGGTGCCTGCAGCAGGTTTACCCGACGGCGCCGGTCTTTCTTTCGCCTATTACCAATTGCCTATTGCCAATTGCCTTCCTCTAACGTTGATAAATCGGCAGCTGCCGATACATCACGCTCATGGCCAGCACGCTCATGGCGGTGGAGTAGGCGGGGGAGGGGACGTCGTCGGGCGGCCAGGAGCCGTCGGGCTTCTGGAACTTGAGCATCATCTCGTACATGGGCGCGGCGAAGCGGTCCCAGTAGTCGCCACCCAGTTGGAACATGCCCTGGGCGGAGTAGTACATCCCGTAGTAGAAGTGGCTGCCGCCGAACTTGCCGGGCAGGTTCTTGAGGATCCACTCGCCGGCGTCCAGTGTGATCTTCTCGCGGTGCATGCCCGCAAGTTCCAGACACAGCAGGCCCGTGCCGGTGCGGGCCAGGCCTGACCCGCCGCCGGGCTGATAGGCGAAGCCGCCGTCGGGCATTTTGCAGGCCGTCACGAACTTCACCGCCCCGTCCAGCGCGTCCTTGGGGATGTCGGCCCCGGCGTTGCGGGCCGAGCGGATGGCCATCAGGGCCCAGCCGCTGCAGGAGATGTCCGAGTCCTTCGCGTCGGGCCCGTACCGCCAGCCGCCCTGCTGATTGGGGGGCTTGGGCATCTTCTGCGCCGCCAGGATCACCTTCAGCGCCTTGGCCAGCGACTTGTCAATCTTCGCCTGCCGGTTGGCATCGACCATGCCCGACACCTCCGACAGCATGAGCGTGGCGATGCTGTGGGCGTACATCTGTGCGGGGAAAACACCGTCCGCACGCTGCAGAGTCAGCACGTGATCGATGCTGCGGTTGATTGCCTCGCCGTACGGGCCGTTGCCGGGCGTGTGCCCCTTGGCCAGGAACGCCATCACAGCCAGCGACGGCACCGCCGCCCCGTACTGCTGCCCGCCGGCGAACGAACCGTCCTTCGCCTGGCTCTTGGCGAGGTAGTCCAGAGCCTTGACGATCGACTCGTCCACCAGCTTGTCGTACTTCGCCAGGGCCGGCGACGCCTCGTCCGCCCGCGCGCCGCCCCACGCGAGCATCAGGCCCGCGATCAGCGATAGTGTCAACGTCGTTCGTCTCATAGTTTCACCGTGCGCCCTGCATGCGGCGCCTTCGCCGACTGGAACTTGCCTGCTTGTCTACTTCTTCCCGCCCCGCTTGGCCAACTCCTCGAGGTACCTCTTGATCAGCATGCGGTATTCCTCGGGGCCTTCGTTGCCGCTGGACTGAAGGATCTCGTCTCGCAACTCGCCCGGCAGCATGCCCCAATCCGAGGGCTTGATGCCCGCCGCACGCAGTTCGTCGGCCAGCAGTTCAGCCGGCACCTGCCCCATGGCCGTGCGGGCGGTGGCCTTGCCGGGGGGCATCTGCTGCTTCTGCTCCGAGGGCACGGGCATGCCCATCGAGGCCAGCATCTGGCTGGACTGCTTCGACAACTCCTCCAGCAGCTTGCGGGCCAGCTCGATATCCCGCATCTCCGGCTTGCGGGCCGCCCGCTTGGCCGCCTCGAAGGCCGACTGCAGGTTGCTCGTGTCTTCCTCGTTGGCGTCCTTGGGATACTTGCTCGCCAGTTCGGCCATGCGCTGGCCGAGGCGCTCGAGCGACTCTGCTGTCTGGCCCAGCGCCGTGCCGGCGGTGCGCTGCAGGGGCTCGGCCGCTTGCGGGGCAGCCGCGGCGATGGCGGCGGCAGATTGCCTCTGTGCCGTCGCCGCCGTCTCCACCATGGCCGCCGCCTGGTTGGCATCCTGTCGAGCGGCCTTGTCGGGGATCAGGTCATCGGCGAACAATCGCAGCAGGTCGATGTTGTCGGCCAGGCTGGTCGTGTCGCGACTGACGCGGTCCTGCTTGGGCGGGATCATCTCCAGCGGCCTGTTCTCGGCCAGGGCCTTGAGCTGTCGGGCGACGAGTTGCTGCCGCTGGGCCAACTGGCCGGCCTGAGTCGTCATCTCTTCCCGCTTGGCCTCCAGGGCGTCCTCGTCCATCTCGGCTGCGACCTGGTCGGGCGTCTGGCGGGTGGACCCCTTGATGCGATTGGCCGCGGCCGGGAGGGCGGGTTGCGTGGTCGCCGGGGGCGCCTCCACCTCCGCGCCGAGGCGCTGGGCCAACTCGGTCAGGTCTCGTGCGGCGGCCTCGGCCGTCTGCACCGCCTGCGGCGTCAGGCCCGACTCGACCTGCACGGCCGCATCGACGGCGCTGCGTGCGGCTTGGGTGTCGATGCGGTCCTCTTGCGGGGCGAGGCTCTTGACCTTGTCCGACAATCTGGCGGCTTCTTTGGAGATCTTGTTCTGCTCGGCCCGCAGGAGGGCGAGTTGCTCGTTCTTGAGCGTCTCGCCGGCCTTGGCGCGGGCGGTGGCGGCTGACTCGACGCGTTTGCGGAGCTCTTCCTGCTGGCGGGCAGCCTCGGCGAGCTTGCCGGCGTTGGCGGCCCGCTGGTTGTTCTCGTTGGCGGCGAGGCGTTCGGCCATCGCGGCGGCCGCGTCCTGGGCGGACTGGGCGTGACGCTGTGCCGCGGCAGCGGCCTGCTGTGCCTGGCTCGCCTGCTTTCCAGCGGCCGTGGCGGCCTTCTGGGCCTCGCCGGCCTTGGCCTTGGCGGCGGGTTTCTCGGCGGCAGCGGCGGCCTGCTGGGCGTCGCGGGCATCGCGTTCAGCCTTGTCGGCGGTCGCCTGGGCGACTTGTGCCTGCTCGGCGGCGGCCTGGGCGGCCTCGACCGCCTTGGCGGCTGTTTGCGCCGCCTGCTGGGCCTGTGGCGCCTGCGGGTCGGCGGGGGGCTTGGCGGTCGCGGCGCTCTTGGCTGCCTCGGTGGCCGCCCTGGCCGCAGCCGCTGCGACGTCGGCCGACTTGGCGGCCTTGTCGGAAGCTTCCTTGGCGGCCAGGGCCTTGGCGGGTGCGTCGGTTGCCTTGGCGGTCTGCGTGTTGGCCGCGACCGTCGCAGCCTGGCGAGCGGCCTCGCGGGCGTTGTGTGCTTCCTGTGCGGCCGTGCGGGCATCCGCAAGGACGGCCGCCGCCTGCGCATTCTTCGCCGCGGCCTGTGCGGCGTCACTGGTGGCGGCGTCGGCTGCGCGGAGCGCCTGGGCAAGCTCCTGGGCTGTCTTGGCCGCCTGCGCAGCGTTCTGCGTCGCGCCGGGGACCTGCTTGCTCGACAGGGCGGCGCGTGCCTGTTCCATCGCCGCCGCGGGGGAAGACTTCTTCACCGCCTGCTGTGCCTCGGGCGTCGCCTTCTCGGCGGCCTTGGCAAGGTCGGCGAACTGCTTCTGCACGTCCTGCTGAGGCTTGGCCAGCTGCGCCAGTCTCTCCATTGCCGCCTCGGCCGACTTGGTGTGCTGGGCCTGCTCCGCCTGAGCCTGTTTGGCCGCTGCGGCAGCCTGTGTGACCTTGGCCGCGGGCCCGGCGACGAGGTCGCCGACCTCGGCATCGATCTTCTTCTGGGCGGCGGCGAGTTCCGCAGCCTGGTCCGCCAGCTTCTTCGCCTCGACGGCAGCTTTGGCGAAATCATCCTTCTTCTTCTGCGCGTCTGCCGCGGTCTTCCCGGCATCGGCCTGGGCTTTGGCGGCATTAGCGGCGGCCTGTCTCGCGTTGTCAGCGTTGGCCTTGAGGGCATCGGCGCTGCCTTGGGCGGCTGCGGCTTCGTTGCGGGCTTCCTCGGCGGCCTTGCGAGCGGCCTCGACGGCCGCGGGCGCGGGCGGCTCGGCGCCTGCCGCCGGCTGGGTGGCCGCGACGGCCAGGCGTTCGGCGGCATCCTTGGCAGCCTTGGCCTTGGCGGCAGCGGGGGCCGCCTTGGCGGCGGCATCGTTGGCTGTCTTCTGCGCGCCTGCCGCTGTCGCAGCGGCGGTCTCAGACGCCTTCCTGGCCTCGGCGGCGCGAGCGGCAGCGGCCTTGATCTCGGGATCGAACCTGTCGGGCTTCGCCGCGGCCTGATCCGTCGCCAGCTGCCGGGCGAGTTGCTCGGCCAGTTGGGCCGCCTGCTTGGCCGGCGCGGCCGCCTGCGGCAATTTCTCCGCCGTCATGCTGCCCGCGGCGGTCCTCATCGGCTCGGCCGGCTTGGAACCGCGGGCGTTGGGCGTCGCGGCATTCTCAGCGACGGCCTTCTCGAGGGCCTCCGCGGCGGCAGCGAGCTTCTGTTGCCGCTGCTGGAGATCGGCCAGGGCGCCCTGGATCTTCGCGGCGGCCTGCTGGCTCTCCTGGCTGGCCTGGGCGGACTGTTGGGCGGCCGTCTGCGCGCTCTTCTGCGACGCCAGGTTCTCGCGGGTGGCGGCGGCGGCCTGGTCAGAGATGGACCGCTGCTGCTGCGCGATCGACTCGGCCTGGCGGGCAAGCTGGGCGCCGGCGACCTGCCGATTCAGCTTCTGGGCCTGCTGCGCCATCGACTCCTGGGATTCCTTCATGGCTTTCAATGCGGCCTCGGACTTGCCCGTTCGCAGGTCCTCCGGTGCAGCCGCCGCCTGCGTGGCCGGCTGCGAGGTCACCGCGTCGGCCGCCAGCCGCTTGCCCAGCGCCGCCTGCTCCTCGGCCAGCGTCTTGATCGCGCGATCCTGCTCGGCGATGGGGATGATCCGGTTCGTCAGTTCCGCCACCGACACCTGCAGGCCGGCGAGCTTGCGGGCCTCGGCCGCGAGGTCCTTGGTCTTGGCCCCTCCGCGCCCCAACGCCTGCTGCATCGCCTTGGGCGACTGCTTCATCAACTCGCCCAGCCGCTTGGCAACCTGGGCCTCCTGCTTCTGCCACTCCTGCGGCGGCATGAGGTTCCGCTTGGCCGTAGTATCGGCGGGCTGGCTGGCGGGAGCGGTCGCGGGCCCACTGGCGGGCTGGGTTTCGGGCTGCGTGGTGGGCTGGCTGGTGGCCTCGTCGTCGGAGGGCTGCGGCAGCATCATCCGCATCTCCTCGGCAAGTTCCTGCTGCTTCTCGGCCAGGTCAGCAAGCTCCTGCGCCCGCTGCATCATCTGGGCAAGCACCGTGAGCTCCTTGAGCATGTCGGAGATGACGGTGATGCCGCGGTCGATCTGGAAGTCGGCTTCGTCGGCCAGCTCGCCGCGCTGCCGCGCATCCTCGGCGAGCTTGATCTGGGCGGTGAGGTTGCCCGCGCGGGCGATGTGGTTGTCGGCCACGGCGGCCAGACGCTCGGCGATGGGGGTGAAGTCGCCACCGGTCAGTCGCGGCAGCAGTTCGCGGATGGCTGCGTCGGCGGCCTCGGTATGCTTGACGACGCGATCGATGCGTTCGGCATTGACGCCTGCCACGACGGCCGCCGTGGCCGCAGGGGCCTCGTTGGCATCCGAGAGCTTGAACACCTTTCGCAGCGGCGAGGAATCCTTCTTCGCCTCCTGCAGTTCGCGCAGGGCCAGCTCGAGCGATTCGCGCACGGCCAATTCCTCGGCCATCACCACCTGGCGGCCATAGGAGAAGGCATGGGCATCCATGCGGATCGTGTGGAGGTCGGACAACGCCTCCTGCGGGCCCTCGAACTCTGCCGGCAGGTTGTCGGTGACGCGGATGCGGAAGGTGATCACGCCCGCGCCATGGGAATTCAGCGCGGCCAGATCCAGCAGCGTCTGGCTGACCAGGGCCTTGGCGCGGTTGGCGTCGTCGATCGGCAGGGCGGTTGGCAGCTGCCTGCGGCCATCGACATCCACCAGAAGCTCGGCCGAGGCCAGGCCAAAATCGTCGCCCGCGGCGAAGAAGATCGGCAGCTTGTCGTCGGGCTTCATCTGCATCGCCGTGGCCTCGGGGCTGGTGATCTTCACGAGCGGTCGGCCATCGGTGACCGGCTCGATCTTGTGCGATTCGCTGAGGCCCGTGAAGGTCTTGCCGCCCAGGGCACGGGTGAGCTTGATGCTCCAGACCCCGCCCAGACGCTTGTTCATCGTGAACTGGAAGCGGCAGGTGGCGCCATCCGGCGTCCGCTGCGCCTCGGCCACGGGTTCGTCATTGATCAGCAGCTGGGCGGCCGTGACGGGCGTGTTGGTGGCGGCCGTCAGTGTCAGCCGCGTGCCGACCAGTGCCCGCAGATCGCCGTTGACGTTCTGCTCGAGTTGGCCGCTGCGGCCGGTGTACGAGGGATACTCGTAGAGCACGTCGAGACGCTCGATAACGGGGCGGGGCACGACGGTGACGGTGTAGTACTGGCTCCAGGCGTCGCCGGCGTAGATGCGGTAACGGAACGACTCTGCCGCCGGCGGGGGCGTGATGGCGAAGCGGGGCCAGTCGCTGAACTTCGACGGCAGGGGCGTCATTTCGGTGACGGCGTCCTGCTCGCCGGCGAAGCGGCGGAACTGTGCCTTGGCCACGGCTTTGTTGGCGACCTCGACCTCGACGGTCAGCGGCTCGCCGGCGGCGATCACGGTGTCGCCCGGGACGACGGTGAGCTGGTAGGCGAAGACGCTGGGCAGGTCCTTGTAAGGCGCCACGACGCGCTGCCATGCCTGGCCCGCCTGCCGCGGCCAAAGGACGAACGCCGCCGCCAGCAGGCCCGCGGCGATGACGGCTGCGAGGACGTAAGGCCGGGCCGCCCGCAGCGTCACTTCCCGTCGGGCTTGGACGAGCGAGGCGTCCTGCGTGGCCTCTTCGGTCAAGGCGGCGATCAGTGCGGCTGACCCGCGCAACTGGGGCGAGTCGGGGCTGGTGAGCAGCTCGATCGCCGAAGAGATGCGTTCCTGCAGTTCGGGGTGGCGAGATTCAATGGCCCGGGCCACGCCCGCCAGCGTGAACGTGCGAACGAGTGGGCGGATGAGGAAGAGCACCGCTGCCAGCAGCGTCAGGCCCAGGGCCGACAGGCTCAGCGCCCATCGCGGCCAGGCGACGAACAGCGTGATTCCCGCATCGACGGCCATCGCGGCCATCAGGGATCCGGCGGCCACCGCGGCCACCGCGCAGAGCCCGCGGATCGCCGCGACCATGCGCGCCCGTCGCACCAGCCGCTTCAGCGATCGGACGATCGTGTCCGGCAGGGGAGTCGACGGACCGTTCGGCACGTCGCCGCCCGCGGCGAGGGCGCCTCTTGGAGTTTTCGCAAGTTGCATCATGCCAGCCCCACCTTCTTGCGCAACAGCCACTCGGCCGTGGCCAACAATAATATGAACACGATCAGGGGCCAGTTGTTCCACAGCACGTACTGCCGCACCTGGTGGCGGGTGATCGTGCCCGGGCCGAAGCGGCCCATCACGTCCACCGCATGCAGGGGCTCGGCCACCGCGCCGCCCGTGGCCTGCGCGAGCGACTTCAGCAGGCCCGCATCGGCGGCAAGCTCGGTCTGCTCGGACGGGGCGGCGTCGGCGACGGAGAAGTCGGTGCTCACGCTCTGCACGTTCTCCGCCGCGAGCAGTTCGGCCGCGGCCGGGGCGTCCAGTTCAATGCGGTAGCTGCCGCTGGGCAGGGGGCCCAGGTCCGCATGATAGATGCCCGGCGAATCGCCCTGGTACTCCATCGGCTTGCGGTCGATGAGCTTGGGGCCGCAGAACAGCTTCACGGCGACTTCCTTGCTGACCAGCGGCGTGAGGTCGGGGCGGACGAGCTTGGCCCGCACGCGGACGTGCTGCCCGGGCGAGTAGCGCGTGCGGTCGGCGCCGAGCTTGACCCAGTCGGTGCCCGCGGGCAGGCGGCCCGCGGTCGCCCAGCGGACGACCTGGCCCCAGAATTTGTGGTGGTACGTGTCGCCCACGCGGTAACGCAGTCGCCACGTCTGGTCGAACGCCAGGAACATCACCTGGCCCATCGCCAGCGGGTGCGTGACGATCAGCGGGTTGGTCCGCTGGAGGCGGCGGAGGGCATCGTCGTCGATCTTGGTGTTGGGGTCCGGCGTGCTGGGCGAGGCGTAGGCCAGCACCGTCGCGCCGGGCTTGGCCTCCAGGCCCGTCAGCCGCCAGTAAATCTCCGGGCAGCCATCCCATATCCGCTGGTTTTCCCTGGGCTCGACGCTCTGCCGCATGACGACGCTCTCTCGCCCGTCGGCCGTCAGGGCGAGGCGGCTGCCCTCGGTGGCCGGCTGGGTGGCCGCGGCGGCAGCGGCGCGAACGGGGAGCAGATCGGCCAGTGGCGTCCCGCCGAAGGCCCACGGCATGGCCATGGGGCCGCCGATCACCACCAGCGTGCCGCCGCGGTCGGCGACGTACTTGCGGAGGATCTCCGTCTCTTCCCTCTTCAGCATCGCCGGCGTCACGTCGCCCAGGATGATCACGTCGAACTTCATCCACTCAGCGGCCGACGCCGGCAGGGCCGTCGCCTCCACCTTGCCCGCGGGCTGCGTGGCCGAGGCGTTCACGATCGAACGGTCGGGCATGCCGTCCACGCGGTCGGGCTCGAACAGCACGTACTGCAGCTTGACCGAGCGGTCGCGGTTGGCGAAGAGATTCTTGAGGTAGCGGAACTCCCACCGCGGGCGGGCGTCGATCAGCAGCACTTGCACCTGGTCGTCGGTGACGCTGACGGTCAGCGCGTGCTCGTTGTTGGCGGTGAAGGTCTCGCCGTCCTGCTCCTCCACCGCGACGCGGTAGTTGTGCAGCCCGGGCGTGCTGGGCGAGTCGGCCAGCTGGATCTGCGTGCGGAAGGTGTCGGCCGGGACGGTGATGACGTTGGCGTCCACCTCCTGGCCCTCCTCGTTCAGCAGCGACACGCGAACCTGCCGGCCGGCCAGACCGTCGAGCTTCACCTGCGCGGTCAGGAACATGCGGTCCTTGGCGAAGACCGAGTCGGGCGCGTCGACGGCGACGATAGCAGCGTCGCGCGGGGGCTTGGCCCCGCCGAGCATCACCGAGTTGATCGGAGTGCCCTGCACGCCCAGCCGATGCGCCAGCGACCGCACATCCTGTCCCGGGGCGTTGTGGCGGCCGTCGGAGAGCACGAGCACGCCGGCGAGCCGGTCAGCGGGGATGTCGGCCATCACCTTCTGCAGCGCGCCGGCCAGATCGGTCTGCTGGCGTTCGGACGCCAGGGCCGGGCCGGTGGCGGGCGTGGCGGGGGCCGAGGCGGTCGCGGGCGACGACGCCGTCGCGGGCGAGCGGCCGACAGGACGCGAGACGGCGGTGCGGCGGATCACCACCGGCGGCGAATCCTGGTCCGGCCGCCAGCCGTCGAGGTCGGCCTCGACGGTCGAGGTCGCAAAACGATACGCCTTCACCGTGTATTCTTTTCGCAGCCGGTCAAGGAATGTCGCGGCCTGCGGGTCGGCCCCGCCGCCGTCGCTGGGGCGGTTGAGCAGCGTGGCGTGGGCCAGGGCGATGCGGGTCCAGTCCTTCACCGCGTCCAGCTGCGACCTGGGCTCCGGGGCCAGCGAAGCATAGAACGCATCGTCGTACGCGCGGGCGATGGTCTCCACCTTCGGTACGGCCTCGCCCAAGGCGGAGGAGACCCGCCGCACGCATTCCAGCAGTTTCGGCTGGGCGGCGCCCAGTTCTGCGGCGGCCTTGGCGTCGGTGATCGTCGCCGCCTCGGCGAGTCGGTCTTTCGTCTGCATGCCCAGCGTGGTCCGAAGATCGGCCAATATGGCCAGCGATGTCGCGTCCAGTTGGACCTTGCTGCTCGTCACAGCCGCCAGCGGCGGCAGCTGGTCGGCGATCCTCTTGCCGATGCTGGCCAGCGCCGCGGCCAGGGCCTCGCGACGCTGCGCGAGCTGCTTCTGGCGGATCTCGAGCTTGGCGTCGGTCAGCATCTCCAGGAATTCCAGCTGCTCCTGCAGTTGGGCGCGGGCGATGGCGAGGTCGCGGGCGACGATCTCCAGATGGTGCACTCGTTTGGCGGCCGGTATCGCGAGCATCTCGCCCAGGCGAACCTTCTCCCACGGGGCGAGTTGGACATCGCCGATCTGCATCGAGGCCGAATCGTCCACCAGGACCGCCACCGTCCGCGGCAGCGTCTCGGACAGATCCACCGACCGCACCGGCTGGGCCAGGATCAGCATGACCGTGATGACCAATGCCACCCGCATCGCCAGCATCGTGCGGCCCAGGCGAGGAGGCACGGTTCGCCGCTCCAGCGAGTACAGGGCCACGACGGCCTCGACGGCCAATGCGGTCGCCGCGAGGATCGGCCACAGCGGCCAGTCAGTCGACAGCAGGAGGAATCGCTGCAGCAACTGGGCAGCGGCCAGCATCGCGGAGATGCCGACGGCCAGCCTCAGTCCGCGAACCGCCCACGCGAAGCCGGCTCGCTGCGGGGTGCGAAGCAGGTGCGTCAGCATCCACGCGGCAATGGCCACCGCCGCCATTAGAGCAATCACCGCGGTCGGCACGGCGAGGTCGATCACGAAATGTTTCGCAAGGATCGTCATGGGTTGGTTGTGGCGGTCGCGTTTTCCTTCTTCACCGCGAGCATTTCCTTTGCGCGGTCGCGGAAGCTCTGCACGTCGAGCGAGTCCAGGCCGAACGACACGGGCTCGGCGGAGTGGCTCTTGCGGCGGCGGGCGATCCAGCGTGTCAGGGCGATCTCGGCGATCAGCCCCAGCAGCCCGCAGACGATCAGCCCTCGCCATATCTCCTGGCCGGGCACGTTGCCGGCGATCAAGGCGGCCAGTTCGTTGGTCGAATTGGCCGACGTGAACTCCACGTGCCTGGCCGCCGAGGCGAGGTCGGCCTCGGTCAGCGTGGCTAGCCGGCTTTCCTGGGGCTCGTTCACGATCACGAAAGGCGGATCGGTCCGAGCCGGTTGGGAGGCCGCCTCGCCGGCCCCGCGGACGACGGGCAGGACGAAACGGTAGAGGCCCGGCTCATCGGCGCCGCTGAAGCTCAGCCGCCACGAGTTGGCGCCGGCCTGCGCCTTGCCCAGCCGCCGCGCACCGGAGGGGGCCACGACCTCGATCTCGGCCGAGGTGAGCGAGCGGGCCTCGCCGGCGGGCACGGGCAGGTCCATCGTCACCTCGCCGCCACTGGCGTAGTTGCCGCTGGGCACCTGCCCCTCGGCCAGGTAGTACACCAGTTCGTGCACCAGCGGCACGAAGCAGGCCTTGAGGCCGGGCAGATTGTTCTCACGCCGGTCCAAGCCCGTGGCCATCATCAGCACCAGGCCCTTGCCAAGCTTCCGCTCGGCCAGGAACGGGTGGCCGCTCTCAAAGTAGCCGCCCACGCGAACGGCGGGGTCTTTGTCGTTGACCTCCAGCTGCCAGTAGGACGTGACGAGCGCGCCGTCGGCATCGCTGGCGGTGGGGTCGGCGGTGACGGCCAGCGCGGGATGCGTGAAGGTCCTGGTCGCCAGGCGGGCGGGCGACTGCGAGTTGGTGATCCGCCGCACCAGCCTCGCCGGCAGCATCGGCTCGCCGCCGCCGGCCGTCCACGTGTCGTAGAACTTCGTCGGGCTGCGGTCGGAGGCGGTGCGGAAGTCGCCGGGGACGATGAGCAGCCCGCCGCCGTTGCGAACCATGGTCAACAGGTCAACCGCCATCGACTTGGGCAGCATCGGCACGTTGGCCAGGATCACCAGGCGGTACTTCGACAGGTCGCGGATTGTCGCCACGTCCGTCGCGTTCACCACGTCGGCGGCCACCAGGTAGCGAAGGTCGTCGTCGCCGGGGCCCGTGGTGGCCGGGCGCGAAGCGGCCGCGGGCCGCGGGGCCAGCGCCAGTTCGATGAACGACGCCGAACCGCCCATCGGCTCGGCCGAGGGCGTGCCCTCGATGATGAGCACGGGCAGTTCCTGCGCCACCGTCAGCATGCGGACCGTCGCATTGTCGGCCGGGATGTCATCCTCCCACACCACGCGGGCGGAGACCGCCTTGGGGCCAGGGCGGTCGAAGCGGTGCGAGAACTGCAGCGTCTCGGAGGCGGCGGGCGACAGTTCGCCCATCGGCTGCCTCGCCACCTGCAGGCCGTTGACCAGCAGTTCGACAACCGCCGGCGTCGCGGGCGACTGGCCGGTGTTGGAGATCTTGACGTCCATCCGCACGGGGCGGTCGGTTCCCACAACCTTGCGGGAGAAGGCGATGTCGTCCACGGCCAGGTTGTTCAGGGCCTTGGGCATCGGCAGGCGGCGGAGCACGACCTGCGGCCGCGTGGGAAGCACGCCAAACCCGCCGGCCAGCCATCGCCAGCGGTCGTCGTTCTGCTTGATCGACGCGCCGCCGGCAGCGGGGAGGTCCCAGCCGAGCGACTGGCCGTCGGTGATCAGCACGATCTTCTTGCCGGGGTTCTTGCCCTTGGCCAGGGCGGCGGTGGCGGCGTTGAGCGCCGGCAGCACCCGCAGGCTGCCGCCGGTGGGCGTGAGAGCCTCCAGGCGGGCGGCGAGTTCCTTGCGGTCGCTGATGGGCGCGGGCACGATGTCCCGCGGCACGGCCCCGGCGAGGATGATGCTCACCGCGTCGGCGGGGCGGCAGGATTCCACCACCGTGCGGGCCTCGTCGAGAGCACGCTGGAAGTTCATCTGGCCGTCGGAACTGACGGTCATCGAGAGCGAGCCATCGATGATGATGGCGACGTCCTTCTGCCCGCCCTCGGCGCCCCAGGTCTGGCGGGATATCCACTCGGAGTTGGCCGACGCGAGCGTTGCCAGCACGGTCAGCGCAGCGGCGGCGGTCAAGGCGGCCCATCGCACCTTGCGGTGGCCCCACATGATCGTGCCGATGGCGGCCAGGATCGCCGCGGCCGGCAGCACGCTGAGCACGATCGCCCACGTCAGGCCCGAGCGGCTGGGGACGAAGGGCCGGGCCATCGCCATCGCGATCATCCCCACCGTCAGGCAGCGGACGGTCATGAGGATGATTTCTTCAATGAGGATGCGACGATTGCGCGACGCCATCGACGCCAGCAGGAATCGCATCGCGCCCCATTCCACCGTCGTCGCCCGCCGGCGATTCAGCAGGTGGATGAGGATCGGGATGGCCACGCCGGCCATGCCCCATAGCATGAGTTGGTTTAGGAAAGTCATGAGGCTTCACCAGGGGCCAGGGTCCCGGGGACAGGGACCAGGGTCCCGGGGACAGGGACCAGGGCCGCGCGAACCGCGCTCGAAACCCATGAGGGGTGGCTTCGCTGATCTTTCGAAGACAAGATGGTGCGGCTAGTCCTCATTCTTGACCTTAAGACTCTCAATCAAGCGGTAAAGGATGCGGGAGCATTCCTCAGCGAAAGCGCGACACAACGGCAGAGCCTTCGCGTCCAGGTACCCGAGGTCATGAGCCACGATCAGTTGCGACTGCAGTTCATAGAGGCTGCCGCTCGCGGTGAAAAGGAAGTGAACATAGTCTTTTCGAGTTCCTCTTCCATATCCTTCGGCGATGTTCGAGAGGATCGAAATGACAGCCCGTCGCATCTGCTGAGTCAGGCCATAGAGCTCCTCCCGCGGGAAGGCCTGCGTAGCTTCGTAGATCGCCTTAACAAGTTGCCGTGCCTTCTGCCACACAAACAGATCCTCAAAACTCTGAATCTTCTTCTTCGGTTCTTCGTTCTGCATCTATCCTCTCCCTTGGCCTTGTTGCCCCGGTGCCTGTTCCCTGAACCCTAACCCCTTCTTCTTGCGAGGTAGTGCGCGAGGGCCATGTCGAAGGTGTTGCTGGTGACCATGGGCACGTAGTCGACGCCCATCTGGCCGCAGCCAATCTCGATTCGCTTGACGAATCGACGCACCTGGTCGAGGTATTCGGCACGCACGGCGCGCGGGTCGAGCTGCACCCGCCGGCCGGAGACTTCGAGATCCTTGAACGTGCTCCACTGGTCGAAGGGGAAGTTGATCTCCTCCTCGGCCATCACGTGCAACAGCAGCACCTCGTGCTTGCGGTAGCGAAAGTGATGAAGGGCGTTGAGGATTTCCTCCGGGTCGTCGAAGAGGTCGGAGATGATCACCACCAGGCCGCGGCGGTGGGCCCGCTCGGCGATGTCATGGAAGATCGGCGACAGGGCGGTTTCAGCACCGGCCTGCGACTCGTGCAGTTCCTTCAGGATGACGCGGAGGTGGCTGGCCCGGCTGCGTGCTGGGATGTACCGCCGCACCTGCGTGTCGAAGGTCACCAGGCCCACCGCGTCCTGCTGGTGGATCATCAGGTGCGCCAGCGACGCCGCGAGATACTGGCCGTACTGGAACTTGGTGAGGCACTTGCCGTCTCGCTTGGAGGCGGCCTTGCCGGCGTATTTCATCGAGCCCGACGCGTCGAGCAGGATCGTTGCGCGGAGGTTGGTCTCCTCGATGTACTGCTTGATATAGTAGCGGTCGCTCTTGCCGAAGACCCGCCAGTCCAGGTCGCGGGTGTCGTCGCCGGGGGAGTACTGGCGATGCTCGGCAAACTCCACCGAGAAGCCCTTGTACGGGCTCTTGTGCCGGCCGGAGACGAACCCTTCCACCACGCCGCGCGCGATGAGTTCCAGGCGGCTGATCTTCGCCAGCGCCGCCGGGTCCAGCAGGTACATGTAGTCAGGTTGTCCGTTGCCGCTTGCCATGATCTCAGGTTCTTCTTCTTCTTCTCTACCTTTGTGTTCTTTGTGTCCTTTGTGGTGAAGACCGTTCTTTCTTCTTCTTTCTCTTCTTCTCTCTGCGTTCTCCGCGATCTCCGCGGCGAATGTCTTTCTTAATCCGACTCGAGCTGCCGCCGCAGTTCCGCCACGGCCGGGGGCAACTGGGCCGCGAAGTCCTTCCAGTTCGCTTCGATACTGATGGCGCCGCTGTAGCCGATCTCCCTCAGTGCGCGGAAATAAGGCCGCTGATCCTCCCCGGTGGTGCCCAGGGGGCCGCGCCCATTCGCCTCGGCGCAGTGTGCGTGCGCGATCAGGCCCTTGGCGCGGACGATCGACTCGATGGGGTCGTTGTCCTTGGCCATGTGGTAGGTGTCGATCAGCAGGCGGATGTTGGGGTGGCCGGCGCGGCGGACGAGGTCGGCGCCCTCGTCGACGTTGGTGACGATATTGCACTCGGCCTTGTTCAGCGGCTCGAGCACGATGGTCACGTGATACTTGCCCGCGATGGGGCCCCAGCGCCTGAGGTGATCGACGATCTGCTTCTGTGCCGCCGCGAGCTCGAAGCCCTCCGGCACGCGTCGGCTGCCGCCGGATCCGAAGACGATATGCGTCAGGCCCATCTGCAGGGCTCGTTTCATCGTCGTCGCCACGTATTCGTCCAGCTTGTCCTTTTCCACGGCCGGACCGGTGGTCTTAAGGTCCCCGGGGATGAAGCAGTTCGCGGCCAGGACGCGGACGGGGGCCGCTTTGACCGCCGCCAGGCGCGCGGCGAAGGCGGCATCATCCTTCAGCGGGCACAGCAGGTCGGCCACGGTGCCTTCGAAATAGTCCAGGCCCAGGATGGGGTGCTGATTGTCCGGGCCCCAGCAAACGCCAATCTTCATCTGGCAATTCCTTCAAGAGTGTTCGACGCAGGAACCTGATCGCAGAGGGCACAAACGCAAAGTCGGGATGCTCTTCGGGCCCTTGCGGTTCAAATCGTTTCTTCCGCCGCCGCTACTCGATTGACTGGTCCATCGGCGGACGGATCTCGGCCAGGAGGCGGAGCACGACCTCATCGGAAGTGATGCCGGCGGCCTCGGCGTTGAACGTAGTGATGATGCGGTGGCGAAGTACCGGCAGGGCGGCCTCGCGGACATCTTCGGTGGTCGCGTGGTAGCGCCCGTGCAGGATGGCCCTCGCCTTGGCGGCCATGATCATGTAGATGCTCGCGCGCGGGCCGGCGCCCCAGTTGACCAGTTCGTTGATGAAGTCGGGGGCCTCGTTGCTGGCCGGGCGCGACGCGCGGGCCAGGTCGCGGGCGTACTGGAACACGTGGTCGGCCACCGGCACGCGGCGAACGATCTGCTGCAGCCGCAGGATGTCGGCCCCGGTGAGCGTGGCTTCGAGGTTGGCCTCGTAGGTGCTGGTCACCTGCTTCATGATGGCCAGCTCTTCCTCGGGCGTGGGGTAATCGACGACGACGTTGAACATGAAGCGGTCGAGCTGGGCCTCGGGCAGCGGGTACGTGCCTTCCTGCTCGATGGGATTCTGCGTGGCGAGCACGAAGAACGGCGCGTCGAGCGGGTAGGTCACGTTGCCGACCGTGACCCGTTTCTCCTGCATGGCCTCGAGCAACGCCGCCTGGGTCTTGGGCGGCGTGCGGTTGATCTCGTCGGCCAGCAGCAGATTGCAGAAGATGGGGCCGCGGATAAAGCGGAAAGTCTTCTCCTGGGTGGTGCGGTCGGTCTC
>CAZTVF010000104.1:0-18884 GCA_964616985.1 uncultured Planctomycetaceae bacterium
CAAACGGCAAGGTAGCAAGCAAACGAAGATCTTGAAAACAGCAAGGCACGCAAGGCAAAGACGATCTTTTGGGGCTTGTCGTTCTGAATTTCACTTCGATATTCGAGATTCCTTGTTCTGCGGTTCTGCGGTTCGCTGCTTCTTCGCCCCCAGCGCATAGACCGTCATGATGAATGGGGCACGTGGAAGGTCCCAAAGGCCGTTCGCTCCGAAGGAGCGTTTGACGCTTAGCCGGGGGCAAGCGAAGCGTAGCCCCCGGATATGCGGCTCAATGATCCGCCGCCCCAGCGGGGCGGCTGGGGGTGTAGGAACAGTCGGCGGCCGATGGTTCCAGCCGCCCCGCTGGGGCGGCGATCTACCGGGGGCTGTTCCGGGGGCTGCGGCCGGGTACGGCCTTGCCCCCGGCTACGCGCCTTGCGGCCCTTCGGGCCCAGCACGGTGGCCTCTGCGCCTCTGCGGTCAGCTTTCGACCCGAATGCGGCATGCCAGAAACTGTGGGCACACCGCTGTTGGCTCAAGTGCCCTGAATGCAATTCTCATCCCGCCTGCACTTCGTTATCATGTCTCCTCTTATCGAAGGAGTTGCCGTGAAAGCTTTCCGTCTGCTGGTGATCACCGACGTTCATTACGCTCCGGGCGGGCCCGATGCCGGCACGCGCCGGTGCTCCATGGGTCTGGAACTGCTCCGCCGCGCGATCGAGGACGCCCGCCTGCAGGGGGGCTTCGACGCGATCGCACTGCTCGGCGACCTGCTCAACGACGCCACGCGAAGCGATTCGCCCCAGGCCCTCGAGGCCATCCGCACCACGCTGCGCGAAGCCGCCGGCGAGTGCCCGCTGCTGCTCGTCCCCGGCAACCATGACGGCGATGCCGCCAACATGCTCCGCCTCCTGGGTCGCCAGGCCGGCCTGCACCGCCTGGGCGGCTACCGGTTCATCACCTTCGCCGATTCCTATGCCGGCGGCGACATCTGCACCCGCAGCGTCGAAGACCGCCGCCAGTTCGAGACCTGGGCCAGCCCCTCCGAGGGCCCCGTCATCGTGCTGCAGCACAACCCGATGAACCCGGCCATCGCCTGCGATTACCCCTACATGCTCACCAACCGCGAGGCGGTGATGGCCGATTACACGCGGTTCAACGTCCTGCTGTCCATCAGCGGGCACTTCCACCCCGGCCAGCCGCTCAACGAGGCGGGCAAGGTGAAGTACTTCACGGCGCCTTCGCTGTGCGACGCGCCGTTCCAGTACGCGCTGGTCACCCTGGAGGGCAAGAATGTGAGCGTCCAGACGCAGGCGCTGCAGTTCGCCCCCACGCCCCCCGTGGTGGATTACCACACGCACACCGAGTTCGCCTACTGCGGGCGGGACATCACGGCTGCCAAGGTCATCGAACGGGCCCGCATGTTCGGACTTTCCAGCGTCTGCCTCACCGAACATGCGCCGCAGCTCTATTGCCGCAACGAGGATTTCTGGTCGGCCAAGCATATCCTCACGCCCGCCCTGTGGCGTAGCGACGAGCACAGCCGCATGGCCGCCTTCCGCCGCCAGGTCGTGCCGCTGCGCAGCGATTTCGTGAAGATCGGGCTTGAGGTGGAGCTCGACGGCGAGGGCCAGCTGACGATCCGCGACGAGGACCGCGACGTGTGCGACATCCTGGTCGGGGCGGTGCACTGGGTGCGGCCGGACCTGAAGGACCTCACCGACGCGCAGGTGACGTCGGAGTTCATGAAGATCGTCGAGGGCCTGCTGGGACGGGGCATCGACATCCTGGCCCACCCGCTTCGTTACTTCGCCGCCACCCGCCGCCCCGAGCCGGTGGAACTGTACGCGCCGCTGGCGTCGGCGCTCGCGTCGGCCGGGGTGGCCGCGGAGATCAACTACCACATCCTGAGCCCGCAACCGGGATTCTTCGCCGAGTGCCTCGCGCGGGGCGTGAAGATCGCGTTCGGGTCGGACGCGCACCTGACGCACGAGATGTCGGCATTGGCCCCGCACCTGGCGCTGCTGCGGCAGCTGGCAGGGCGGCAGGACGTGACCGACCTGCTCTATCTCCCTTAGATTTATTAATGTTCATCAGTCATTCACCGATAAAACCATAGGTGCCGCCCCCCAGTGGCGGCGTTCGGGCAAGCCTTTGGTTTGAGGTCGAGTGGATGGCGAAAAGGGAACATAAGCAGATTCTCGTCGTGGATGATGACCCCGTCAGCCTGATGATGATCGTGGAGAACCTCACCGACGCCGGTTACGAGCCCCTGGCGGCGAACGATGCCTTCACGGCGCTGGGGCAGCTGCTGGAGCACGGGCCGCGAGTTGTCATCTCTGACTGGAACATGCCCAAGATGGACGGCTTGGCCCTGTGCCGCCAGATTCGCCTGCAGCCCTCGCAACTGTACGTCTACTTCCTGATGCTCACGGTGGAGTCCGACAAGGACCGCCTGGTGACGGCCTTTGACGCCGGCGTGGACGACTTCGTCTCCAAGCCCTGCCACTGCGGGGAACTGCTGGGCCGCGTTCGCGCGGGCGTGCGACTGGTGGAGATGTACGATGAACTGCTCGAACGCACCGCCTGCTCGCAGCAGCTCAATTCCGAGCTCGTCCGCCTCAACGCCAGGCTTCAGCAGGCCGCGACGACCGACGACCTGACCGGGCTGTGCAACCGGCGCCAGGCGATGATCCGACTCAACGAGCAGTGGGATCTCGCCCGCCGCTACGGCACCGACTTCGCCGTCGCGATGGTCGACGTGGACCACTTCAAGGCCGTCAACGACGCCTACGGCCACGTCAAGGGCGACGAGTGCCTGCAGAAGTTGGCGGAGATACTGGCTCGCAACGTCCGAGGCACGGACATCGTCTGCCGCGTCGGCGGGGAGGAATTCCTGATCCTGTTCCCCAGCCAGAACGCCCGCAGCGCGATGGTCTGCGTCGAGCGGTGCCGCCAGGCGGTCGAATCGGGACTCGTGATCGACCCGGCGCAGAGCCAGCCCATCACGATCAGCATCGGACTCTCGCAGTTCAGCCGCGACTTCACCGTCGCCGACGATCTCCTCCGCGCCGCCGACACCTGCCTCTATGATGCCAAGCACCAGGGGCGCAATCGCACCATCGTCTTCTCGCCCACGGCCGCCATCGCCGCACCGGTGTGAGCGCGGGGCCCATTGATGGGCGGCGGCCTTTCTGCCTCCGGCAGGGGAGCCTTGGCCGCCGCCATCAACGTTGTGAGCCCGGCGGCCTATGCTGATCCCCAGGGCGCTCGCCCATTCGTCTTCATCTCGTCACCTCGCCAATTTAACAGCGCCGCGTCGCTCGCCGCGGTGTTCTACCTATCATTCGCGTAAAACCCACGCGGGCCACCCGCCCGCGAGACAGGGAGCCATCATGTGTGAGTCTAACCGTCGCATCGCAATTCGCTTTCCCACGTGGGCCAGGCTCTGCGGCGTAGCATGTTCGTTGACGCTTGCGCTTGCCCTGGCCGCCAGCGCCGAAGGCCCTGCGGCGTCGGCGCCGGCAAGCACACCGGCCTCGGCCTCCTTTGAGAGCGACGAAGCCGGGCTGACCGAACAGATCATCGACGTGAAAGATCCCGCCGCCAATCTCTACTCCGCGACCATGCCGGCCGGCGATGGCTGGAAGATGCGGCTGCTGATCGAGAGCGTCTACGACCCCAGCAAGAACAAGCCCTTCGACCACGTCCGTTCGATCGTGCCGCTGAACCCCGCGGGCAAGAAAGACGGCGAGGAGCAGTTCCGCGTGCCGTACGACTCGACGGTCTTTCACACCGTCCCCTGGAAGGACGGCCTCAAGGACGGCGTGGAGAGGCTTTACCGTCGCGGCCGCGAGGGCCGCAATCTCGAATACGAGATCCCCTGGAAGGGCGGGAAGATCGACGGCGTCAAGAAGAGCTATTTCCCCAACGGCGACGTGATGGCCACCGCCAGCTACGTCAGCGGCAACCTCGACGGCGAGTCGATCCTCTACTCCCGCGAAGGCAAGGTTGAGCGCAAGAGCCTCTTCAAGGCCGGCAAACGCGACGGGCCCTCCATCGACTACTGGCCGTCAGGGCAGGTGAAACGCAACACGCCTTTCAAGGCCGGGCTGATCGAGGGCGCCGCGCAGGAGTTCTACGACAGCGGCCAGCTCAAGCGCGAACTGCCTCACAAGAACAACCTGCAGCACGGCGTCGAGAAGCAGTACGGCGCCGACGGCAAGATCGAAAAGACGAAGTACTGGATCGACGGCAACGAGACGTCCGAGGCCGATTTCAAGGCCAAGTTCAAGCCATAGGAGCGGTCGATGAACCGTGCGATAATTACAGCGTCCCTCGTTCTTCTGGTGTCGGCGGGCATGGCGGCTGCGGAGCGGCCGCAGATCGCGAACGTTCACCCGGATTTCCCGATGGATCTGCAGGGCAACGCGGCGCCGCACATCATCACGGGTGAGGGCTTCGAGCCCAACGCCACCGAGGTGTGGACGTGGAGCCCAAAGAACGACGACGAGACCGTCAAGGCCGCCGCCGAAAAGCTCGGCGAGGCCACGGCCCCGCTGCCGGCGGAGCCCCCAAAGGGAGCCTCCAAGATCGCGCCGCTGGACGTGGAGAAGCAGGTCATCGTCGCCCATCTCAACGGCTGCGTGGTGTGGGTCAAGACGAAGGAGGGCTTCTCCAAGCCCTACCTGTTCAACGTGGCCAAGCCCTTCTGGCTGTCGGAGGCGAAGGTGCAGCAGGGGGCCTTGATGCACGCGTACGGCTTTGGGCTGCGGCCCGCGCACGCGGGGCCGGTGCGGTACGAACCCAAGCCCCCGTGCCAGGTGGTGATGAAGAACAAGGACCGCACGGTCTTCGCCAAGGTCATCCGCGAGGGGCGGTCTACCACATGGATCGCTGACAGCAGGCTGGTGTACTTCGAACTGCCTTTCGATATCCCCGTGGGAAGCTACACCCTCTACTTCCACAACGGCCGGGGCGGGGAACTCGGCTGGCGCAAGGCCGGCGAGGTCGAGATCACGCCGCTGGTCAAGCTCGAAGAGAACATCATCGACGCCCGCAAGCACGGCGCCGTCGGCGACGGCCTGGCCGATGACACCGGCGCGCTCAAGAAGGCCATCGCCGCCGCCGGCGCGGGCGGCGTGGTGTTCCTGCCGCCGGGCACCTACCGCACCCGAGAGACGGTCGTGCTGCCGGCGGGCGTGAGCCTCCGCGGGGCCGGCCGCGACCAGAGCATCCTCGAGGGCTTTGACTTCGACCCGAGCCAGAAGCCCTGCGCCCTGGTGCGCATGGGCAGCGACACCGGGCTGGATTCGCTCGCCCTTGAGGGGGCGGTCTCCACAGGCGTCGCCGCCGGGGCCATGGTTCGCATCGAGGGCGAGGCCAAGGGCCAGGCTGCCCGGAACGTGCGGATCCTGTCCTGCCGCATCCGCCCGCTGGAGGAAGAGCCCGCCACCCGCCGCACGTGGTACCTGCAGGCGATCAACATCGACAGCGTCCGCAACTTCACGCTGAACAACAACGAGCTTTACGGTTCGCTGTGGTTCTGGCGCGGCGAGCGGATGGAGATCATCCGCAACAAGTGGCATGACTGCACGCATCAGATCGTGGTGTCGATCCACGGCTGGGCGATCGATTCGCTGCTGGACTCGAACATCTTCAGCGACACGCCCGGGCGCGTATGCTTCTACCCGATGCGGCACTGCTACATCCGCTTCAACGAGGTTCACCAGGCGTTCCGCGGCACGTGGACCAACGCGGAGGAAATCTTCCTCGTTCACGGCACGTACGAGAAGGAGAAGAAGTTCACCTCCTTCGCCACCGGCGGCGGCGAGGCCACGATCACCGACGCCAACCAGCGGTGGCAGGACAACCTGCTGAAGAACCTGACGGTCATGATCATCTCCGGCAGGGGCTTCGGGCAGTACCGCTTCGTCACCGCCAACACGGCGGACACGATTACGGTGGACCGTCCCTGGAACGTGGCCCCCGATGCCACCAGCGAGTACTGCGTGGGAATGCTCTATACGGAGAACGCATTCTACGGCAACCTGAACAACAGCCCGCTGCGGATGTCGCTGTGGATGGACGTGGTGGCCAACGTGGTCGACATGCAGCGAGACGTGAACGCCAAGGGCATCGACGTCTGGGGCACCGACAGCAGCACCACCGCCCCGGCCGAGCCCAACAAGCCCCGCGACACGAATGACTTCCTGCCCGCCTACTACAACATGATCGTCAACAGTTGGATGGACGGCAGCATGATCCACATGCTGTCGGGGTCCAATGCATCCAACGCGCACGTGGGGCCGCCGATGTTCGGCAACTACGTGGTCCGCAACAAGATTCGCCAGCCGCACGAGGCGCACACCGGCTTCGATCACAATCCGCGCGCCACCGGCGGCGTCATCGTCGGCGGCCGCCTGCGAAGCGCAAAGAAGGACCAGCCCAGTCCGCGGGTGGGAGCCGCCTACACCATTGTCGCCAGCAACTACCTCTCCTCGACGCCTCTGGGCCTGCTGATCACCGACGTCGTCCGCAAGACCTTCGTCCTGGGCAACGAGTTCCAGGACGTGGCTCAGCCGCTGCTCGATTTCGGCTCGCAGACCTTCATCAAGGGCAACACCATCTACAGCCTCGACAAGGACGGCGAGCACGTCAAGCCGCTGGCGGAGGAAGGGAAGTAGCGTCTTTCTGCCTGCAGTTCGGCAACCGCGGAGCGGTTGGAATAGCATAGCCTCGGGTTGCGAGCGTAAGCGAGCTACCCGTGGCAGGGATTGTGGCGCATGCCGCAACCGCGGAGCGATTGGTTAACATCGAGGCCCGGTCACCTCAAACGATTAACCAACCGCTACGCGGTTGACGTCATTGATGTCTATCTATATCCACGCGCTGCTCCCCGGGTAGGTCCACGGGTAGGTCGCTGCGCGACCAACCCGAGGCTAGAGCTATTCCGCCGCTCCGCGGCAGGGGTCGTGACGCGGCCGCAACCGCGGAGCGGTTGGAATAGCATAGCCTCGGGTTGCGAGCGCAAGCGAGCTACCCGTGGCAGGGATTGTGGCGCATGCCGCAACCGCGGAGCGGTTGGTTAACATCGACCCTTGTCACCTCGAACGATGAACCAACCGCTACGCGGTTGAACGTCATTGATCTCTGTCTACGGGTGGGTCCCACGCGCAGCTCCACGGGTAGGTCGCTGCGCGACCAACCCGAGGCTAAAGCGATCGGGCCGCCTCCGCGGCAGGGATGCCCCTCGAGCCTGGTAGTTCATCACAATCGAATATGTGAGTGCGTCTGGCAGCGGCTTGCCGTTCGGCGCTGTAGAGGCCCAAGGCGTCACCCACGTCTGACAGCGCCGAACGGCAAGCCACCGCCAAGGCCTTACTCCCAGAATCAAGCGTGAAGGGCTACTAGCCGTATGCCGCCAAACCCCTCTTTCTTCTTCTTCCTCTTCCGCCCATTGCCAATTGCCAATTGCCTATTGCCTTCTTCTTCTTCTTCTTCTTCTCCGCGATCTCTGCGGTGAACTCCCCGCGCCTATTCCAGCGTCAACTCCCCGAACGCCTCGGGCATGTGGAAGTTGACCTTGTACGCCGGCGACCAGGAGAGCATCTGGCGGTAGGTCTCGCCACTGCCGGCGACGCGATGGAAGTTGGCGTAGAAGACGCTGCCGGACTTGAGGCCGCCCGGCACGACCGTCTCCAGCGGCAGGGCGAACAGCACGGTCCAGCGGTCGTCAGCCGTCGTCGAGACCACGGCCGGCTTGCACAGCGGAAGGTTCGGATCGGTGGTGACCTCCACGAACTTGCCTTTGGGGTTCACGCCGATCTGTCGATAGGGCTTGGCCCGCTGGCCGCCGATGAAGACCTCCCAGTCCTCGCCGCCCCACACGCCGTCTTCGCTCTGCATGCCGGCCGCCCTCGCCGCCTGCGAGAGCCTGACGTACAGGAACCGGCCGTCGTGGGCGACGCGGGCATCGATGACCAGCCCCGTGCCCAGCCCCTCGATCTGCCGCCAGCCCGTCAGCGTCGCGGCCTTGGACCAGTCGACGTTGTTTGCGTCGCCCCCGGCGTCGGCGATCTTGGAGACGCGTGCCTTCGGCGGCGGCAGGATGTCAACTTGCGGCGCTTGCCAGCCCCGCAGGTACACCTCGCGGCTGTAGCGCGACACGGTCTTGCCCGTCGCGTCGGTCAATGCCAGCGCGATCTCCACAACGGGGGCGCCCGCGAGGATTGCCGACAGGTCCACCTTCGTCACCGGCGTCGCATCGAGCGGCCGCACGTCCACGGGCCCCTGGCCGCGCAGCAGCGCCTTGCCGCCGGCGCAGACGCTCCACGCGACGTGCCCGCCGGGCAGCGGTTGGTTGCGGTCATTCGCCACCCACAGCGCGAGCGTCTTGCCCTCGTCGAGGATCTGGAACAGCGGCACGATCGGCTGATTCACCTGGGCCATCGCGAAGAGGGCCTTCTTGGGCGTCAGGTCGTAGCTCACGATGCTCTTGGGCCACATCGCCGGCAGCCCGTCGATGAAGTGGAAAACGAACGAGCCGCTGATCCGCCGCGGCGAGAGACGCATTCCCGTCGCCTGCTCGGCCAGGACGTCGGCCTGGTAAGTCTGGCTGGCCTCGATGAACTGGCCCAGCGTCGCCGGCTCGCGGCCGCGGAGGCCGACGGTCATCTTCGGGTCGCCGCGCTTCACCTGGCTGGCGGTCCACAGCGAGTCAGCCGTGATCGGCGGGGGCTGCAGGGCGGCGGGGTGTCGCTTCATCGTCGCGTAGTCGTCCATCGCCTCGGCCCCGAACTCGCCCATGGTGACCATGCGGCCGGGGGGATAGATGCGACACAGTGCGGCCATGTCGGCCCCGCGTCGATACCAGCCGGCGTAGGAGTGGAAGTCATCAATCACGTTGTTCCACATTTCCTTGGGCAGCTGCGGGTATTCGGGCGGGAGATTGTAGCTCCAGTCCCCGCTCTTCATGTGGCCGCTGATGGGCTTCACGATCCGCTGAGGATCGGCCTTCAGCATGGCCGCCACAATTGCCGTGGGATCGAAGTCCGTCTCCATTCCCGTCGTCAGCAGCACCACGCCGGGGTTGTTGTAGCACTGCCGCGCCAGACGCCCGGCCAGGTCGTTCTTGCCATCGCCCGCGCCGGACAGGTCCTGTTCGCACAGCATGCCCAGGCGGTCCATCAGCTCCCGCACTTCGGGGAATTGCACGTATTCGTTGGCGCGGACCGCGTTGAAATTGGCGGCCTTCATCATCAGCACCGCATTGAGGAGCTTGTCATCCTGGCGCCAGTACCAGAAGGCGTTGAGGGCCGGCGACGCACCCGCGCCGCGTAAGTACACCGGCTCGCCGTTGAGCAGGAACATGCCCTCGGGCCGGTCGGCGTTGGCCTCGGCCGCCGTGACGATGCGAAACGACCGGAAGCCGAACAGCACGTCCTTGGAGTCGACGTCGCGGTCGCCGTCGCGCAGCGTCACGCGGCAGCGGTAAAGGCATGGCTCGTCCTGTTGCCACGAGCGGGCGCTGGGCGTGGGGATGCGAAGGTCCCAGCCGCCCGCGCCGCGCTGCATGCTGCAGACCTGTTTCGCCGCGTAGCCCTGGCCGTGGAAATTCTCCGCCAGGATCTGCACATCGAGCGTCAGCGGCCCATCGGCCCCGGCGTCGGTCTCGACGCGGACCTTCGCCTCGCCGGCCGTAAGATCGCCGCGAACGAAGACCTCGTTGATGGCCGTCGCGCCGGCGGTCTCCAGAAACACCTCGCGGTGGATGCCGATGCCGCTGAGGAAGCAACTGCTCCGGAATCCCCACAGATCGCGCTGGCCGATGACCGATTGATTGGCGTCGCGGACGTATCGCGGCTGCTCGGCCGCCACGCAGGGCAGCACCGACCAGCCGAACACGGGCTCGCCGAGGGCCTCGCCGCTGAGCACGCGCACGGCCAGGACGTTCTTCTCCTTCAGCAGGCCCGTCACGTCGAACCGGAAGGGCTCCCAGTAGGCCATGTGGTCGCCGAGCTTGACGCCGTTGAGCCACACCTGGGCCTCCCACGCGACGCCGGCAAAGTTGAGGAACGCGCGGCGGCCGGCGGGCGGCGGAGCGGCGGCGAAGGTCGTCCGATACCACAGAATGCGGCTGTTGGCGCGGTGGGCCTTGGGGTCGGGCCGGGTGCCGGGGGGCTCGGGCTGGTCGTACCGCCATTCGGGGACAGTCGTCGGCGTCCAGTTGGCGTCATCGAGGTCGGTGGTGTGCCAGTTGGGCGCTTGCGGCCTCGGGCCCTTGACGAAGTCCTCGACTTCCCACTTGCTCCGCCACGTGCCGGAGAGATCGGCTCGCTGGCGAATTTCCTTGCGCTGTGGCAGGCTCTGCAGGTAGGGGGCGTAATGCTCGCGAAGCTGCTGCACCCGCGCCTGCAGCTGCTGCCCATCCGCCGGCGCCGAGCACGCCATCGGCCCCGCAGGCTGCGTTTCGCTTGCCCCGCACCCGGCGACGGTCATCGCCATTGCCGTGATCGTCGCCAACGTCGCGACGCTCGCCCTGCTGACGTTCGTGTTGCCGTTGGAGCACGCTGACAGCCTGGTCGCATCACTCATAGAAACCTCATCTGATTTGCCGAAGCCGGGCCCGTTCTCTCGCCGCCGGCTGATTCTCCTTCACCGCCCGTCATTGTCAAGCCGCTCGTCGCAACGGATGGCAGCATCAATGGCGCGTTGACCCCAAGACGGACCAGAAGTGTGCCGCCTGGCGGCGGATGCGGAAGGGGGGAACTATGCCCGACAGGAGGTGAACACTGTAACGGATTTCAGGGAAGAGCGGGGAATCTGCCGTCGAGGCGACGCAATATCCGAAGCAAGCAGGGGCGACGAGTCTGAAATCCCCATGATTGGTGACGTGCTGCCGGGGGCGTTACGCGCGCTGGCGGATGATATCGAGCGTAGGCGGGCGGTAGGGGTCGCGGCCGCCGAAGGCGGGGCCGAAGGCCCGGAGCGGGAGCCCGCGCTGTTCGCGGGCGACTGCGGAGCCGCGGGGCACCCCTACCGAGGCCGTAGCGAGCGAGGCCATATGGCCCTCGCGAGCGAGGACGGTACCGCTGGAGCGGATCAGGATGAACCACAGACAAGGAGAGAGTCATGAGTCAGATGTTGATGAAGCTGCGGAAGTGCTGCGAGTCGGTCGAATTTCGGGCGGCGGTGTGCGAGGCCATGCATGGGGCTGGAATGTCAGCCGACCTGGACAACGAGCGGTTCTGGATGGAGGTGCTGCCGGTGGTGGTGGATTCCACCTTGGCGGCGATGCATTCGAGAGGGTGTCAGTTGGCGAAGATTGTCCCAGGCGTTCTGGGGCTGGTGCGGATCGGGTGAACAAAGAACACCGCCCGCCCAGGCTTCTTGGCGGATGACTGGGGCGGGCGGTGCCGTGGTGAGTCATGCAAGACGGTAGCGAGAACGTGGCGAGGCTGCAAGGAAGTCTTGGCGGAGACGACGCTCGGGGCGGCCCCGCCGCCCTGGAGGCGGGCGGCCCCCGAGCGGCGGCGCAGCCGCCGCTAGACTTGAATCAAAGGCTTATAAGTGGGAGCGAAGCATCGCACGATGAGCAGCCGGCGGCGGTGCTGGTGAAGAGCCGATGCAACGCGCGGACGTGCCCACAGTGCCAGCGGCGGCGCGGCTGGGAGACTCGGCAGAGGCTGCTTGAGCCGGAGAACCTGGCGAAGTTCAAGGAGCCGGTGTTGTTGACGCTGACGGTAGACCCGAAGAACTTCGCAGGGCCAGAGGACGCCCACCAGAGGGTGACGGATGGCGGGTACATCCGGGCCTTCCTGCGGATGATGGGCATCACGATTTGGGTGTGGGTGCTGGAGTTTCAGGAAAATGGATCTCCCCATTGGCATATCCTGGCCGACATCTCGGATCGCGGGCAGCTGACCCCTCCGGATCTGCGCCGCCTGTGGGCGGTGTGGCGCGACAAGTGGGGCCTGGGCGGCCTGGACGTCGAGAGGCGGAAGTGCGGTTGGACTGCCTCGCATGCCGTCCATTACATCACTAAGTACCTCATGAAGGCTCCGAAGCATGGGATACCGGCCTGGTTCCTGCGGCGCGCTCGCTGTCGCATGTGCCAAGCGTCACAGCGCGTGGGGGCCTTGGTGTTTCGAGGGCGCAAGACTGAAGAGGTCGGCGAGCGCCTGGTGAAGCGGCGGCGGGATGCTCGGCCGCTGGTCGAGAGGATGAGCGAATGCGGGGAGACCTCTTCCATCCTGGTCCCCGTTGTCGTGAATGCGACGGGGGAAGAGCGGCTGCACTACGTGGGAAAGCTGGATGCCTCTCGGGATCAACTGATGGCAATGCAGCGGGCCGGAGAATTACCGGAGAGCGTGGGATTGCGTGGGCAAGAAGTGCCTCGGATTGGGTGGATGCAGTTCCGGGTGATTCTGCGGCAGATGGCGGCTTCGACGGTCGAGCGTGTGCGGGGACTCAAGGCATGGCTGGGGAAGACCGGGTACGCTGCGAGGCGGTCTGAACGGATCGCGAGGCGGCAAGAAGAATTTCTTGGGATGGGGGCTGTTTGTGCTTGAGGTGTCGGATCGAGTATGACAGTATATGAACAAGAAAGGGCGTGTGATGATCCTGCATGGCCGAAAGGTAAGAGTGACGGTGACGCTTAGTCCGGAAGTTGTTGAACGCATTCAGGCGGTGGCCTCCTTGCGGGATGGAAACATCTCGGCGGTCGTTGAGGAGTGCATCGCGGCGAAGATTGGGGGATTGGAGATGGTTGCGAAGGCGCGGCGTGATCCATTGTTCGACAGTGTGATTCAGGAGTTGCTTAAGCCTGAGAACATTGCTCGGGCGCGGGCGATAGTTGGCGAAGACTCTGAAAGCGGCGTGATAGAAACGCGGGAAAGAGCACTACAGGGGAAGAAGAAGGGAAAACGGTCATGAGTTGGAAGGTTCTGACGGATAAGAGCATTCTGGAGCGGCTTCGGAATGTCCCAGTGGTGGGGATGCGGACAGTGGCTCTTGATGGCAAGATAGACCTTCATGCATTGGCCCGGGGCGATTACGCGGCTGCGGTGCGTGGGGCGGCTCACAGGCTTCTGATTCGCCTTTACGACGTAGTACCGTGTGTCGTCTTGGTCGAAGACGAAGCGACTGCTGACAAAGTGGGTGCCTTCGTGTGGACCGGGCCTGGGCGAATCACTTCGTCGCGAGATGATGAGGTTGTAGAACTCGCGGACATGCTTGCAGACGAATTCGGCTCGAGAACGCCCGGGGAGGCTGTGTGATTCAATCAACCGATAATGGGACCTGTCGGGCCGATGGGGACTTGTCTCCAGTTGTCGTTGATGCGCCGCATGCGGCGCGCCTCCTGGGTATAGGCGAGCGCCTGTTGGCGAAGGAGACGAAGGCGGGAAGAATCCCTTGCGTTCGTATTGGGCGGCGAGTCCTATACAGCGTCGAGCGTTTGCGGAAACTCGTAGATGGGGACATGGCGGAAGAGCGGGTGCAACATGGCTAGCGTCGTGAAGCAACCGGGTGGGCGGCGGATGATTCAGTACAAGCTGAATGGGAAGAAGCAGTCATTCCGGCTTGGTGTGTGTTCCCAGAAGCAAGCGGAGTCGGTGCGGGTGTGCGTCGAGGACCTCCTTACGTGTCTCCGGATGCCTGCTTCTCCGAAGGGGTCAACTGCGGATTGGGTGTCGGGACTGCCGGATGAGACGCGGCGGCAGTTGGAGCGGCAAGGACTGCTGAAGCCGTCGCGACGTGTGGAGCGTTTGACGTACGCGGAATGGGTGGCACGTTTCATCAAGGATCGGTTGGGGGCGAAGACGAACACGCTTATCAACTACCGATATACGGAGAAGTTGTCGTCTGCCTTCATGGGGGAGAAGCAGCTCGATGAGATCACGGCGGCAGACGCAGAAGGTTTCCGGCGGTACATGAAGGAACAAGGCTTCTCGGAGGGAAACACGCGGCGGCGATGCAAACAGGTTCGGCAGTTCCTGGGGGCGGCGGTGAAAGCAAGGCTGATTGTCGAGAATCCTTTTGGCGATCTGAAATGCGGTGACTATGCGGACGAAAGCCGGTGGTACTTCATAACGCGATCGGAAGCGCAAGCTGTTCTGGCGGCTTGTCCAGATGCCGAGTGGCGGCTGATCTTCGCTCTGTGCCGATATTGTGGGCTTCGGTGCCCGTCTGAGGTGTTGGCGTTGCGGTGGGGGGACGTTGACTGGGAACGTGGGCGCTTTATGGTGCGGTCGTCGAAGACAGAGCATCATGACGGGCACGGAACAAGGCTGGTGCCGATCTTTCCGGAACTGCTGCCGTACCTGCGAGAATGCTTCGATGCGGCTGCTGTTGGGGCCATGCACGTCATCACGCGTTATCAGAGCGGGTGCAACCTTGGGACTCAACTTACACGGATCATCAGGCGGGCAGGGCTGACGCCTTGGGAGAAGCGGTTCAACAACCTGCGGTCATCCTGCGAGACGGAGTTGTGCCAGAAGTGGCCTGAGCACTACGTGACGCGATGGCTAGGAAACTCTCGTCGTGTCGCTCACAAGCACTATCTGCAGGTGCCCGAAGATGCATACCGGCTCGCATCGGGGGGCGATGCAAAATCCGAAGCATTCGGGGTGCAGGAAGCGAAGCAGCGGGGAGCGGCAGCGAACTGCGTGGAAGTGCGGGAAGATAACGGCGCGACGGCAACAGCTGTCGACAGCGCGGGTTGCGCAGGAGCGTGCAGCTTGGTACAGAATGGCGCGGGGCGAGGGATTTCAACTCAATATGCCCGACAGGAGTCGAACCTGTAACCTTCGGCTCCGGAGGCCGACGCTCTATCCAATTGAGCTACGGGCACGTGACGTCCATATTGTTGGCGGGGCGGGGGCAAAAGTCAATGAGCGAGTGTACAATACGCCGATGGAACTTCCGAGCATACAGCGACGCAAGACGCGGGCGGTGAAGGTCGGCCGCGTCGTCATCGGCGGCCAGGCCCCGGTGAGCATTCAAAGCATGACCAACACGCAGACGTCCGACGCGGCGGCGACCATCGCGCAGGTGGAGGCCCTGGCGGCGGCGGGGGCGGATCTCGTCCGCGTGGCCGTGCCGACGCGGCAGGATACGGCCGCCCTGGCCGAGATCGTGAAACATTCGCCCGTGCCGATCGTGGCCGACGTGCACTTCCATTTCGATCGCGCCCTGGAGGCGATCGACGCGGGCGTGGCCAAGATCCGCCTCAATCCCGGCAATATCAAGGATCGCGACCAGGTCCGCCGCGTGATCGCGGCCGCGGCCGCCGCGGGCGTGGCCATCCGCGTGGGCGTCAACGAGGGATCGATCGTGGATCGCGCCGACGAGGCCCGGCGGCAGGTGGACCTCTCGCGCCCGCTGGATGAACTGATGGCGGCCCGGCTGGGCGAGTATCTCGACGTGTTCCACGAGCAGGGCTTCGGGCAGCTGGTGCTTTCGGCCAAGAGCCACGACGCGTACGCCTGCGTGGCCGTGTATCGCCGGCTGGCGGGGGCGTATGACTACCCGCTGCACCTGGGCGTGACGCACGCGGGCACCGTCGAGACGGGCGCGATCCGCTCGGCGGCGGCGCTGGGGACGCTGCTGGCCGAGGGCATCGGCGACACGGTCCGCATCTCCTACGCGGGCGACCCGGTGAACGAGGTGAAGGCGGCGGCGGAACTGCTGGCCTGCCTTCGCCTTCGCGAGCGTCGCGGCATCGAGCTCATCGCCTGTCCCACGTGCGGGCGGCTGCAGATGGACATGGGCCCGGTGATCGCGCAGATCCGCCAGTCGCTGGCCGACGTGATCGAGCCGATCACGGTGGCCGTGATGGGCTGCGTCGTCAATGGCCCCGGCGAGGCGGAGTCCGCCGACGTGGCCATCTGCGCCGGCAAGGGCAAGGGCCTCCTCTACCGCCACGGCAAGCTCATCCGCACCGTCGCCGCCGCCGACATGGCCGCCGCCGTCGTCGAAGAGGTCCGCCAACTGCAGGCGACGCGGAAATCCGGCTGAGAAAGCGGTGTCGGTTGAAAGAGGAGATTCGTAGAATAGATGGCCGGCGACTTGAGATCGTTGCATGTGAGAGCATGAGAAGAACCAAAGAACTCGTCATCTGCATCCGTAACGATGGATTCCCCGCTTCGCTGGAAATCCGCAAAGTGTATGAGCGGATTCCGGATGAGTTGGCGGAACAGCACGGGCAGTATCGGATCATCGATGAGTCCGGCGAAGACTACCTCTATCCGCGCAGGATGTTCGCCACTGCCGTGGTGCCGATGCCCGCGTGGCGCGTTTCGGGTGCAGGCAAGAAGAAAGCCAAAAGCGGCTAAATCGGGAGCAAATGGAAGAAAATAAACGTAACGAGTTCACCGTACAGGCGGAGAGGGCGTTGTTGGTGGGGGTGATCCTGCCGGGATCGAATGCCGACCCGCGGGATCCTCTGGGCGAGCTTCGCAACCTCGCGCGCACGGCCGGGGCCGTGGTGGTGGGCGAGATGCTCGCCAAGCGCGACAAGATCAGCCCCGCCCTGTACGTTGGAACGGGCAAGGCACAGGAAATCGCCGACGAGGCCGACAAGAACGACATCGACGTCGTCGTCTTCGACAACGACCTCTCGCCCGCGCAGGTCCGCGAGCTGGAGAAGGTCATCAATCGCAAGGTCCTCGACCGCAGCGAACTCATCCTCGACATCTTCGCCGCTCACGCCCGCACCGCCGAAAGCCGCGTGCAGGTCGAACTGGCCCAGTTGGAGTACACCTACCCGCGCCTGCGGAACATGTGGAGCCACCTGGAGCGCATGGCCGGCGGCGCATCGAGCGGGGCGGCGGCGGTCGGCGGCATCGGCACGCGCGGCCCGGGCGAAAAGCAGCTCGAAATCGACCGCCGCCTCGTGCAGAAACGCGTCTCGGCGCTCAAGAGGCAGCTCGACGAGATCGACCAGCGCAAGGTGCGGCAGGTCCGCAGCCGGCGCGACACGTTCTCCGTCTGCCTGGTGGGCTACACCAACGCCGGCAAGAGCACGCTGATGAACCTGCTCACCGGTGCCGACGCGTACGTGGCCGACAAGCTCTTCGCCACGCTGGACACCAAGACCCGCCGCTGGAACCTCGAGAACAGCCAGACCGTGCTGCTGTCGGACACGGTCGGTTTCGTCCGCGACCTGCCTCACCACCTCGTCGCCAGCTTCCGCGCGACGCTGGAGGAGGCGATCTGGGCCGACCTGCTGATCCACGTGGCCGACGCCTCCTACGAGCGCGTGGCGCATGAGATCACGGCCGTCGAGAAGGTGCTGCAGGACATCGGCTGCGGCGACAACCGCCGGCTGCTGGTCATGAACAAGGTCGACCGGATCCAGGACCCCACGGTGCTGGCGGTGCTGGGGCGGCAGTACCCGCAGGCGCTGTTTCTGTCGGCCGCCACGGGCCAGGGCACCGACAAGCTGGCCGACGCGGTGCTCGAACGCATCGGCGGGCTGGCGGTGGCGGTGACGCTGACGGCCAACTGCGGCAATGGCCGCCTGATGCAGTACATCGCCCAGCACGCGGTGGTGATGTCGCAGACGTATGACGACTCCACGGCCAGGATCGAAGCGACGATGGCGGAGAACCGCCTGTCGGAGCTCGCCACGTTCGGCCGCGACGTCACGATCCATCGCAACGGCGGATAGAGTCGTCAGGGCAATCGCATTCTCGTGGCACGGGCATCTTGCCCGTGCGTCCCACGGGCGTCCCGCCCGTGGTTATTCGAGAAAAGCGGCAGGGGCGAGCCCCTGCGACCTGCCTTCCGGCAGGCAGGCTCATGGGCGGGACGCCCATGCCACGAAAAACGAGAACGCGATGGCCCTGATAGAGTCGTTGACGAGCTTCCCACGCGGGCCCCGTCACTGTAAAGTATGTGGATGAATCATCTCGGGGAGCGACTATGAACAAGGCAATTGCGTTGGTCGTCGCCGGAGTCATGGCGGCTGCGGTGATGGCGGCGTCGCCGAGCCCTGCGCCTTCGACCTCGCCCAGGCCGTCCAGCAAGCCCGCCAGACTCGAGCCCGCGACGAAGTTTGCCCTCGCCACCAAGGAGCAGGCCGACGCGGCGCGTGCCCTTGCCGACAAGCTGTTCGTCGAGGCCAGGAAGTTCGCCACCGCCATGCACCTGGTGGAGACCGATCACTTCCTGATCTACAGCGAGTGGGAGAAGTCGGCCGACAAGCCGCTGTCCGATCTTGCCGAGGGGCTCTACGGGGCCCTGTGCAGGCAATTCGACATCCCCGTCAAGCAGAACATCTGGATCGGCAAGTGCCCGATCTACACCTTCTTCGTTCAGGAGCACTACCGCAAGTTCACGATGGAAGTGGACGGCGCCAAGGCCGAGCGGGCCGCCGGCTACTGCTCCTATCGCAACGGCGTTTGCTACATGGTGATGGACTATCGCGACTCGCGTTCGGACTTCAACACGGTGCTCGTGCATGAGACGACGCATGCGTTCCTGTCGCGTTACCTCACCAATCGCAACGTGCCGCTGTGGCTGAACGAAGGCCTGGCCGAGACGATGGCGGCCACGCTGGTGCCCGACGGTTTCGCGGCCCGGCGATGGGAGCAGGCGACGAGGGAGGCCGTGAAGCTCAAGGCCAACATCACGAAGGTGTTCGAAGAGGTCCGCCTGCTGGACTACGACTACGGCATCGCCCAGAGCGTGGTACGGTTCCTGATCCGCGACAAGAAGGCGTTCATCAAGCTCGTCACGCTGCTGAAGGAAGGCAAGAGCGAGGAGGATGCCCTGATGGACAGCTTCAAGCTCACCCGTCCACAACTCGTCAAGGCCTGGAGCGCCGCCGTCGGCATCAAGTAGGAAAAAGGGGTCAGGAATGCTCTGTAGAAAACTCATGCCGCGGCGGCCATGGATGG
>CAZTVF010000105.1:0-18381 GCA_964616985.1 uncultured Planctomycetaceae bacterium
GATTACGCGCCGATTATCCCCCCGAGGTGGGCCCGTTTTGCTCGCCGATTACCAAAAGGGCAACGGGATTTGAACCGCGGGATTATTTCCGTGCCGCGGGCTTGGCGCTGGGCGCGGCCACGGTGATCGTCGGCGGCCCGCTCAGGAGCCACGGCCGGATGCGGGCACGCACGTATTTCGACCGCGTGCCAGCCCCGTGCGGGTCATCGTCGCCGGAAGCGACGATCTCCTGAAGCTTCGCGAACGGCCGCGTGAACCCGTTGAGCCCGGCCGACTCGCTGTGCACGCCGTCCACGCAGCCCATGGCCGTCGTGCCGGTGCCCAGCAAAGAGGTGTCGTCGGGGTTGTGGACGTTGAGGATGCCGCGTCGCGTCATCGTCAGGGCCTTGGTCAGGTCATAGTCCTTGGAGATGCTCGCGGCGATCAGCACCAGGCCTTCGACCGGCTGGGCGCCCGGCATGTCGGCCAGCGATTCCGCCGCGAAGACGGCCACGCCGCCGCCGCCGCTGTGGCCGATGATGTAAACGGGGCAGCCCGGATGTGCCTGCTGGTATTCGTAGATCGATCTGGCCACGCCCGCCCCGGCCATGCGGTTGCCCAGGAAGTTGGTCTGGTTGACGACCATTCCCACGCCCGGCACGGGCACGCCCCAGGGGCGGATCATCACGGCGTAGTCGATTCGCTCCAGGCCCTCGCGGATGTGACGGTTGTAGTGGCTGACGCCTTCGATGCCAGGCAGGATCACGACCAGGCCCTTGCTGAGCCGCTGGGGATTGACGTATTCCTCGGTGTTGGCGAAGGTGGGGCTGCTCAGGCCGCAGCCGCCCAGTGCGCCCGCACACAATATCAAAGCCAACAACGACTTCAACATGGATCAGCCCTTTTCTGCCCGTGGAGAACGGGTATACAATTGCCCGCGAACATTTTAACTTTCATCGGCGCCTATGCAAGCCGTCTTGCACGCGCGAGGACCCATCATGGCCACCGAGACCGACCCGCAACGACAGGCGCGAACGAAGAAGATCATTGCCGCACTCAAGAAGACCTACCCCGACGCCCACACGGCGTTGAACTTCACCAACCCGCTGGAGCTGCTGGTGGCGACGATCCTCTCGGCCCAGACCACCGATAAGGGCGTGAACGTGGTCACCGAGAAGATCTTCCGCAAATATAAGACGGCCGCCGATTACGCCAATGCCGACGTGCGCCAGTTCGAGCAGGAGATCCACGCCACGGGCTTCTTCCGCAACAAGGCCAAGAGCGTGATGGCCGCCTGCCGCAAGATCGTCCAGGATTTCGGCGGCAAGGTCCCCGACAACATGGCCGACCTGCTGACGCTGCCGGGCGTGGCCCGCAAGACGGCCAACGTCGTGCTGGGAAACGCATTCGGCAAGAACGAGGGCGTCGCCGTCGACCGCCACGTCGCCCGCGTGGCCGGGCGCCTGGGCCTGGTCACCAGCGAGCGGCCGGAGAAGATCGAGGCCGAGCTGATGGAGCTCGTGCCGCGCGAGGACTGGTGCCTCTTCTCGCACCTGCTGATCGATCACGGGCGGGCCACCTGCACCGCCCGCAAACCCGATTGCGAACACTGCCCGGTGAACAAGCTCTGCCCGTCAGCGTTCAAGGTCTCTTGAATTGCATTTCGAACCCGCCGTAATATGGTCTCCCGTGTCCCGGCGCGCCGGGGCGCTGTGGATATCCCTATGATCAATCATCGCATGATCGTGCTCGCGGCGCTGCTGGCGTGGGTTGTGCCCGCGCAGGCGGCCGACGAGGTGGAGCTCCAGTCCCTGCCCTACGCCGACAAGCTGGTGGGCGGCTTCTCGCTTCGGCCGCCGGCGAACACCGCGCGCGCCCGCGAGCCTTCGACCTCGCGCCTCGTCAGCTGGGTCAGCCGCGACGCCAGGAACAACGCCGTCGCCTGGAGCCTCAGCGTCATGCGCGGGCTGGAGAAGAAAGAGGTCGATCTCAAGCCTTACTCCGAAGCCCTGGGCAAGAAGCTGCAGGCCGAGCAGAACATGGACGTGGAGTCCATCGCCGTGACGCAGATCGGCGGCAAGGGCGCCATCGTCGTGCAGGGCGTATGCAACGGCCTGTTACCGCAGTGGCAGCGACAGGCGTGGGTGCTGACCAAACCCAACCGCTTCCTCATCTTCGTGATCTCGGGGCCGCCGGACATGAAGGACTCGCTGGGCAAGATTCATCAAGCCGTCATGGCCACCGTCAAGATCATCGATCCCGAGGAGGCCCTGGCCGAGCAGAAGGTCAACCTTGACCGCGGCCGCGAATTGCTGGCCGCCCTGACGGATGAGAAGCTGCAGGGCGCGGTCGATCCGGCTCGCTGGTACCTGCTCCATGTGAAGGATGCAACGGTCGGGTGGATGGCACAGATCGAGGCGGTGAAAACCCGCACCTGGTCCATTGGGAAGAACTTCACAACGGGGCAGGAACGCTTCGACCACGCTGTGGGCGTCGAGATCCGCACCATCGCCTGGATGAACATGCAGGGCCAGGAGCGGCTGCACCGGCGGCTGATGTTCACCAATGGCAACGGCGTCGGCGAGACGTGGGAAGAGATCCTCAATATCAATGACGGGAAGGACCCCAACAACAAGGTGACCCTCCGCGAGCAGGGCATCCGCCAGACGGACTCGCTGGTGTGCACGGTGGGCTCGGGCGCCAAGGGCAACGACCTCCGCAAGCAGATTCCGGTGGATATCTACCTGCCGCGGGCCACGGGGCTGATGCTGCCCCGCCTGCTGGACCTCAAGAAGCCCGCTACCTACGCCTTCGCCTCCTACAGCGCCCAGGTCAACGATTTCGAGTTGCGCACCGTCACCGTCGCCGCCGCCGAGACCTTGGTCATCAACGGCGAGAGCATCCCCTGCGTGCAGGTGCAGGACGTAGTAGCCGGTCAGAACGAGACCACCTCCGCATCGTGGGTGGATGCCCAGGGCAAGCTGGTGCGGATGAAGGGCGCCGAGGATTTCATGATGGAACTGTCGACGCCGGAGAAGGTGGCGGCGAAGTACCCGCAAGCGCCCGCCCAACTGGCCGAGCTGCGCAGATAGTGCGTGCGTCGCCGCGGGCGCCGCGGCATAATGTTCCCCCTATGAGCGACCAGGACATCTTCGACGTGATCATCATCGGCGGCGGGCCTGCGGGCCTGGCCGGCGCCCTTTACACCGCCCGCGACCGCTACAAGACGCTGGTGCTGGAGAAGAACGGCCTGCCCGGCGGGCAGATCATGCTCACCGAGCGGGTGGAGAACTACCCCGGCCACACGCAGATCTCCGGGCCCGACCTCGTGCAGCAGATGCGCGACCAGGTGGAGAACTTCGGCGCGCAGATCCGCGTCAACCAGGCCGTGACGAAGATCTTCCGCCGCGACGACGGCAAGATCGAGCTGGAGGTCAACGACGGCGAGGAGAAGCACGTCGGTAGGGCGGTCATCCTGGCCATCGGCAGCGACTACCGCCGCCTGGGTGTGCCCGGCGAGGAAGAGCTTCGCCAGGCCACCCGCGTGAGCTACTGCGCCACCTGCGACGGGGCCTTCTACCGCGACAAGCACGTGCTGTGCGTGGGCGGGGGCAACACCGCCGTTGAGGACACCGTCTACCTCGCGAGGCGCTTCACCAAGAAGATCACCATGCTGCACCGGCGGCGCGAGTTCCGGGCCCAGCAGGTGCTGGTCGACGAGCTCTACGAATTGGCGGGCACCGGGGCCATCGACGTCAAGCTGCCCTTCGTGCTCGACCGGATCGTCCCTTCCTCCAGCGGGCTGGACATCGACCACGCCCTCATTCGCAATCTCGAGACGCAAGCCACCGAGCAGTTGAAGGTGGACGGCATCTTCCTGTTCGTGGGCATGATCCCCAACACCGCGTTCCTCCGCTCGTTCGTGGCCATGAACGAGGAGGGCTACATCGCCTGCGACACCACGACGCTCAAGACGTCGGTGCCGGGCGTGTTCGTCGCCGGCGACTGCCGCCAGCGGGCGGCCATGCAGCTGGCCACCGCCACCGGCGACGGCGTGGTGGCCGCGCTGATGCTCAAGGAATACTTCCGCAACCCCGACCCCGACGCCTGGAAGACCACCATGGCCGAAGGCGGCATCGCCGAAGGCTGGTGATTCTCAGCCGGCCTTGCGGTGTAAAGCGGGCGGGGCCGCCGAGAGCAGGCGGTGGATCGTCAAGGGCACCAGGAAGGTGTGGTCGCACTTGGCGCACTTCACCTGTTTTCCGACGGCGCTTTGGGGAATCGAAAGGGTCTGGCGGCATCTAGGGTTCGTACATCGCACTTTGAACACTTCCATACGGCTTGCCTCCACCGTTGTTATCGGCCGCCGGGGAGCCAGGCTTAACTACGGGCCGAGGCGCGGCGATTCTGAATCGCCGGGCGAAGCATCCGCATCACCCCTTCAACGTCGCGCTCGCCTCACCAGCCGTGTTTCCAGGGGTCCTGGCGGCGGAAGGAAGCGACCATGTGCTGCTTGACGGTGGGGGAGGCGCCGATGGCGGCGTGGTCGCCGTAGTCGCCCAGGATCATCCCTCCGGCGGGCGTGCCCCACGTCCGCATCAGTGCCGCGGCCTGGCGGTCGATCTCGGCCTCGTCACCCGCCGGCAGCGTGCGCTGGATATCGCAGAGCGTCTCGAAGCAGATGCGGCCGGCAAACTGGCGGCCGATCTCGTCGATGCCGTTGGTCAGCGGCTGCTGCATGTTGATGACGTCCAGCCCGGCCTCGATGAGCATGCCGATGGCCTTGTTGATCCGCCCGCACGAGTGCATGTGCACGTGCCAGCCGCACTCATGGATCACCTTGAACAGGCGTTTGTACCGCGGCAGAAAGAAGCGGCCGAAGAGATCCGGCGAAACGTGCAGATCGATCTGCGTACCCCAGTCCTCGCTGAAGCCGAACCCCTGGATTCTCGCCCCGCACACGCGGTGCATGTTGCGGACCAGGGTGATGTCGTAGTCGAGGATGCGCTCGGCGATCTCGTGAATCTGCGGCGTGTCGTCCATCAGGTCGACCATCGCGTTCTCGAAGCCCCGCAGGCTATGCATCCGCTCCCACAGGATCATGAAGATGCTGGTGAAGGTGTACTTGTCGCGGGCCTGGGGCGTGTCGGCGGACTCGGCCATCCACTGCCGCGTGCAGTCGTAGCGGCGCGGGTCGTTGGCGTCGGGCCAGGGGTAGTTCTTGAGGGCCCCGATGTCCTCCAGCGGGTGGGCCTTGACCTGTCCCATGTTGGGCTGATCGGTCTTGCCCCAGCGGCAAAGCCACTGGTCGAGAGCCTCGTCGTTCTGCGCCTGCGGCGGCTTGATGAGGTTGTACCACACGCCGACGCAGTCGCTCAGCTCGCCGTGCCCGTTGATCGCCAGGCGGTCGGGGCGCTTGAACTCAATGGCCGCGGTCATCACTTCACGTGGGGTCATCACGAGATCTCCTTGCGAGCGATTGTGACGAGTTGGCCCGCCACGGGCAAGTGCGTGATCGCGATGCGGCCGCCCCTGTGCGCTCACCCATAAATGCACCACAATAACGCATCGAAGAATCCAAGAGGACTGCTATCGCTCGCTTTTCAGCGCTGTTGATCTCACACAGAAACAACAGCGCTGAAAAGCGAGCGACTTTAGGGTTTTGCCTTATGCGAAGTCCTTGACCGCGCCAAACCGGGCGCTATCACCGTGAGGCGGGCAGGCCCAGCGTTGTCGCCAGTGTGGCGGCGCTGTCCCAGGCGGGCGCGACGGCGTCGCCGAGGATGCACACCGCCGCACGGCCGTCGGTGAAATAGAGGTCGCCGGTGCCATTGCGGCGCGTGCCGGGGCCGACGCCTTTCACCCAGCCGCTGTGGCGCGCTCCGCCGGCGGCCAGTGACGCCGCCACCACGTCGCGCTCGGCGTCCAGGTCGGGGTCGATGCGATGGGTCAGCTGGCCCGTGAAGCTGCTGACGCCGATGCCAGTGTCGAGCGTCGCTGCGCCCACCCAGATGCTCCGGCCGTCGGGGGTCGCGGCGGCTCGCCAGAACCGCACGTGATGGCGCTGTCGCGGGCTCTCGCCCACCGGCTGCTGGAAGGCGAGGTCCTGCGCCCGCCCCAGCAGGAACAGCTTGCTCAGGGGCGCCTGGGGGTAGGGGCGATCCAGCAGGACGCAGGCGGCCATCTGGATGCCGCTGGTGAAGGTGGTGGCGTCGGCTCCGTGCCAGCCGCCGGCGGCCAGGGCGGTCGAAAGCTGTTTCTCGGTTGCGATGACGACGAGATTGACGGGGTCGGAGGGAATCCGCTGGCCGTTGCAGCTGATCAGCGGGTTGTCCTGTGGCCACTGGGCCAGCTGGCTCCAGGCGGCCGGCAGCGCCACGTGAGCGGCCAGCAGGTAGGCGGCCACGGCCAGCAGGGGCGTGTGGGCCGCATGCGCAATGACGCGCCGCAGGCGGCGATGGCGCCTGCGCGGCAGGAGCGAGCTTGCATCATCCAACAGCAACAACGGGGGACACTCCTTGGGGGTGTTCCCGCCAACATAACAAATCGCGAGCGTCGGACCAAAACGATCTGGCCCACAATATCGGAACCGGTGACAGCGGCGCAGCGCCCGGCGCAGGTAGTCTGCTCGTGCTATTTCCGCTTCGCGCGGACCTCTTCCTTGATTCTCTGGATGTGCCCGCGGCCCAGCGCCTTGACCTCGCAGCCCAGCTCGAAGTAGCGGCGGATCTGGTCATCGCTGAGCACGCCGAAGCAGTCGATGATCGCGATCGGCCCGCCCGCCCATGCCGTCACTTCATCGGGCGAGAGCTTCACGTACGGCGCGTGACGCACGGCCAGGATGATCGCATCGACGCCCTTGGCCGCGGCGGGGAGGTCCTTCTGCACGCGGAGGTTGACCAGCTCTTCCTGGTTGCGGAAGAAGCGGGCCCACGAGTGCCCCGGCGCGGGGTAGGTGTCCTGCGTCTCCAGTTCATACCAGTGATCGACATAGGGGTCGTGCACGCTCATCTCGGCCCCCATCTCGGTCAGCTTGCGCACCACCAGTTCGCTGCCGCTGTAGCGGGTGTCGCCCACATCTTCGCGGTAGCTTGCCCCTGCCAGCAGCACGCGCGAGCCGGCGATGTACTTGCCCATGTTCCGCAGGGCATCGCGCGTGAGCTCGGCCACGTGCAGTCCGCGGGTGTCGTTGATGTCGATGGCGGTGGTGGACATCTTGAAGACGCTGTCGCCGTCCTCGAAGCCCAGGATGTGCTTGTAGGCCCAGTAGCCCAGCCCGCCGTCCTTGGGCAGGCAGTAGCCGCCGATGCCCGGGCCCGGGAAGATGATGTTGCTGTGCGTGGGGCGCATCTTGATCGCCTGGATCACCTTGATCAGGTCCACACCGTTTCGCTCGGAGAACAGGCTCCACTCGTTCAGGAACGCCAGGATCGTCGCCCGGTACGAGTTCTCGACGATCTTGGTGGTCTCCGACTCGATGGGGCGGTCCATCACCGTCAGCGGGAACTTCTCGGTGTTCAGCACCTCGGTGAGGAACTTCACCACCCGCTGGCGGGCGGGCGGGTTGCACCCGCTGCACACGCGCCAGAAGTCGCGAATGCTGGAGACGTATTCCTTGCCGGGCATGACGCGCTCGAAGCTGTGGGCCAGCAGCGGCGCTGCATCCATCCCCCTCGCCGTGAAGGCCTTCTTGAGGATCGGGTAGGCGACGAACTCGGTGGTGCCGGGGGCAACCGTGGTCTCGATGAGGACCAGCGCCTCGGCGGGGATGCGTTCGCCGATCGTCTTCATCGTCGCCTCCAGGGCGGCCATGTCCGCCTCGCCCGTTCGGAGGTTGCCCAGGTCGTGCTTGGTGTAGTCGCACTGCACGTCGACGACGACGCAGTCGGCCAGCTTGAGGCAGTCGCTGTTGTAGGTGGCCACGAGCGTCTTCTTGTCCTTGACGCAGCGGGCGATCATCGGGTCCACCTCGGGGTCCTCGGCCTTGACGGGCGATTCGCCGCGGTTGAGCATGGGGATCTTCCAATAGCTCCGCGGGCTGGGACGCTGGCAGCCGATGACGAACTTAGAGCTCTTGCCGGTCTTCTTGTCGACCGTGTCGGCGATGATCGCGGCCATCACGGCCCCGACGAACCCCACACCCATCACGACGACGATCTCCTTGCCCTCCTTGCGTGCCGCCTTGACGAGCGACTCGATGCGGGCGAACTCGGCCGCATATTCGGCCTTCTGCGGAAGGGGGAACGCCTCGCCGGAGGGGCTCAGGGATTGGTCTGCCATGTCGTTTCCTTGTTCAGAGGGTTTGAAAGGTTGCATTCGCAGCCGCCATGCTATGAATTCACGCCCGCGCCGTCAACGGAAGAACCGTGGCGCGCAGGGCATTCGCATTCTCGTGGCACGGGCATCCTGCCCGTGCGTCCCACGGGCGTCCCGCCCGTGGATATTCGAGAAACACTGCAGGGGCGAGACGCCCATGCCACAAAAAGCCGAGAACGCGATTGCCCTGCCGTGGCGCGGGCGTCTCGCCCGCCATGCTGCCTGCCGGCAGCGTCGCGCCCAGGACAGCATTGCGAACCCACCGGAAGACCATCGCTCGCCGTTCAGTGCTGTGATCTCACCGCGGCCTGCGCGAGTGATCGGAACCTTTGCCTCACACGAATTCGTAGGCAATTTTGTATGCCCATGCCTTGCCGCCTGCCATTAAAATATCCCCATCGCAGACAAAAAGGAGACGCGACATGAAAACAGTACTCTTGGTCCTGGGCGTGATCTTCCTGGTGATCGTCGTCGCGGTAGTCTCTCTGCTGTTCTGGGCCAAAGGCTCCGGCGAGGACATGCAGAAGGATTTCTTCGCCGCCGTCGGCAGCGGCGATGCCAACCGTGTCATCTCGCTCATGCACCCGGCGATGAAAGAGGACGTCGATCTCCCAGTGCTTGCGGTGTGGGTCAAGGCGTTCAATGAGGGTCTGGGCGAGTTCCAGAAGCTCAGCCCCACCGACTTCAATACATCCTCCAGCTACGAGAACGGCCACAAGGTCGCCAAGAGCTCCGGCAAGGTGATCTTCAAGAACGGCGATGCGAATTCTGACCTCGCCTTCAGCGACGGCCTGCTGGTTTCGTTCCATGTGAAGTCCGACAAGCTGGCCAAGGACTGGTTCAAGGGCCCCCAGGACACGGCGTTCTACCGGGCCAAGGGGTTGCGGATGCTCAAGCTCCTGGCCGACAATAAGCCCGATGAAGCTCACGCCATGATGCACGAGGCCCTGCAAGAGAAGCTGCCGCTGGCGGACCTTCGCACGGGGACGGCCAAGCTGCTGGCGAGCCTGGGCGAGGTCAAGGCCCTCGCGTTCGAGTCCGAGAAGCTGGAGATCGGCGAGGCCCAGGAACTGGTGATCCTCTATCGCGGGCAGGCCGCCAACGGCGAGATCGAAGGGACAGTCACCTTCCGCTTCATTGGCCTCAAGGGGCACATCATCGCCTTCAACCTAAAGCCCCGGTGAGAATCTGCGTTTAGCCGCTTGACAACCCGGCCCTTTGTGGTGCACAATGACTTTTCCTTCGCCGCCTCCTACAATACGGGGCGGCCTTGTGCGGGCGTAGCTCAATTGGATAGAGCATTGGTCTACGGAACCAAAGGTTACAGGTTCGAGTCCTGTCGCCCGTATTGCCCCGCCATCGGCGGGGCAATAGAGCAGGTGAGCAGTAGAACAGTTGAGCAGGTGAAAGAGGCAGAGCCACCAATGGCCCAAGGCGTGGTTGGTGGCACGGCCGCTCACCTGCGGTCTCCTGGCCCTGAGCGAGCGGAGCGAGTCGAAGGGCTGTTCACCTGTTCCCCTGCTCAGCCGTTTCGGGGAACGCCATGGCCTTCATGTTCGAAAACCTGCAGGTCTACCAGAAGGCCGTCGATCTGGCTGACCAAGTCGCAGGCCTAACCGAAAAGTTCCCTCGCGGCTATTACTTCCTCGTCGATCAGTTGAACCGGGCCGCTCTTTCCATCGCCACCAACCTTGCTGAGGGCAACGGGCGGTTCACGAAAGCCGATCGCCGCAACTTCTTCACGATTGCCAGAGGTTCGACGCAGGAGTGCGTGCCCCTGCTTGAGGTCGCTCGGCGACGAGGGTTTCTAGAGTAGGCCAAACACGCATCGCTTGGGGCCGAACTAGAAGTCATCGCCAAAATGATCAGCGGCCTCATCAACGGGCTGGGGAACCGTGAAACATGAACAATCCACCGACCGACGACAACTCCCTCCAGCAGTGGTTCGACAACACCCGGCGAGTGCTGGAGACAGCTTACTTGTCCCACGAAGAGCCGTGGCGGCAGTCCGGCATGTCCAGCCCGTCTCTAAGCCTTCTCACCCGAGGGTCGCCGCGTGTCGGGTGATGGAACCGATCGTGAGCCAGTGGACGCCGTGTTACTTGGTGTGTAGTGGCTTCTTGGCGGGGCCTTTCTTCATGGCTGTCTTGATTCTCTTCGTCACCTTGTTCCAGTTGAGTGCCTTTGATCCTGCCATCTTCTGTCGCTCCAAATCTATGAGCCCATCGTTCGTCAACTTACGCTCTTCATGATATGCTTGTCGAAGCACAGTCGCCGCCATACGCAGCCGCAAACGTGGGGGGGGCCTTAGACCCTCTTGAGTTCCCGGGAGACGGGGTATGCGTCCAAGGCGAAGATCACCACCTCCTCGCCGGTCTGCGTGCTGATGTCATGGTGCAGGCTGACCACCTTGACTCCGGTGATATCCTGGACCATCGCTTCCAGCGCCGGCCGGGCTGTTGCAACCAACTGCGTTCGCACCTGCTTGAGGAGGGCAATGCCCTTTTCGGTCGGAGGTGTCTTGACCAGCTGCTGTTCGGCTGCGGTCAGGACGCCGCGGAGGCGCACGACAAGAAAGCCCCCCAGCAGACAGGCATGAATATCCTTGGGGCCGCGGCCTATGTACTCCTGTTCAATGCGGCTGATGCCTTGGCAGATAGCGCGCCGTCTTTGCCTCGGTGGGTCAGCTCTGGGGCGATTGCCTTGTGGTAGGCGCGGGTCAACTCATCGGCTTGGCACGCTTCACGAGTTGGACGGCCAGACCCCATGGATCGCGGATGACGGCAAGTTGGTCGCCTGACGCGATGACGGTCGGGGCGTCCAGCGGCGTGGCCCCGGCGGCCAGGAGCTGGCGGTGCTTCTCGACAACGTCGTCAGCCAGGAACGCCAGGTGCAGCGTCAGCAGGTCGGTCGAAGGCAGGTCCAGCATCGGTGCCTTGGTATTACAGTAGATCTCGAACATCACCTGGCCGGAATCGTCGGCCAGGAAGTGGGTGTGTGCAGGCGGGCCACCCTTGCGGACGATCCTCATGCCCAGGTTCCGCTCGTACCACTGGGCCATCGCGACCGGATCCTTGACGTTCAACCCCAGGTGCTCGATCTTCATAGTGGCGCTCTCCATTAGGTGGCAGCGGGATTCTATGGGGGCGATGGCTCGGGAGCAAGGGATGCCTGCAACCGCTGCTGAACCTTGACGCGAGGGCGGGAAGGGTGGATGATCTTGGCCTTGCCGGCAGAGTTCCGGCCCGTCTTCGTCAAAACACGCAAATGCAGGAGCCGAACATGGCAGAGGCAAAACCGTCCCTTGGCTACAGCGACACGCCGATCATTCCCGGGCAGAAGTGGCACGTGCATGACGGCGACCGCCCGCAGCCCCGCGTCGTCACCCCGCCCAGCGAGAGCACTCAGGAGAGACCCGGCTCGGCCCCGTCCGATGCGGTGATCCTGTTCAACGGCACGTCACTGGCCGGCTGGCAGGGACGCGATGGCGAGCCAAAGTGGAAGCTCGAGAACGGCACGCTGGAAGTGGTGCCCGGCACGGGCAACATCTACACCAAGGAGAAGTTCGGCTCCTGCCAGCTGCACGTCGAATTCGCCGAGCCCACCGTGATCAAAGGCGCCGGCCAGGGCCGCGGCAACAGCGGCGTGTTCCTCATGCGAATGTACGAGATCCAGGTCCTCGACTGCTACAACAACCCCACGTATCCCGACGGCACGACGGCCGGGATTTACGGACAGTACCCGCCGCTGGTGAACGCCTGCCGCGCCCCGGGCCAGTGGCAGACCTACGACATCGTCTGGGAAGCCCCGAAGTTCGACGGCGACAAGCTCGTCAAGCCCGCCTTCGTGACGGTGATGCTCAACGGCATCGTCGTGCACCATCGCCAGGAACTGCAGGGCCCCACGCAGCACCGCGCCCTGGCCGCCTACAAGCGGCACGACCCCATCGGCGCCTTGGAACTGCAGGATCACAGCGACCTCGTCCGCTACCGGAACATCTGGTATCGCCCGCTGCTCGGATACGACGAATAAACCCACCGTCCGACGATTGATCGATCACGCGGCGGGAGCGACCTCAGCTCCTGCCGCGTGTGTTATGTGATCACCTGCACGTCTGAACCGTCGCGCCTTCGGCGCCCGTCCGCTGCAGGGCATTCGCATTCTCGTGGCACGGGCATCTTGCCCGTGCGTCCCACGGGCGTCCCGCCCGTGGATATTCGAGAAACACTGCAGGGGCGAGACGCCCATGCCACAAAAAGCCGAGAACGCGATTGCCCTGCCGTCCGCTGCCCACACCTTTACTCCGGGCCCGCCGGGGGGGATAATGGGGGTATGATCCGCAAAGTGGTGACCATACGCCCCCTTCACGATCGCTCGGCCGAGCGAGAAGACATCGAGTACTGGCTCAGCCGCCCGCCGGGCGAGCGGATGGAAGAACTCGAGAATTTGCGAAGACACTTCTATGGCGATCTCCCAAGACTTCAAAGAGTTGCTCGAGTTATTCAACGCCCGAAGCGTTGAGTATGTGGTGGTCGGCGCCCATGCGCTGGCATTCCACGGGGTCATTCGCGCGACCAAAGATATCGACCTGTATGTTCGCCCGTCACAGGCGAACGCGGAGCGTGTCATGGCCGCGTTGGATGCCTTTGGGTTCGGCCAGATCGGTCTGACTCAGGTCGACTTCGAGCGGCCGGGGCAGATCATCCAGCTTGGCCAGCCACCGGTGCGAATCGACATCATCACCGAGATTGAGGGCGTGTCGTGGGAGCAGGCCACCGCCGGAAGGGCACAAGGCGAGTATGGCGGCGAGCCCGTACCGTTCCTCGGCCGCGCCGAGTTGATCGCCAATAAGAGAGCTGCCGGCCGTCCGCAGGGACATTGCCGACGTGGATAGGCTCGAGCACCAAAGACAAAGAGGTGATGGCCCATGCGAGCAGTGATGATTGCGACGATTGTGCTGATGCTGGCGGCGGCGGGGCAGGCGGCGGCACCGAAGAAGCCGGCGTCGGCCCCGGCGGAAAAGCCGACGGTGGCGGTCATCGACTTTGTCGTCAAGGGCGAGGTTGACATCAAGGGCGCCGGCGAGGCGGCGGCTGAGTTGCTCGTCGCCAACCTGGGCGACCAGCACTACCAGCTCATCGAGCGGTCGCAGCTGGCGGCCTTGCTGAAGGAGGCCGACCTCACGCTGGCCTTCGTGCAGGACAATCCCGAGAAGGTCTATGGCAGACTCAAGGGCGTTCAGTACCTGGCCATGGGCAGCGTGACGCGGCTGGGCGACCTGACGATCACGGCCCGCCTGGTGGAGGTGGCGACGGGCAAGATCATCCAGACGGCCGCGGTCTCCGCCGAGGACGCCCGCGGCCTCAAGGACGCCATCGGCGAACTGGCCGCCGTGCTGCAGATGACGTCCGAGGAGAAGGCCCGGCACCTCAAGGAAGCCCCCAAGCCCGCCGCCGCCCAATATGAGCGGGTGCTCGCGGCCGTCGCCGAGCGGGTGGCCGAGGTGAAGGCTCGCCCGGGGCAGACGGTCGCCAGAGGCGAGCTGCTGGTGAGACTGGATGACCGCGTTGTGCAGGCCGACCTCAAGCTGGCCGAGAGCCAACTAGCCGAGGCCAAGGTCGCGGAGGTGGAGGCGAGGCGGCAATTTGCTCGCGCGAAGAAACTGTATGATGCCGCGGCCATCTCCAAAGACGAGTTCGACAAGGCCGTCGCTGCGAGGGACGCCGCCGAGAAGAATACGGCTCGCATGCAGGCCGCCGCGGAGGTGTCGAAGGAAGCGGCTGGGCTCGCCGCCATCCGTTCTCCCATGGCCGGAGTGGTGGCCGAGGTGCTCGTCAGCGAAGGCGAAGCCGTCGCCCTGAAACAGGAACTGGTGGTGATTCGCAGGGCCGGGGGCTCCTCCCGCGTCCACATCGAGAACGGAGCCATCGTCGTGGCCGCCGGCGATGGCAACGAGATTCTCGTTCGCCCGGACGTGGACAGGCTCAAGGCCTTCGGCATCACCGACACCGCCGCGTTCCTTGCCGGCCTCGAGCAGGAGCTTCTGGGTACCCTGAAGGATCCCGCAACCATCGGCGACTGGCCAGTGTCCATGGGCGCCGAGCGCGTTGTGAGACTAAGTTCGATTGCCACCATCGAAGCTCGCAAGGCAGCCTCGAAGCCGCAACCGTAGCCTGCGCCTCTGGACACAACTCGGGTGTCCCCCGACAGGCTCGGGGCTGCGTCACTCAACGCCGGCCCACTGCGTGGGTCGGTCTTCCCGCGCCTGCGATCCCGCGGGGCTCCGGGCATCGCCACCGGTCAGCCCTTGCACGCGTGTTCGATCCGTCGCCTCCCAAGAAACACGGCCTGCGAGGCGGCGCTTACTCGCCCGTGTACCCGATCTGCTTCCAGATCTCCTTGGCGAGCTTCACGCCCTTGGGGTTGGGCTTGGGCGTACCCAGGATGCTGGGCGGCAGCTTCTTGTAGCCGCACTTGGCGTGCTGCGGGAAAGGCGAGTACGTGTCGTCCTGGTGTTTGCGGCGGCTGGCCTCGGAGCGGAAGTCGGGCATGTCCAAGGGCTGCCCGTCGGCCAGGGCGCTCTTCCACGCGAGGATGCCCACGGTGGACATCGCCACGCCGCGGTACACGTCCAGGAACGGCTGCTTGCCCGATCGGATCGCATTGGCGAATTCGAAGTTTGTCCAGAAGTCGCCGCCGCCGTGCCCGGCCTTGCTGGCCAGCTCCCCATGCTCGGGCCAGTTGGGCGTGTACATGCGGTCGGCCATCTCCTTGCCCTTGCGATCCCATCCCTCGTGCCAGACGCGAACCTGTCCGGAGCCGAAATACCCGCCGCCGCGCACCAGTTCCATCGCCCCGCGCGAGCCATGCACGCGGTACCAGTTGCTGTGGCCCGGCAGCATGAGGCCGAAGATGCGGAACACCGACCCGTTGTTCATGCGGCACAGGATCACCGAGCCCGGGTCGCCCACGCGAACGGTCTCGGCGTCCAGCTCCGGCCGTGCGATCGACAGGCCGTTGACCTTCACGGGCATCGTGTCGGTGATGTACATCAAGGGGGCCAGCGCGTGGGTGCAGTAGTACGTCGAGGGAATCCATGCGCGCCAGTGCTTCATGCCCGGCGAGATGCCCAGGCGGTCGCGGCCGGACATCGGGTGGTTGTACTCGCCCTCGGCATAGGTCACCTCGCCGATCTCGCCGGTTCGGTAGACGCGGCGCATCTCCATGTTGAACTGCGTGTAGGGATAGTTCTCGGCGAGCATGTAGATCAGGCCGGTCTTCTCCACCTTGCGGCACAAGGCGACGCCCTCGGCGACGGTGGCGTTGGAGGTGCACTCGCTCATGACGTGCTTGCCGGCGTCCAGGGCCTTGATGGCGAACGGGGCGTGCTCGTGGAAGTAATTCGCCAGGATCACCGCGTCCATGTCGTGGTCGAGGAACTTGTCGTAGTCGGTGTACGTGGCCACGTTGTACCGCTTGCCGACTTCGTTGAGCCTCTGCTCCCACGTGTCGCAGATGGCCACCAGCTTCATGCCCACCAGGTGCCCGGCGCCCGCCATGAAGCTCTGCCCGCGGCCGACGCCGATCACGCCCACTCGAATCTCACGCTGCTTGCGAGCCATTGGTTATCTCCCGATGCCCGTAGGCACCTTGTTTTCCGCGCCTGGTTTGCTCTTCCTCTCCCGGAAGAGACGGCCGCATTATCGCAAGCCGCGGCGGGCCTGCAAGAGCCTGTCTTCAGATGCTCCGGCATCTATCCCGGACCTCGCCGGGGTGGTAGACTGTTGCGACTCCCCAATCCCCAGGGATGATTCATGACTGCGATCCTTGAGAATGACGTCTTGCGGGCCTGTCCGGAATCTGCCATCGTGCTGCTGGAGCAGTAGAATCATGATCGCACGAGGAGTATCTCCTATGAAACGAACGAAGTGGGCAGCCCTCATAGTTATGACCATCGTCCTGGCAACTGGTGCCTTTGCATTGCTTCTTGTTGTCACGAACAAGAACAAGGTGGACGCGCTGGAAGGCGTGAGTGCCAGTTCAAGAATACGAATCATCGCGCCGGGCCACCCGGTGAGGACACTTTCGGCGGAGCATGTCCCGTCCTTGTTGCGAGCCATCCGCGAGCACTCGCGCCCCGGCTGCAATCCCATCGCAATCTTCTTGGAGCGACTGCGTCATCGTCACCAACCCGCTCCCGCGCCGTTGGCAGAAAAGGGGTTTGCTGCCGCCAGGCGATTCGAAGGTTATACTCTAGTGGAGATTGTACCGATGGACGAACGCGGGCGGTGTACCGGTATGGCTGTACGCTGGTACCAGAAGGATGACATTGCCGCAGTTCTTATCGGTAATGCTTTGCAGGTGCGTAACGTCAGTTGTGATGCTCTGGTGGAGTCATCGTTCGGGAAGTAGTCGATCAATCGAGGATGCATACATGCCGCATACAAAGAAACCCCTGCTGGCGTTGTGCCCGATCGGGAAGTTCGTCTTCAGCCACACCGACGCGGTGCGCCAGAAGAAGCTCCTGCAGGAGAAGCTCAAGGCCTGGGGCGTGAACTTCGTCGACCTCGATGGCGTGCTGGAGGACGGCATGGTCCGCCAGCAGTCGCACGTGGCGACGGTGGTGGAGCATTTCCGCGCCAAGAAGGCCGATGCCCTGTTCGTGCCGCACTGCAACTTCGGCACCGAAGGCGCGGTCGGCATGATCGGGCGCGACCTGGGCCTGCCGACGCTGCTGTGGGGTCCGCGCGACGAGGCGCCGGCCATCGACGGCACGCGCCTGCGCGACTCGCTGTGCGGCATGTTCGCCAGCAGCAAGGTGCTACACAAGCTGGGCGTGCCCTTCACGTACATCGAGAATTGCCGCATGGACGAGCCGCCCCTGCGCTTGGGCGTCGACCGCTTCCTGCGGGCCGTGCACGTCGCCAACGGACTGCGCCGCGGCCTGCGGATCGCCCACATCGGCCAGCGGATCGATTTCTTCTGGACCACCATCGTCAACGAGAGCGAACTGCTGGAACGCTTCAAGGTGCAGGTCCAGCCGGTCGACCTGGTGGACTTCATCCGCCTGGCCAAGGACCGCGCCGCCCAGGGCCGCGCGGGCTACGCCAAGGAGGCCGCCCAGCTTCGCCAGGACTGCACGGTCGAGGGCTTCGCCGATGACGGGCCGCTGATCAACATCCTGGCCGTCCGCGACCAGATGCTGGCCGTCGCCAAGGACACGGGTGCCGAAGTGCTGGCCATGCAGGATTTCACGTCGCTGGTCGATGCGATGGGCGCGTACTGCTTCTTCGCCAACAGCATGGTGTCGGACAAGATGTCCGTCGCCTGCGAGTCCGACATCCACGGCGCCATCAGCTCGGCCCTGGTGCGGCGGGCGACGCTGGGATCGCAGGCCGATTTCCTGGCCGACATCACCGTTCGCCATCCCGCCGACGACAACGCGGTGCTGATGTGGCACGCCGGGGCGCCGCTGTCGATGAAGCACCCCAAGGCCAGGGTTCGCCTGGGAACGCATTGGATCCTGCCCAGCCCGCTGGCGGGCATGCCGCACTTCCGCCTGCAGGAGGGGCCCATCACCATCGCCCGCTTCGACGGCGACCGCGGCGAATACCAGCTCGCCGTCGGCCAGGGGCATTCGATCTATGGGCCCGAGAACCAGAACAACTATGTATGGATGCGGGTGGATAACTGGCCGCGATGGGAGCGGGCGCTCATCGAAGGCCCCTTCATTCACCACGCCGCCATGACTTATGCCCACGTGGGCGATGCCCTGGTGGAGGCGTGCAAGTACGTCCCCGGCCTTTCGCCGCTGCGCCTGGATCAGGCATAGCCAACGTCGGCGCGGCAACGGGGCGCGGCCGGGGAAGGCCGTTATACCCGAAAAGGTGCCATGCCGAAGCGTACCCGCGCCGGCATGCTCGTGCGAGACATGCGGGCGCGTCCCGAGGGCGCGACGCCTGGCTCCTGCAGGAAACTTCGGCAAGACAACTTATGCGACCACTTAGATCGCCACGGCCAGCGCTTCCAGTTCCATCGCCGGCAGGGCGGCCAGGATGTCCTCGCCCAGCGAGGGGGTCAGCGTGG
>CAZTVF010000106.1:0-18321 GCA_964616985.1 uncultured Planctomycetaceae bacterium
CGTGAACATCGCTGGCGGCGGTCGTCAGCGGAAGGTCATCCGGGAAATCCCGTCTGATAGACTCCCGGCCGCGGGAAGGATCTTCCAGGCTGACCTGAACGGGTGCGTGCCCGTCCAACCAGCAGGCGATAAGGAGGTGCGCTGATGAACACGCTGAGATTCGAGAAGATCTCCAAACTGGATCGCCGCGAACCCGTCGGGTTCGCCGTACCTTGCGCCCGGGGTGAACTGAAGGACCCGGCCGATTTCCATCTGATCGATGGCGACCATGTGGTTCCCTGCCAGGCCAGGGTCACGGGGGAATGGCCGGACGGCTCCGTGAAATGGCTATTCGTCCGCGCAATCTGCGACCTTCCGGGCAACGCCTCCAAGGAGATGCGCATGGCATTCTCCGGCAAGCCGCCTGTGGCCAATCCTCCCGCCCAGGTCACGGTCAGCCGGCATGCGGACGGCTCGCTGGGCGTGGACACGGGGCCGCTGAGTCTGGTGGTACCCGCCAAGGGGCTCTGGCCGGTCAACGACGTCCGGCTCCACGGCAAGGCCCTATGGGACGTAGACCCATTTCGCGGCTTCCGCGCGCAGTTCGGTAGTATCGAGCACCGGAGTCGCGATCTGGATGTCCACCTTAGCGTGGAGGAAGACGGGCCGCTGTGTGCCGTGGTGCTCCTCAATGCCGTGGACATCCGCGACGATGCTATGCCCGGCGTGCGAGCGAGGCTGTGCTTCTGGGCGGGCATGCCGTGGTTCACCCTGCACTACACGGTGACCCATCGCAGCCGGGCGCTTGGGAGCTCGATCGACGTGCAAGGCTGGGTGCTGGACATCGAGCCGGCGGGCCAGGCGCCTCTGCTCCGCGCCTCGCAAGCCTGCTATGTAGACCGGGTGCAGAAGTCGACCGAATCCGTGACCGTCCGACTCACTTCAGACTGGTGGCGGACCGACGGGTGCGAGCATCAGGTCGATTGCTTTGCGCACAACACGTGGGCCGACTGGCAGAGCGATCGCGGCGGCGTCTTGGTCTCCGTGCGGCACGCATCGCAGAACTTTCCCAAAGGCTACGTGGTTGAGCCCGGCAGAATGATGGTCGAACTCTACCCGCCGACCGAAGCCGATCCGCTGGAGTGGTTCGCCGGCGTGGCCAAGACGCACGAACTGCTCTTCCATTTCCACGGCCCGGACTGCCCTGATTGGGAACTCGGCTGCCGCGCCGCGCAGTTCCAACTTGGCGACCGGCCGTCGCTGTCGCCGGAGCGCTACGGCTGTAGCGGGGTCTGGCCCGAGAGGATCTTCGACGGTCCCGTTAGCCGAAAGCTTCTGGCTTTCTTTGCTCGCGTGGCCGACATGCGGCCGACCGCGTTGGGGGTGTTCAACTTCGGCGACGAACCGGAGGCTGGCTACACCAACCAGGGCCGCGGCGATTCAGGCGCCGACGAAGGCGACAGGCAAGTCTGGCTCAACAACGAGTATGACCTGGCGCACCACCTGTTCCTCTTCTACGCCCGGACGGGGGAGCGCCGCTTCCTGGAGTACGCCCTCAACTCCGCCCGACACTGGATGGACGTGGACCTCGTGCACAGCGATGTGGAGCCGCGGCTGCGCGGCGGCCATCTCGCCCACTGTCGGCGACACGCTGCCCAAACCATGGTTTATCCTTCGCATCAGTGGGTGCAGGGGTTGTTCGATATGCACCATTTCTCCGGCGACCCCGACGCGCGGGAACTCGCCATCGGCGTCGCCGAGAATGTCCTCTGGCAGTCCGAGAACCTGGGCTACCTCAAGCCTAAGAGCGGCAGCACACGCGAAATGGGCTGGGCGATGCGCTGCATGCTCAACGCCTGGCGCGAGACGGGCGACGACAGATACCGGCGGCTGGGCGAGAAGATCGAGGCGCTGTTTGTCGACTGGGGCGAAGGGCCGGGAGGCGGGGCCATGCTGGCGCCCTACACGGTACACAGCGAGCCGCGCGTCGTCTTCATGAACGCGATCACGGCCACGAGCCTGGCGATGTGGGCGATCGAAACTGGCAGCGCGCGTGCCAAACAACTGGTTCTGGCGATTGCCGACGATCTCGTGACCAACGGACTGACTTCGTGGGGCCTGCCGTACTACAAGGAGTTGCCGTCACTCAGAGTCGCTACCGCGGGCGAGATGTTCGTCGAAGCCATGTCCTGGGCCTACCGGCTGAGCGGCGAGCGCAGGCATCTGGAGGCCGCCTTGCCTGCGATGGAGAACATGCTGCACACCGAAAGCTACCATCTGGGGGCGTTTCGCAAGCGGGCGATCAAGAACGGCCTGCTCATGCGGGTGGAACTCGAGCCCGCCGGCGGCAAGATGTTCGCGTTTTCGCTCGTTGGGGCGCTGCAACTTATGGCTGTTGCGGACAGCCCGGAACTGGCGCAGATGCTGGACTTCCAGTTGCGGCTCGGAAGCCAGGCCGCGACCTCCCGTGTGTGAGCCGCGCCGGCCGGGACGGTTGTCTCCGGACAACACGTGAAGAGGATGGTCGGCGAAGGGCAACAGGAGCCGGCGATTCCCCGTCGTCCCGCTCCGTAGCCTATTCCGCGGTCTCCTCCGCGAGCCGCCCCGTCGCGCAGACCGCCCAAGCTGGCGTCCAAGGGTATCCCGGCCAGCACGGCGAGGACAAGATACAAGGCGCGCCCGACAGCGCCTTGTCGATGCCGCGGATCAGCGTTCCCCCCCCGGGCAAAGGCGACGGGGCCGCCACCGACCCGCCGACCATCGCGACAATCCGGCTGGCGACGGCGTGCTTGCAGGAGGCCCCGCGTGGCCGTACAATCTGGGCCGACGGATTCCCGCAGGTTGGGACGTCGAATGGGAATGATGCAGATCCTGGGAGACGTCGGATGACACAGGGAGAGAGAAGTCGCCTCAGAAACCTGGCCGGCCGGTATGCCGAGTACGCCTGCGGAAAACCGATGGCTCAACGCCGGGGGAAGTGGCGGCTGCACAACCGCCTGCAGGAAAGAACCTTTCCGTTTCACATCGAAGACAACGGGAGCTATCTCAAGGACCTGACGCCGCCGCTGGAGTGCGAAGACGGCGAATGCCGGGCTCTGGAAACGCGGCTTCTGCACGCTCTGGTTTCCTATGAAACGATCGACGACGACCGCATCATCCCCGACCGCTTCGTGGTGGATTGGGTGACGCCGACGACCGCCCTCTGCGACGAGTTGACAATCTCGCGCGCGGACGACGGGCACGGAGGCTCGTTTGGATACAAGACCAGCGAGCCCATCAAGGACATTGATGCCGATTGGGGCAAGCTGATGCATCGGACGGTCACGCTCGACAGGGAGCAGACCCAGCGTAAGGCGCAGCTTGCGGCGGAGATCTTCACGGGGCTTCTTCCCGTGGAAGTCGGCCGTCCAAGTTCGCTGTATTCCGATGGGATCACGAACAAGGCCGTGCACCTGATGGGCATGGAGGCGCTCTACCTGCAGATGGCCATGAACCCGGCCGCCGTGCATCGGCTCTTCGGTTTTCTGGCCGAGGACAACCTGGCCCTGGGACAGTGGGAGGAAGATCAGGATCTGCTGACGCTCAACCACGATGGCAACCAGGGATACTGCTCCGGGAGTTCCTTGTACTCCGACGAGACTGCCGCTGCGGCGGGGAAGCGGGTCCTGTCAACCGACCGATACGGCTACCTGGAGTCGCAGGAGTCCGTCGGCATCTCCGCCGGGATGTTCGACGAGTTCCTGATGCCGCACCTCACCAGGCTGGCCGGCAAGTTCAAGCGTCTGAAGTTTGGCTGTTGCGAGCCGGTTCACAATTTGATGCCGGTTCTCCTGCGTCTGCACGGGCTGCGCAAGGTCAGCGTCACGCCGTGGTGCGACCTGAGCAGGCTGGCGGAAACTTGCCGTCAAGACATCATCTGGTGCCGCAAGCCGGTTCCCTTGAAGCTGTGCGGCGCGAAGTTCGATCCTGACGACCTGCGGCAGCACCTGCAAGAGACTTTGGATATCGGGAGAGACTACTTCATCGAATTCGTCTACCGGGACACCAACCTCTTGGCGGGAGGCATGGCCGATCGGGTGGCGCAGACCTGTGCCATGATTCGCGACCTGACCGGCCACCGCGAGGGTAGCCGGCGCTGATGGCTGGACCGGGAACAGAACGGCAGTGATCCCGACTCAGTCAAACAAAGAAGAGGACCCCCCGCCCCTGCGGGCGCGGCTGGCCGGCATCATCGTGGCGTCCATCTCGCCCACGTGGCCGACCAGCACGGCCATCCCCTCCGTCGTGCCCATCCAGCCGCACGCGCGCGATCTCGCTCCGAAGAAACGTCCGCCGGGAAGCAGCGGAGACGCCATCAGGCACGCTGGTTGTGTCAATCATGGGGTGCTCTTCTCCACATGCAGCACAGGGAACACAGGCCTGATTCCAGGCTTCCGTGCTTTGCTGGGGATCTCGAATGCCAGGAAGAACCCCCAGCCGTGCCCGTGATCGGTGTCGAATGCGATGACGATTTCGTGGACTCCCTCGCTCATCCGTATTCTTGCTTCGGAGCGATCCGGCAGCGCAGGATTGACTCGCTGGGGTTCGCACAGGACGCTCCGGCCATCCACGAACACCCGGGCTCCGCCGTCGTGGCCCAGGCACAGTGTCCAGGCGCCAGACACGGCCACCTCGAACCGATTGCCGAAATACACCACGCCGTCGGCATCGCCGAGAATCTCGTGAGCGCTTACGAATCCTTCCGCGACATCCTTTGACGCGATCGAGCGCCAGCCCAAGTTCTCAGAAAGGCGGACCACCGGGGCCGATTGGATTCCCTCTCCTCGGGGCATGAGCCGCGACATCCGCCATGAGGTGACATCCGGACTGCGCCATCGTGACTTGGGGCGGTTGCCGACGCCCATACCCCGGGTCACATCGGCGCGGACCAGCGGTTGGCAGAGCATGGCGGCGTGCGCATCGAGACTCTCAAACGTGACCGACTGGCCCTTGAGGAATCGCAGGCGGAACTCGTGAACTCCCTGATCGGCTGGCACTCCGCGGAGCGCCTCTTCTGCACGGCGGCCGAAATTGGCCATGAGCGGACTGCGCAGCAGCGTCAGCCGCATCCTCTGCGGAGTGGCATCCAGCGCGTATACGTCCGGGCAGACAACCGCCAGCCGCGGCTCACCCTCAAACTCGACAAGCGACCAGTCACGCAGCGGTCTTTCGCAGCCGTCCATCTGGCGCTGCAGACGATACCCGGAGATACCGTCAGTTCGGCCAGAGGCCGGCACGGTGAAGGGCAGGATGAGCTTGAGCATCTTGTGCCGGGCTCGCCAATGGACCCGCAGAAGCATATCCACGACGGGCCAGTCGGCGTAGATGCGCGTCTCTGCCCACAAGCGGCTGTCGCCGATCGTGCCCTCCCGGATGAACGAGGCCATGAGCGGCCCCTTGTCCGCCATCACCGGCGGACCCCATACCGGCGCGGCGCCAGGGCCCCCCTGGTATCGATCGATGCCGTGCGACCAGGTATTGCTGGGATCGTCCAGTAGTTCGAGCCGCGGCTCCAAGTCGCATGAATCTGGCCAGCCCATACGGCCGCCGACATCGGCCCAGACACTTGATGCGCTGGCGATCCTGTCGTCCGACACGCGAACCGCCGTCGGGAAGACGGCTTCCGGCCGGGCAGTTCCGCCAAGCCGAAGCACGCGAAGAGATGCCGGCGGGATGCGCAACCGAAGCAGAAGGCGCATTCTACCCCCGGCAGCGATCACGGGCTCGCACTCCATAACCTGCGTGGGCACTCGCTGCCCCTGCTCGTCGGTCAACTGGAGGTTCGGGAGCTGCGTCCGCCAGTCGATCCAGGGCTCGAAACTGGTATAGCCGTCAAACGGCAAGTCCGTGGCGTTGAAGAGCAGGATGCGCTGCTGCCAGTCGTCGCGCAGCCTGACACCCATCCGCCGGACGGCGTGCTGGACGATCTCGTCGGCGACGGCCCGAGCCTGGCCCAACTGAGCGTCAACCGCCGGATAGGCGGACGGGATGCAGGTTCCGCCGAGCGTGTCGTGGAAATGATGAGTGCATACGCGCTGCCACGCCTCAGCCAGGCGGCCGTGGTCGCCGCGCTGCGGAGCGGGGTCCTTGCGGAGCGCGTTCTCCGCCTGGCGAAGCAACTGCTCGGCGGATCGAACGGCGTTCTTCACGGCGCGATGCACCGTGTAACAGCCGATCGCGTGGCACTGAAGCTCGCCAGTGACCAGCGGCAGACTCTTGATCTGGGGCGCAATGGCCTTAAAGAACCGGGATGGTGTCGAGAAGACCAGCCTACAACCTTCCACCGCGTCGGCATTGGCCCGGCACCAGGCGATCTGGCGCTCGGTCGGGCCGCCGCCGTGGTCGCCGAGGCCGACGAAGCACATCGTGTGCTCAATCCCCGGCGGCAGCTCGCCCAGGCTGTTGCGGATATGACTCACGCTGATGTCGCCGGTGCAGTAGCCGCCGGCGATGCGGAAGGTGACGACCTCCGGCCCGTCCTCGAAGCCGCGCCAGCGGAACAGGCGAGCGGGGAGCTCCAGTTCATGCTCCTGCGGCCGCATCATCACGTAGTACTTCTGCCCCGCCTCCCGCATATACCCCGGCAGCGTGGCGGCGTGACCGAAGGAGTCCACGTTGTAGGCCACCGGCGAGAACTGCCGGAATCGCTTCAGAAAATACTCCTTTCCGGCCGCGATCTGGCGCTGGAATCCCACACCGCCAGGGAAATTGCAGTCGGGCTGAATCCACCAGCCGCCGACCAGTTCCCAGCGGCCGGACCGCACATGGCGCCGGATGCGTCGCAGCAGCGAGGGATCCGTCCTCTCGATTTCCTGATAGACCCAGGCCTCGCCCTGGCTGAACTTCAGATCCGGATGCCGGTCCAGCAAATTGCAGGCGCTGTGACAGGTGGCCATCGCTACATCCAGGCCCTCCTGCCACGGCCAGAACCAGATCGGGTCGATGTGCGCGTTGAAGATCAGATGAACTGTCGTCATATTCGTCCTCCCTATCCCGTTCATGATGTCCGGTCCACCAGCGCCTCGGTCGGCACGATCGCCACGTCGATCTCCCCGCAAACTGTCGTCGTAAAGACCACGTAGCGATCGCCGCAGACGAACCGGGGGTGCGGGTCGATGTGGTAGTTCCGCCCGGCGTGATCGGCACGCTCGGGGTTCTCGGCCACCACCAGGGTCTTGCCGGTGTCGCGGTTCAGGAACTGGACCACGGTGGCGCCGCCGCGAAAGAACGGCCATTTCGGCACGACCGAATCGGTGACGATCAACCGGCCGTCGCGGGTGCAGTGAGCATGCCAGCAGTGCAGAGGCAGCGGGATCTTCTCGATCTCGCCGTCGGCGACCCGCACCCGCCACGTCTCGTTCCACCCCTCCTTGCCCGGGGCGCACCATACGTGCTTGCCGTCGGCATCCCACCACTCGTGCGAAGGCGCCTGCGGCTTGGGCAGGATCGGGCGCGGCCGCTGCCCGCGTCGCATCAGCCAGAGACGGTTCGTGATGGGAATTGTCAGGCCGGTGATCGGGTCGCCATGGTACTCCTCGGCGAGCAACACCTCGTCCGGGTCGGTCGGGCTGAATTGGGCGTGGTTGTAGCAGCGGTCGAAGCGATGCCAGAGCTGGAAGTCGTCGCCGTTTACGGGCAGGCTGCCGAACAGCCACTGCATCTCCAGCCCCAGGTCGACAAAGAACTCCTTGCCGTCCGCCGAACGCGTGAGGTGGGTCGCGGCACTCGCGATGCGTCGGCCGCCGATCAGGTCGTCGGGGATCGCGTTGACCCTCTCCACCGGCGCATCCGGGTGCGGCCCGCGTTTCCACACGGTGCGTTCAAACTGCCAGTACACCTCGCCGGTCTGGGTATCCACGTAGGGCGAAGCTTCGCCAAACTGCGTTTCGGGGAAGTGGCGTACTTCCTGCGTCTGGAAGTCCACCACTCCGAGCGTGCGTCCGCACGCGGAGGTGCCCGACGGCGGGAAGGCGCAGTAGAACCACAGGTAGCGCCCGTCGGCGCTCATCGAGTCGTTGACGAAATAGAATCCCTCCTGCACCGGGGCGACCTTGCGGTTCAGCACGCGGATGGTCACACCCGATTCCGGGTGCGTGACTGGAGTGAAGAGGCTGCAATCAGACAGGTCAATCATGGAAGCCCTGCTCCTTCTTTGCGTAGATGATCTCGAATCGCTTCAACGAAGGGGCCTGCGCCGCTGTGAGAATCATCACATAGTAACCGCGCACGTCAATGGATACAGCCCGAAAGCCATCTTCACATCCCTGCAATGGAGCCCGTCGCCCTCGCGGTTGCCTTTGCAGTAGCCTCCTGAGGCACGCGACGAGCCCGGTAGCCGATCGGGCGAGCACCATGGCGCCACTAGGCCCTTCCCAGCAGCCTCGCAAGCAGGTCATCCTTGTAGGCTTCCACGTCGGTCCAATCCATTGCCACGTGCATGAGCTTGCCACGCGGATCCGGCCGCGTGAAGCCCTCGTCATCGACAAGGACGTTCAGGTCACGCATGGCTAGGAACCGCGTGGTGTAGGCCAGGTGGATAGCGACCGTGTCGAACAGGATCGTGCTACCCTTGTTGACGTAGTCCTGGGGTATTGACGGCACGTTGGACAGCCAGATGCGGTAGTTCTCGATCAGCGCCTGGACGACCGGGTCGCGCGAGGCCAGCAACTCCTGGTACCGCGAGCCGTCCAGGCGGATGCAGCCGCAGGTGTCCAGCGGAGTGATCGTCACGTCCCATGGGGCCGATAGCGCCGCGCGGGCGGAAGCGACGTCGAACTTCACATTCCACTCGGCGACCATCCCGGGCTTGTTGTCGCAACCGCGTTCGAATGAACCGTGCATTCCCACGAATCGTGCCCGCCCGGCAATCTCCGGGCGGTCCTCAAGGGCCTTGCGGATGTTGGGCATCGGACCGATGCAGATGAGCGTGACGGGCTGATGGCTATCCATGATTGCGTCGATCATCGCCCTGACGCCGTCGTCGTGGACCTTGCCGCCGTAGTCGGCGAGGTCGTAGTCCTTGACCCATGCCGCCTGGCGCTCGCCGGCGCCGTCGGCGTTCTGGCGCACGCCCACCCCCACGGGCACGTCGGTTCGGCCGGCGATGTCGAGCATCTTCGCCAGCAGCTTCGCCCGGTAGACGGTGTCGCCGACGTCGCTGACAACCATCTTCACGTCCAACTCCGGGCAGCGGAGCATCATCACCAGGGCCCAGGTATCGTCGATGTCGCCGCCGATATCGGTATCGAGTATGACCGGGATCTTGTTCATTCACGTCTCCACTGTGCCGCCCCTATGCGGAAAGGGCGGGATTACTGACCTTTGCGGTGCGAATCCGTCTACGGAAAGGACGTATGAACACCGTGGTGAAGAGTCAGCACATGCTCGTTCTTCAGGCAGTAGACTGCCGTGGTTTTCGCCGGGAGTTCCACCGTCACTTCGGTCACGTTCTCTGCCACGACCTCGCCGCTGAAGACTTCGGTGATCTGCGGCACGACCCGCGGGAAACATAGCCGCTTCGCCCCCGCCTGGCGGGTGTGGAGCACCAGAAACTCCCCGCTGGCGTACAGGGCGTCATCGGTGTCGCTATACAGATGCACGCCCGCCATCCGGGCGGCCAGTTTGTAGAGGGCGACCGGCGCCGCCGATACGGCCGAAAGGATGATCCGGCCCTTGCCGCGCGGGAACACGGCCGCGGCGACAGCGCCGTCGGCATAGCGAGCCAGCGGCGTGACGTGCGGGTCGTCAATGACGTAGCGGAAATGCCCGGTCTTCGGATTGCCGATGGATCGCGCCTTCGGTGCGATCCCGTACTGGGCAGCAACGGATTCTTCCAGCGTGGCAGCCAGCACGCCGGGGACCTCCATCCGCACCTTCATTCCCAGCAGTTGCCCCATGTTCTCCCGCGAGGCCGTCTCGCCGTCGGTGATCCCTGCGGCGTAAAGGAAGAGTGCCGTGGCCCCGGCCTCGACCCGGCGATGAATCGCGGCGCGCGTGCCGGGAGCGCACAGGAACGAGAACGGGAAGACCAGCAGTCTGTAGTCGCCGAGCTCCGGATGCTCGAAGTCCTCGGCCACGATCGCGTCGTTGGGTGCGCCCAGGCGCTGGATGTTCTCAATGTTGTCCTGCGTCATGTCGCTCAGAAGCTGCTGGTTCTCGCCGCTCCAGACGGTCTTGAGCGGCAGTTGGTGGTCGGCAAGGCCGAAATACTTCCACGAGCGGTTTTCAAAGACCACCAGCGTTTCGGCCACGCGCGAGTGTGGCACGCTCAGCAGCGCCCGGCCAACCTGCTGCTGACGGGCGAGTTCGGCCAGCAGCTCCGGACGGTCGAACCAGCCGCCGGGCATGTCGAAATACCAGATGCCCTGTCGCTGGCAGAGCAGCATGGCGGCAAACTCGCGGCGCATGGAGGCGATGGCGTCTTCGATCGACACCTCGTTCCAGCCGTCCCGGGCTGTGGAAGGTCGGATGTCGGCTTCCCCAATCGCCAGCTTGTGGTGCAGATCGTGTGAGCGGTATCCCGCGTTCATGTAGACGGAGACCCCGCCGGCCTTGCGGTCGCAGTAGGTCAGGCAGCAGGTAATGAAACCGAGGGCCGGGTGCTCCAGCACAGGAAGGAACTCGCCGGGCATGGTCTGCACGCCGCTGAAGGCGGTATTCATTGTGGCCATGTGGAACACGCCGTTGAACAGCGGTGGCCCGTCTTTGGCCATGCGGCCGAGGATGTCGCCGATGGCGCGGGTTGGATGGTCGTTGTAGCAGTCGAGGAAGTCCTGGATCCGGCGCGAGCGCGGTTGCGACGGATCGCGGAAGCCGCCGATGTCGCTGTGCGTGCGCTCCTCGATGCCCGGCAGGGGCGGATCCACGAAGCCCGCGGCCGGATTGCCCCAGGCCGCGCGCAGGGCTTCGACCGTGCCGTACTTGCGCTTCAGAAAGCGGCCGAACTCGCGGGTGACGGCCGGACAGATGTCCATCATCAGGCCCCAGTTACCGCCGGGGTTGCCCCAGTTCCACTCGAAGCCTGCGCCGCAGATGACCGTGCCGATGATCCGCCCCGCCTCGGGCAGCGCGGCAAGATGTTCCATGATCTTGGCTATAGCGCCGGGCGCGTAGGTGCGGTAGGTCTCCGAGAAAAGGGAGATCTGGTCGAAGACCTGGCAGGCCTTGGCGTCGGAGGTGTCGCCCGGACGGCGCGACACGAGGATCTGCTCGTCCTTCGGCAGCGGGGGCGGCGGAATGATGACGCGCAGGACGAAATACGCCTCGGGCATCACCTCGACCAGCCGCCGCACTACGATGTCGAAGTTCGCGTAGTCGAAGCGACCATCGGGTTCCCAGCCGATCTCCGGCATGCACGGCTGGAAAATGCGCAGTCCGGCGTCATAGACCCTCCGGAGTTGTTCGTAGACGACATCGTTGGCATAGTCGTAGCCGGGCGTCTGCCGCGCCACGTAGTGCGTCCGGGCAAAGGCGAAGAGCAGCGGCAGTTGCCGGTCGCCGTTGATGGTGAGCGCCAGGGCATTGCCGGTTCGCACCATTCGCACGCTGGGGAAGCCGGTTGTATTATCAGTCATGGCCATGCCTCCAATGTAGCATGCTAACGGTCGCCATAGATGGCGAAGTCGTCCCAGTAGATCTGCGTCAGGCCGCCGCGATGTCGGACGTAGTCGATCAGGGCCGATGACGTATAGAGCTTCATTGGGCTCCAGCCGTACAGCGGCTGGGGCTCGGGCGAGCGTGGGTTGTAGGTCCAGTCGGTCACGTCGAAGACCGTCACCCAGTCGCCACCCTCGACTCGCACCCGGTAGGTGAATCGGCCGGTCTCGGCGTTGCCCATGCGATAGCCGGTCTCGCACTCCAGCCAGACGCCGGTGGGCACGGCGAAGTCCCGCTGCACTCCCTCCCAGGTAGGCTTGGCCCAGCCGTAGTACTCTGGGAACACGGGCATCCCCTCTTCCCAATGCGGTTGGCCATGCACGTTGAAGTGCAACATCTTCCGACCGGGGCCGGGCTCGCGGCACAGGCCAAGGCTGATGCGGTAGGTGTGCTCGCCGCCGTCCCAGGGCGGGCTGAACCATAACTCCTGCAGGGTCAGCCAGTTGAACCCCCGCTCCCAGTCGCGCAATACTGCGAGATCGGGGTGCAGATACATGCGGACGCGGCTGCCCATCACCGTCAGGTTGCGGTTCTGATAGATGCATGCCTGTACCCGCGCCTTCGCACCACCGGGGTACCTCTCATTCGCGTGCGTGACGCTGAACTGCAGCACTTGGTTGCCTGGACAGGTGGGGTCCTCGATGATCCGCGCGAACCGCTCCGCCACGGTCCCGCCCAGGTACTGGATGTCGAAGTAGCCCAGCCGCGGCTGACCGGAAGCATCATCCCCGGCATCCACTGCCGGAGCACCGGGAAGAGCCCAGAGATGCGGCGGGGTCAGACGCCGGCGGAAGACGTCCCAGTCGTTGGGTGGTGCGACCGAATGGTCAACGCCGCCCATCACCTCATGCGCATCCGCGGGCAAGCCGCATGTCGCCGGTTCGAATCCGGTCTGGAACAAGAGACAATCTGAATTCATCACAGGCCTCCGTGGTGCTTGCCGTTCACGACTCGTCATACGGGGTAATTGAACGGGAAAGGGTTGGCCCTTCCCGCCTTTGTATGAAGGTGAGAGTTCTGTCCTGAATCACAACCCCGCGGAGTTCAAACTCTTCGGTGGTATAGGGCTCGAAGGTCAGAGCGCCGCTTGCGGGATCCAGGCGGATGCCGGCCCAGTATTTCATGAAGGGGTCAATCCAGGCGCTGTGGAAGTAGTCGCAGATTGAACGGAAGCGGGCGCCATCCGCCGCTCGGTTGTGCTCGATCGCGCACGGCACCGAACGGTCGCCGTACAGGAAGTGCAGGCGTGTCCAGCTCGCCATAAACTCGATCCAGCGATCTCGCAAGGGCTTCCCGTGTTCGGAGGCAGCGGCGGCGCCCAGGGCTTCGGCCATCAGGCCATTGGCGTAGTGCCAGACCGGCCCGTTCCAGGCGCAGTCGTACGGATGGGGCTCGGCCTCGGAGGCGGCGGTCGGTCCGGTCAGGCAGTTGCCAGGCCAGTACATCGGGCAAGTCTTGGCTACGGTGGCGATAGGGAAATCGCTCCAGAACCAGGCCGGGTCGAAGAAGCGCTCGAACGCGCGCAGGTATTCCGGCTCGCCCGCCAGCCCCCACAGGAACGGGGCGAAGCTATCGTAGCAGGCGGCCTGGTTGGCGAGACGTCTTGTCGCGGGATCGGCGGCGTAGAACATGCCGTGACTCTCGTCCCACATCTCTTTCTTCAAGGTCGCCAGCTTCCGACCGGCGAGTTGTTCGAAGGAAGCGGCGTCCGCGATGTGGCCGAGCTGCGCGGCGGTCCTGGCGCAGGCCGTCAGGTTGGCGATGGTATAGGCGGCCAGGTCGAGGCGCAGGACTTCGGCCACGGTGTATCCCTGCTGGCGCGCGCCCTCCAGGTCGTGACGCCAATCCCAGGACGGGTCGGTGAACTGATAGAAGTTGGGCTGGTATTCCGCGCCGGTCATCCAACTGCCTTTCTGCACCGGCAGGTCATCAGGCGCCAGCCCTTGGACCCCATCCAGGGTGTACGCCTTGATCGCCGGGTAGACACGGGCCAGCAAGTCGGGATCGGGGTTCATCCGGCAGCGATCCCAGATGGCCATCGGCGTGAACTGGATGTACGTCCGGTAGCCGCGCACAGCGTCCGCCCAGTTCAGGATCTCGTCGCGGGCGTAGGACGGGTCCCGCAGCCACTGGCTTTCCTGGATGTGGAACGGAACCGACAACCCGATCACACAGCCGAACCAGCTTCCCATCGGGCTCTCGTAGAAGGCTGGGCGTGGGTAGGGATGGTTGCGGATGACCTTGCCGGGGTTGTGGCGGTTGCGCTTGACCACGAACCAGCGGTAGTAGTAGGCCTTCAGCATATCCTGGTCGGCGGTGACGAGGCGCGGAACAAGTTCGTCAAACCACCGGTCAAAGGCCGAGGCGTTCCGTTCCGACCAGCCGCCGGCGCGCAGGTGGGCCGTGGCGGTTTGCAGGGCGGCTGAGGGATCGGCGTCCACGCAGAAGGCGTACTGGAACGTGGCCGACTGGAAGGGGCCGAGCCGAAAAACGAGATCCGGGCCGCCCCGCGATGTGACCAGCGCTGCGAAGGTCTGGATCGGCAATCGCTCGGACAGCCCACGCGGGACCGTTTCGACCTGCACTGCAAATGCCCCTGGCTGGCCGCCGGGCTGGAAGTGCGGCAGGCGGATTTCGACCCGATAGTCCCGCGGGCGGCGCTGGTCGTTGGTCAAGGTCACTTCGGAGACAAAGACGTTCTCCTCTGTGATGCACTTCGATTCCCTGACCGTCAAAGGTCCGGCATACGGATGCTCGCCCGGTTTGCGGCTCGCCCGGGCACGGTAGTAGGTGGTCATGTACGCCGGTGTCCAGTGGTTGCGGGTGGCGACGAAATCCAGAGCTTCCCGTTCCGCGCCGTCCACGCGCGAGATGACCAACTGGAGCACGTCTTTGAGGTTGGTCTGATGGCCCAGGCACCAGATACCAGCCAATCCCATCCTTGGCGGCCCCCAGGCGTAGTGCGGCAACTGCGGGCTGATGGCACTCTCGAACATCGAGTCGGGGATGTTGCCGGGGATGCGCTCCACATCGCTCACCGTCCACATCTCCGGGCCGATCAGGTCGCCGCGGGCAGAGTTGCCCAGGAAAGCGTTAATGCTGCCGGGAAAGGTTTTCATGCGCCATCTGCCTCTTCTATTCCTTCTCGACGCCGATCCGCACCACCCAGACGCTATTGGTTTCGTCCAGATCGTCAGGGATTTGATGCCATCCCAGTCCCAGCCGGTCATAGATCAGCAGCAGATGCCGGTCGTCCAGCCGGGCCAGCTCCGTGTAGCACGAGGAGAACCCGTGCAGGCCCTGCCGGAGCATCTCGTCGCGGTCCATCCAGGAACAGCGGGCGTCGATGCGGTCGGCGGGCCGGCAGGCGTTGTGGTGGGCGACGATGTCAACTGCCTGCCAGTCCTCGCCGCGCCCGTCGGCGTTGAGCCACACGGAAACCCCTGGCCGGCCGCCCGAGAGCGCCACCACGCCGCCGCCCAGGACGGCCAGGCTGGGCTCGACGGAGCAGGGGGCGACGTTGGCAGCCGTGCTCCACGTCCGCCCGTCATCGTCGCTGTAAGCGCGGCCGTAGGATACGAACTGCGCGAGGCGGAAGATGCACAACACGCGCCCGTCCGCGAGCCGGCAGATGGCCGACTCGCACGGGCCTTCCTGGCCTTCGAGGGGGCAGTCAGGGCCGGCGATGATGCTGCGGATGCGCCACTCGAACCCGTCCGGCGACTCGGCCAGCACGAGCGAGTACCGTGTGTCACCGTCGAAAGTGCCATACAGCGTCGTCAGGTATCCGCCATCGCGGCCTCTGACAACCTGGCCGTTGAAGACGAACTTCGCGGTCGCCAACTCGGGTGACGACAGGCCTACAGCTCGCGGCCAGCCCCTGACATTTGCACCCGACGGGCGCGTCGCGATCTGGCCCTGGGGCGAGACGATATTGCAGGGGGCGCCGATGGCTCCGCCCGGACGGGGTCGCAAGTAATAAGGAAGCACCATGATGCTGCCGTCGGGCAGGATGAGGTGATTGAGCCCGGCGTCTCCGATGACGCGGGGCTCGTCCCACGTCAGGCCGCCGTCCTGCGACCGCGTCAGGTAGCAGAAGGCGTCGGAGACATGGACGTCGGCGTACGCCGTCATGATCGCCCATAGTGTGTCGTCGTTCTGCCGGATCAGCGACGGGAACCAGCAGAACCAGCGGCTCCGCTTCACCATCACCGGCTCGGAAAGCTCCACCGTCAGCCCGCGCAGTTGCAGGCGAGCGTGCGTTGTCCATGTCTTGGCCATGTTGTCGTCCTTGTTTCCGTAGTGTTGACTATCGTTGTCACGCCCGTTCGTTCCATGCTCCAAATACCGCGGCGGTATTGCCCGCCGGATCCTTGATGCCCCACCAGAGACAGCGCGGTGCACGGTCCGGGGTCTGGAATCGCAGGGCTCTGACGACTCGTTCACGACTGGTCATAGGGTGTAACCCTACGGGAAAGGGCTGACCCTTTCCACCCTTGTGTGAAGGTGAGCATTCTGTCCTGAATCCCAACGCCGACGCTCTCAGAGTCCGGCAATCGCCACCATCTGGTGGCAGGTGAAGTGGTCTATCACCAACTCGATGCTTCCGTCGACCGTGCGGAAGGAGATATCCTTCCCCTGTGGTTCGAGCGTGACCCGTTTCACGGGCCGGTCGAGCCGCAGCGACACCTTCACGTCGCAGCAGGGCGTGAGATCCTCGATCACTTCGATCCCCGCCTGGCCCCTGTGCCCCTGTTGAGCCGCCCCGCGCAGCGACAGGTTGGCGTGCAACAGGTGCAGGACATGCCGGTTCCGGCCCGGCTGCTCCGTCAACGTGACGCGGGCGGTGGCCGGCAGGTTGGTTTGCAGGCCGATCCGTTCGCCGAGCAGGCGGCGAACGCTGGCGAGGGCAAAAGCCTTCACCGCCACCTGCCCAAGCTTGCGATAGGCCTGGCAGACATCCATCGGCAGCCACATGAGTCCGCCGCGCTCGACGCCGCAGGCGAATCCGGTTGCTTCGCGCCTGGGCGGCGCGTGCTGGTGCGAGCAGAAATGGTTCCAGTCGCGTTCGAAATACGGCTCGATCACATCGCCGAGCGATGTGCCCGTCGTGACCTTCAGACGCGGGTAGCGGCTGTACATCACCATCGGCGATTGCACGAACGCCGGCCGCAACTCCGGAATCGGCAGGACGTAGTCCAGCGAGAATTCGCTTTCCCCCGCGACCTCGGCGCCGAAGTCAAAGAGAGGATTGCCCTGCTCGTCGAGAGGGCTGCGTCCGGTGAACAGCGCCTTGCCGCCGGCGGCGAGGTAGGCATCCAGTTTCCGCTTGAGCGCCGGATCGATCTTCGCCTCGTCCGGCACGATGAGCAGCTTGTAGGGAGCGAAATCCATCTCGGCATCGAGCAGGTCGAACAGGATATGCCCCTCAAGCAGCAACCGGCTCGCGCCGATGTCGGAGTCCGCGCCGGTCTTATGTTCGGGGTCCAAGGCGACGGCTGAAAGCAGCCCGACATCGGCGACATTGCGGCTGTCGACGCACCATGGTTCCTTAGCCTCCACCTCCTTGTAGGCTTCGCCGATGATGGAATAAGTGGACTCATCGAGCCGTCCGTCGGGATGCAGTTGATCGCCCACCGAGCACTTGGCGCCATAGGCGAGCATGGCGGCGCACTCATATCGCAGGGCGTTGGGATGCTTGAAGCCGCCGAACTCGCCCCATGTGGTGTGGAATTTCCCGGTCATGCCCAGGTACTCCAGCCCGGTCAACTGCGCATACTTCGCCGACATGGGGAAATCGTCATACCCCCAGCCACCCGTGGGCAGACTCTCCAACTCCAAGTGCGTGACGTGCTCGAGAAAGCGCCGGTCACCGCGCACAATATGGCCGCTGTTCTGGGTCATTCGCATCGTCGGATGCACCTCGCGCAGGGCTGCCAGACTGCGCCGGTAGTAATTCTGAAGAACGATGTCTGCGTGCTTGGCGACGTGGGCTCCAACCTTGGGATCCAGCCCCATCTTGACCATGCTCGCCATGCACCAAGGACAATAGCAGAGGGGCTTATGGATGATGTCCAGCCAAAGCCCGTCAGTATCCGGGAACAGGCGCCCCAGTTCTCGCACCTCATCGCAGACAAAGTCCAGGTACGGCGTGTTGAAGCAGAGCGAGTGGAAGCCGGGATCGGTCGGCCGCTGGCTCCAGCCGTAGTAGCCGCCGTGCTCGTTGATACATCGCCACTCGCAATGCGCGCGGACGATGCGGTTATTGACGCCGACCGTGAGGTAGACCTGGGTGCGAATGCCAACTTCGTGGCAGGCATCCAACATGGCCCGAGTCAGGTCCAGCCCTTCCAGCAGCTGCGGGTGCCGCTGGCCAATCTGGGTTTCGTAGTAGCTCCAGCCGTGGTGGCAGACCGCGAATACGTTGATGCTGTTGACGTGCCCGCGCTTCAGCGTCGCCTGCCAATGCTTCTTGTCCCACGCCGAACCGATCCCGGGGATGGCCTCGGAGGTGTGAAAGTCGAGGTGGATTTGACGATAGGGGATGCTCATTCTCGCTCAGTCTCCTGTGTTGATCGTTGCTGACTCTTTACACGGGATTTCCCGGATGACCTTCCGCTGACGACCGCCGCCAGCGATGTTCACGAT
>CAZTVF010000107.1:0-18081 GCA_964616985.1 uncultured Planctomycetaceae bacterium
ACCCCATCTTCGATGGCAACGGCCTGTACAACGGCTACGAGAACAAGATCAAGAATCTCGGCGGCGCCGTCAACCTGCCCGCGACCGAGGGGGGCGACCCCGAGTATTACTCCACCGCCAGGGAGAGCGACGAAACGGTGAAACCCAACTGGTGCCTCCAGCCTACGCCCGCCGGCGACTTTTGGCAGGGGTATTCGCTCGATACGCCGACGATGATCGTGGCTCCAGCCTTTACGCACGTGTAGGCAGGCGAATCATGGCTTCGGCAACTGAGGCCTGCCGGCAGCCCCGGTCCTCGCCCCGGCGACCTTACCGGCGCTGGGCTTCAACAACGACCGGACGGCGCTGCTGCTGGGCAGGTACACTGCGGGCATCGGCAGTGTGTGGAACTACGACTCGCCCCCGTACCGCACGCCCAACGGCGGCGTGCTGCCCAACGTGTCGGGCACGGCGCCCGTCCGGTTCGGGGCGTCGCCCGCGGGTGTTTACTCCGGGTTGTCGTATCCGTACCCGTTCACGCACACGACGGGGCTGACGGTGGGCTGAACTCCGTCCGATGCCGTGTGGGAGGATGAGCCCCGGCAGCCTCTTGAATATTTGGACCTGCTGTTCGGCTCGCAGGCAAAACAAAAGGCGATGCCCAGGTGGAGGGGGGCCTCGGCATCGCCGCAATAGCCGCATCCGGCGACGCAGGTGGAGGGAGGCCTACATCGCCATGGGTGCAGCGGACAACGCTTGATGAACCGGGCACATTGTATTTCGGCTGCCTGCCGTTTCAACCGGTTGGAAATGTTTTCTGCCGTATCCCTGTTAAAGCCAATACCTTCGACCGCCGATGACGAGGAGGGGCGAGGAACCGCCTCACGCGCACGCCCGGGCTGTCGGTGAGCCGAACCCCGTCACACGCCTGGCGGGAGCAGCCCCAGCAGCCGCTTGACGGCCCACGCCCGCTTATAGATCGTGCTCATCGTCACGTCGAACGCCTTCTCCAACTCGGCGTTCATCACATCGGGCACGCCGCAGCCCACGCTACAAACGGCGAACAGAATCCCGGCCGCCCACCCCTCGGGCTTCCCAGGAAAGCTCTTCTGCCGCTTCATCACGGCCAGCAGCGCCATGGCGGTCCGCTTGCGGAGATCGTCGTTGGGGTACTTCTTGAAGAAGGCGTTGTAAAGTTGGGCGCAGGTTTCCTCGAACGGGTCATTTCTGGCGATCATGGTCGGCACTCCTCGGAAGCAGTGTACAACAGTCGTGTCGCTGCGCGATTCCGAAAAAGGTGCGACCACACCTGTCACGCCTGCGTGGTAGCATTCGACGTGGTTCTTGGCCATGATCAGCGTTTGACAGCACCTGGCAACGGCCGTTATTATCTGAGCCGCCCATCTGAAGTTGACGGGGTGGCTATCGTCCCTTGCCGCGAAGAGGAGCTGCGCATGGCCAAACAGCTGGATACGGTGCTGACCATCGATGAGTTGGCGAAGTACCTGAAGCTGTCGAAGTCGACCCTTTACCACTTGGCCCGTCGCGGCGATTTTCCAGGGCAGAAGGTCGGCCGCCACTGGCGGTTCCACAAGGGCGCTATTGACGCATGGTTGAGCAAGGCCAGTGCCACACCCACGAGTCGGGCTGGGAGACCGAGGAAGTGAGCATCGAAACGCCAAAACCTGGATCGACTGTAAGAAGCGCTCTGTTCCCAGAGCCCGTGCAGGTAATCGTCTGCACGCCGCTGGGCACGTCGGTCAAGCTTGTCGGCAAGGGGCTGGATTCCGGCCGGGTTTATGAGCCGATCCTTGATGCGGCGCAGCTCGCCATGCTCCAGGTCAGTCCCGAGCAACCGCCTTTCGATGGCGACGCCCTGCATTTCCGGCTTGGCGTTGAGGCCCTGCGCCTTGGGCTGGCCTACGAGTACGACCCGTACTTCTCCCTCTCCATCGCCCGCGTTGACCCGCTGCCGCACCAACTCGAGGCCGTTTACGACTACTTCGTCAAACTGCCTCGTATTCGCTTTCTTCTTGCCGACGACCCGGGTGCTGGCAAGACCATCATGGCCGGTCTGCTCCTGAAGGAACTCAAGATCCGCGGCCTCGTCAAGCGGTGTCTCATCGTCACGCCAGCCAACCTGACCTTCCAGTGGCAGCGTGAGCTGAAGGACAAGTTCCGCGAGTCATTCGAGATCGTGCGCGGCGACGTGCTGCGGGCGAATTACGGCACCAATCCCTGGCAGGAGAAGAACCAGGTCATCACCTCGGTGTCGTGGGTGTCCCGCATCGAGGACGCCCGCGACAGTCTTCTGCGCAGCAACTGGGATCTGATCATCGTTGACGAGGCGCACAAGATGAGCGCCTCCAGCCCAGATCACAAGACGCTCGCCTACGCCCTGGGCGAGAACCTGTCGGCGATGACAGACCACTTCCTGCTCATGACGGCCACGCCGCACAAGGGCGATGCCGAGCACTTCTGCCTCTTCCTTCGCCTCCTGGACGCGGACGTCTACGCCGACGTAAAGAGCCTTGAAGAGGCCATGCAGCGCAACTCCGCACCTTTCTACCTTCGGCGCACGAAGGAAGCCCTCGTCAGCTTCCCCGACCCGGACACGGGCAAGTGCAAGAAGCTGTTCACCAAACGCATCGTCCAAACCGTGCCGTTCCAGATCGATAGCGACGAGTGGGATTTTTACGATTCACTGACGCGATACGTCGAGGACCAGTCGATCAAGGCTCAGGCCGCCAACGCCACAACCGGACGGGCCATCGGCTTCACGATGGCCATGTTGCAGCGCCGCCTTGCATCCAGCGTCTACGCCGCTCGCCGCAGCCTTGAACGCATGCGGGAGAAGCGCCAGCGGATTCTTGAGGACCCCCAGGCCCATCGTCAGGAGCAGATCGCCAAGAAATTGCCCGATGACTTCGACGAACTCCCAGACGACGAGCAACAGCAGATCATGTCCGACTTGGAGGAGGTCGTTGCATCCGTTGACCCCGCCGCCTTGCGCGAGGAGATCATGGAACTGGCCAAGTTGATCGACCAGGCCCGCCTCCTGGAACAACGCGAGGTCGAAACCAAACTCGTCAAGCTGCGTGGTCTGATCTCCGAACAGGGCGTGTTCAAGGACCCCTCCACCAAGTTGCTGGTCTTCACCGAGCACAAGGACACTCTGGACTACCTCGTCGACAAGCTCACCCAGTGGGGCCTGAACGTCACGCAAATCCACGGCGGCATGAAGATCGGTGACCGGGACATGCCCGGTACGCGCCTCCACGCCGAGCGGATCTTCCGCGACCGCGACGGCGCCCAGGTGATGGTTGCCACCGAGGCCGCGGGCGAAGGTATCAACCTTCAGTTCTGCTGGCTGATGGTCAACTACGATATCCCGTGGAACCCGATCCGCCTCGAACAGCGTATGGGCCGAATCCATCGATACGGCCAAGAGAAGGACTGCCTGATCTTCAACTTCGTCGCCTCGAACACCCGCGAAGGCCGGGTGATGGAAAAGCTCTTCGAACGCATCCAGAAGATTGAGGACGACCTCGACCCCGGCCGAACCGGTAAGGTCTTCAACGTCCTGGGCGACATCTTCCCGGCCAACCAGCTCGAGAAGATGATCCGGGAGATGTATCTGCACAACCAGACCTTGGAGAGCATTACCAGCCGCATCATAGAGGAAGTGGACACAGCCCGCTTCCGCCAGATCACCGATTCCACGCTCGAAGGCCTGGCCAAGAAGGAACTGAACCTCTCGGCCATCCTCGGCAAGTCCGCTGAGGCCAAGGAACGCCGCCTTGTCCCCGAGGTTATCGAGGACTTCTTCACCGGCGCTGGACCGGTCATCGGCCTCCTGCCCAAGGAATCCGCCGCCGATAGCCACCTTTACCGCCTCGGCCGCGTGCCTCGCCACCTTTGGCCGATGGGCGACAGACTGGAACCCCGATTCGGCAAACTCGGCAAGGATTACAAGCAGATCGTCTTCGACAAGGCCCTCCTGGCCAAGGATGCCACCAGCGAGTGGGTCACGCCGGGCCATCCACTCTTTGAGGCGGTTCGGCAGACGCTTTGGGAACAGGTGCGAGACGAACTGATGCGAGGGGCCGTCTTCTTCGACCTGCACAGCGCCGGTCCGTACCACCTGGACGTCTTCTCGGCCTCGGTCAAAGACGGCTTGGGCCACGAGCTTCACAGGCGGCTCTTCGTGGTCCAATCGTTGCCCGATGGTCGCATGACGGTCAAACAGCCGACGATCTTCCTAGACCTCGCCATCGCGCCCAAGGGCACGGCCGTGCCAGCTTCCGCTTCCGTGCCTGCTCTGGATCAGCGCGAGCACGCGTTGGTGGAACAATGCCTGAACGCGTTCCTTGCCGAGATAGCCACCCAGCGCTGCCGGGAGACCGACACCATCCGCCGGCACATCGAGATCAGCCTGAACGAATTGATTCACCGGCAAAACCTGACCTTCGCCAACCTATCTGAGCAGCAGGGCAAGCACAGCACCGTCCCGCCTTGGCTGTCGGCCAGCCTGAAGCAATCCGAAGACCGTCTGGAGGAGTTGAACTCCCGCCGCGAGCGCCGCTTGGCCGACCTGGAACGTGAGTGCCAGTGCGCCATCGGTGACATCCAACGAATCGGCCACGCCTGGGTTCTGCCGCACCCGGAGCGGACCTCACCGGGCATGGCCCCCATGGTCCGCGACGAGGAGATCGAACGTCTGGCCGTCCAGGCCGCCATCGCCCACGAAGAAGCCCAGGGCCGTCAAGTCGAAAGCGTCGAGTCCCAGAACCGAGGTTTCGATCTGATCTCCCGCCGGCCGCACCCGGAAGACCCCGCCACCGCCATCGACGTTCGCTTCATTGAGGTCAAAGGCCGCGCCGCAGTTGGCGAAGTGGCCCTGACCACCAACGAGTACAAGACCGCCGAGCGGCTCAAGAACGACTACTGGCTGTACGTCGTCTACAACTGCGGCTCGCAGCCCGAGGTCCACGCCATCCGCAACCCGGCGAGGCTGGGGTGGCGGCCAGTTGTTATGGTCGAGCACTATTTCATCAACGCAGAGCAGGTTCTCGCCATCGACAAGGAAGAACGCTAATGGGTTACAAACCACGGTCCCTGTTCCAGATCATCGAAGAGATCAATCGTTCCGTCTTCCTGCCGCACATCCAACGGCCATTTGTATGGACGGAAGAGCAAATGCGTCGTCTCTTCGATAGCCTGATGCGAAACTACCCCGTCCAGACCCTGCTATTCTGGCGGACAAAAGACAGGATAAAAGCCCGCCGCTTTATGAGCTCAATCGAGTGGGATGCCGACCTGCATGAATACTACGACCCAACCAAGAGCGAAGCCGGTGTGGAAAAGGTGTTCGTGCTGGATGGCCAGCAGCGGCTGCAGACGCTCTTTGCGCTCTTCAATGGCGCTACACAAGCGCCGGATGGAAAGACGGATCTTGAAGCCTATTCCGATGCATGTGGTGGGCTGAACCACAACGACGATGGGCTGCTGTACCCGTTGGCATTTAAGACTGCAGCACCGGACATATCCTACTACCGACTGCGGGATCTTCTCGGGAAAGATGACCGAAAGCCTGCCGAGGAGATCGCGGACGGAGTCAACGACCTCCTTGATGCGACGCTAGATGACTCCGGCAAGGCGCGAACCGATAGGCAGAAGAGGGTCCGCCGCAATATCGCTCAGGTTCGATCCATCTTGAGGGAGGATCGGCATTTCTGGATCGAAGAACTGGATGGTGTGGCGGAGTCATATGCGTATGACAGGATTCTGGATATTTTCGTGCGAGTCAATTCCGGTGGCACCAAGCTTGACGCCGCAGACTTGATGTTTGCAGCCATGAAAGAGGGCTGGGACGAAATCGAGGAGAACGTGGAAGCCACGGTCGCCTCTCTCAACGGCGACCGCCTGGCCTTCGACAAAGCTTTCCCACTCAAGTGCATGGTCGTCGCCCACGGCGCGGGAGCCGATCTGGGGCCGGAGAAGTTCTCCACTGCCGCGGGCGACGATCTGCTCAAGCAGATCAAGGAGAACTGGGACCGTTCTGCCGAAGCGTTCCAGCAGTTGCGTGACTTCATCAGGAACGACCTCAAGGTATACTCAGATAAGGTAGTTCGCTCTTACGGCAGCTTTGTGCCTATCTTCGACTACCTCTACCACAATCCCAAGCCTGACCCTGCAAATCGAGCGCTCCTGTGCGGCTATTATTACAAGTCACAGCTCTTCAACTGGTATGGGGCTCGCACCGACCAAATCATCGACGTGATCCATCGCATCGTTGGAAAGCCCTGCGGCGCATTCCCGCTGGACGACATCAAGACCTACTTCTCGTCCTCGCGGGGCTTGTCAACCGAGATCACGCTGGGCCATCTAGAGGACATTCGTCTGCGGTTCATCATGCTGAACATCGTGTATGTTGCCACCACCGGCGGCAGTCCGTTCGATGTCGCATTTGACGGAAACACGCCGCAGATCGACCACATCTATCCGCAGAGCAAGCTTCGCTCCGTGCTCGGTCTGACTACTCAAGACATAAATCATTTGGGAAACTACAGGTACATCGGCGCAAGCGACAACCAGAGGAAGCGTGCCGAGTTGCCAGCCGGCTATTTCAGCCGGCTGAAGGCTGCAACCGTAGACATCGGTAAACACCTGCTGGTCGAGCCCTACTCGGGCGACCCTTCCGCGCTACTTTTCGACGTTTCGACCTACCAGGCATTCCGGGATGCCAGGCTCTCGGCCATTTTCGATATCGCTGACAGGGTGGTTAACCCTGAAAAGCACAAGCTGGCTGCTGCCGCCACCGCTTGAGGAAGCGAGTGAATGATGGTGTACTCCAATCGTCCTATCGGAGCAGACCTGCCCCACAAGGGGACAGCTGCGAGCGCGCGGCGGGAGAGAGCCGGTCGACACGGGTACTTAGCCATTGGTTACCCCGCCCGCCTGAGCTGGAAGTCCATCGTCATCGTTGAACACGACCATGTTGGCCCGCAACAGATTCTGGAGGCGGCAGAATGACAGCCGCGCCCCAGGCCATCACGGTTGCAGACGACATCGCAATCATCCGCCTAGTCCAGGCCGCCCAGGACCGCCTCGTGGTCCTGGCCCCAGCGATAAGCTGTCAAGTCGCCGAAGCCCTTTGCCAGCGATGGCGTGAACTGGGTCCCGAACGCGTCTCCGTCATCATGGACGTGGACCCAGAGGTTTACCGCTTGGGCTATGGCCAACTGGATGCGTTGGGCATGCTCGAACAGGTCGCCGCCCAGCTCGGCACCATGCTCCAGCGGCAGCCCGGCATCCGTATCGGACTGATAGTGTCCGACTCCCTCACGTTGATCTACTCGCCGACCCCTCAGCTCATCGAGGCTGGTCCAACGGCCGTCCAGTCGGAGCAGGCGATCAAACCCAACGCCATATTGCTAGACCACACCCCTCCGCAGATTACCGACGAGCTGGGCCGTGGCGAACAGGGCGTGCGCGCTCAGACCGTCGGTTTGGACAAGGCGAAGCGTGGAGACATTGAGGAGGTCAAGAAAGATCTAGACCACAACCCGCCGCAGAGGTTCGACATTGCCCGCAAGGTCCGGGTATTCAACGCCGCCTTCGAGTTTGTCGAGTTCGAGTTGCTCGGAACCTTCATTGATCGCAAGACGGTCCCGATTCCCTCGCATCTTTCGGGAGTGGCCGACGAGAAGACGCGCGAACAACTGCGAACGTCATTCACTATCCTTCCGCCCGACCACAAGCTCTCTGGGGAGCATCTCGCCAGGGACAAAGACCTCATTGCCAAGAAGTTCCTCAGGACGATCAAGAGCTACGGGACCGTGGTACTCCGCTCCCGGAAGGATGCCTTCGAGAAGGAAGTCCAGGCGCTGCGAACGACGGTCGAGGCGTTTGGCCACAAGATACGGGACGAACTCCAGGCTGCAATGGACAAGACGCGGGAGAATCTGACGAAGGCCATGCTGCCTCTAGTCAGGCGCACCCCGCCGAAGAAATGGCTGCGGTCTGACGGGTCGAAGCCGGATGCCGAGACGCTACGTCAGTTCCTCGAGGAGGATCTTCGTCGCGCCTTTGGAACCGCCGACAAGCTCGTTAAGCGAATGGAAGTTCGCCTGGTCTTCAAAGGCGTCACATACGAGTCGCTGACGAATGACGGATTCATCAAGGCGGCTCGCGAGGCCATCCCTGAACTAAAGACGATGTACGAGGAGTTCGACGCGGCCAAGGCTGGACAGATCGGCAATCCGCAGACCCCTCCTTCGGAGGGTCAGAGATGACTTCGCGCGCCGGGGAATCCCTCGCGATTGTCTATCTCCCTTGGGCGAACCTCAAGGAGGAATTCGCCGTTGGCCCCGTGTCCTTCTGGCCATTCGACCGCAAGGCCAAGGAGAAGATTCCCGACGCGCAGGCCCGAGCCGATCTGGCCAGGTTCCTCGAGACGTTCGTGGACAACGTCGGCAAACCGGTGGACACTGTAGTGGCTTGTTCCTGCGGTGAAATCGGCTTCAGGGAGTTCGCCGCTGAGGAATGGCAGGCGATCTGCGCCGCCGTCGATTGCCTCGTGTTCGCCTCCGTCGCGACTGGGACAACAAGCGGCGTCTGCGCGAACAACAACTCGATGGCCCCGCCATCGGCCGACCGCTTCGACCTCGCGGCCCGGTGGGTCTGGCCCAGCCAGGATGGGGTGGTAGTCAAGACAGAGAACTCGACGAGCATCTGGAGCCATGGCGGATACAGGGTCACGCGGCCCCTCTCTGTCGGCGGCTCGTTCAGCGGAAATTATGCGCCCCTGCTCGAAGGCCTGGGCCGTGTGTTCGCGGCCGAGTTCCCAAGGGACGTGCATGAGCGCCTGTTTCGTGCTCTCGAATGGTTCCGGTTCGCTCACACCGAATCGACCGCCGTCTCCTGGCTTCACAAGGTCGTCATGATGGCCACCGCCTACGAGATACTGCTGGACTTCCCGGAATCCGGCAAGAGGCGCTACTTCATCGACCAGATCAACTCCAAGCTGTGCCTTCCGGAGTCATGCATGGTGGCCTTGCCTGACGGGCACAGCGGAACCTTCAGCGTCTGTAAGGCCGCAGAGTGGGCCGGCGAGTTCTACAAACTCCGCAACGACATCGTGCATGGCGACGACGTTCCATACCAACGCCTCCAGTACAAGGACTGGATCACCCACCTTATCGTGGCCGATCTCGTGATGCTGGATTGGGTGAAGCGGCTTCTCTACGAGCACGGTTGTCTCGGAGACGACCTTCGCCGCAGGGCTGCACAATGGGCGAGGGACTTCGGAGGGACGTCCGAGAACAACGAGCAAGCCCTGCTGCCCGGGATGCTCGGCCTTGGGCTTGAAGATGTCCACCAGGCCTTGGGGTGGGTAAGGGGGCGTGAGAATGCTTGACAGAGCAAGGCCATCGACTCCGAAGCGGACGCTGGTGCGCGAGAAGCACTTGCGTATCTTCGTGCTGGAGAGCCCGGACCCGATTGACGCCTTACAGGGCCGGTCCGAGGGTCCCGCGCTTGCGGCAATCGGCAAGCTGATCGGGCACGAGGTGCTGACGTTCCTCATCCGCTCGAAACGGGAGCTTCGTGAAACCTGCCAGTATGTGAGCAGCCTTGATCCGGACCACGATGCGCACCGCCGCCCGGATCGCCCGCTGTGCCTGCACGTCAGCGCGCACGGCAACGCTTCCGGTTTGGGCATCGGTGCAGACTTTCTGAGATGGGAGGCGCTCGCCGGGGCCATCGAGGCGTTTCTGAGCGCAGACATGCAGCACAAAGGCAAGAGAATCATCGTCCTGTCTGCTTGCCAGGCGGAACAGCAGAAACTCTCGGGCGCAATCCAGAACCTTGTGGCCCGCAAGAAGGCCGTCTCGCCACCGAAGTACCTATTCTGCACATCGGGCGAAATCCCCTGGCAGAACGCCGCAGTGGGCTGGACGTTGTTCTACCACCTTCTCCCGGATGCCAACCTCGACGAGAAGGAGTCGGTCCAAGGCGTCTTGGACAAGATAAAGGCGGCTGGTGTCGGCTCCTTCATCTACTTCCGCTGGGATGATGCGAGAAAGAAATACTTGCGATACGCGGCTACGTGAGCCAGGAGCAAATTGTTGAGCAACTACCCGAAACGACTGATCGAAGTTGACCTGCCCATCAAGCGGATTTCCGCCCATGCGCGGCGGGAGAAGGACATGCGCTTGGGGCATATCCCGAGCCTGCACATCTACCCAGCCGCACGACCACCTGCGGCGTGCCGAGCGGTCATCTGCGCCGCCCTCTGGCCGGACCCCGCGGACCCGCTCTGCCCACAGGCGTTTCGGCAAGCTGCCGAACGCTATATGCGGGCCTTTGCCAAGGCGGCCGTCACCGACAAGCAAATCGCCGAGATTTGCGATGCCGAGTCCTGGAAACGATACGGCGAACTGGCCAAGTGCAACGAGCCGATCGACCTTAAAACATCCCCGGTGGCCACGTCCGCAGTCCCTGCGACAGCCGGGGCCAAGGCCGACTTGCACAAGCTGACAGATTTGGAGCGACTGCGCGGGCTGCTTCTGGACTTCATCGCGGACTTCGCTGCGTGGGAGGCATCGACTGACCCCGTCTTTCTTCAGACGGCCCGAAGCCTGACCCAAGCCGCCCACGAGGCGCTTGGCGGGTCTCCCGGCACGCGACCGCTCGTGATGGACCCGTTCGCTGGGGGTGGAGCAATCCCGTTGGAAGCTCTGCGCGTTGGGGCCGACGCATTCGCAAGCGATCTGAACCCGGTTGCGGTGCTCCTGAACAAGGTGGTGCTTGAGTATGTCCCAAAGTACGGCGAACGCTTGGCAGACGAGATTCGTGAGTGGGGGCAATGGGCTCAAGAACAAGCCCGCAAGGAACTGGCTGAATTCTACCCGCGCGACCCCAATGGGGCGGTCCCAATAGCCTACCTCTGGGCACGCACCGTTACCTGCGAGGGGCCTAGCTGCGGTGCCGAGGTGCCGTTGATGCGGAGTTTCTGTTTGGCGCGGAAGGGCCGATCTGTCGCGCTGAAAGCCCAGCCGGACAATGCGAACAAGCGGATGGTCTTCTCCGTCCTACAGAACCCAAAGCCTTCGGAGATCAGGGGTGCCACTGTAGCAAAAGGATCGGCAACCTGTCCGTGCTGCGGATACACGACACCAGCCAGCTCAGTCAGGGCCCAACTTAAGACAAAAAGGGGCGGCTCGACCAATGCCCGCATGTTCGTTGTTGTCACCGCGACTGATGGCGAACGCGGCCGCACATTCCGAGTTGCCAATGACGATGACAAGGCGGCCTACGAGCGATCTGCTGGCCGCCTTGCCGAACTGAGGCGTGAATGGACCGGATCACCGTCTCTCGTACCAGAGGAGCCAACTCCTCTCGGCGGAGGACGTGGCGCTGGTCGGGCGTTTTCCCAGCGCAGCTATGGCATGGACCGTTGGGAGGATTTGTACAACAAACGACAGCTACTGAGTCTGACTACCTACGCCCGCCTCGCGAGGGAATATGTCACTCGCATCCGCGACAAGGAGTTCGCCGCGGCCTGCAGCGCATGTCTTGGACTCATTATTGATCGCTTGGCAGACCTCAATGCGGCGCTGTGCGTGTGGCAGTTGAATACCCCGAATACTGCCCATGTGTTTGGTCGATGGGCGCTGCAACTGACGTGGGACTACGGGGAGGTCAACCCCCTGGCCGGTGCTGGCGGGTCGCCTGAATCAGCCATTGGTAGAATGGCACGATGCATCGCTGACCTTGCATCGGCGAAGATGCATCCCGGTCACATCGAGCGAAGTTCAGCGGACAAGCATCCTTTGCCGGACGATGCGGCTGCAGCGTTCATTACTGATCCACCGTATTACGACGCGGTTCCGTATTCCGATCTCCTGGACTTCTTCTACGTTTGGCTTAAGCGAAGCCTGAGCCCCGAGTTTGCCTATCTGACCAATAGCGAGGTCGGACCAAAAGATGACGAGTGCATCGTCGATGAGGTCAAGGGCAAGGACAAAGCCTACTACGAAACAACGATGCAGCACGCCATGGCGGAAGGACGGCGTGTGCTCTGCCCTACAGGCATCGGGGTCGTTGTGTTCGCGCACAAGACGACCAGTGGATGGGAAGCGCAGTTACAGGCGATGATCAACGCGGGGCTGACGATCACCGGGTCGTGGCCCATCGACACTGAAATGGGATCGCGGCTGCGGGCTAAGGGCTCAGCGGCGTTGGCGTCGTCCGTGCATCTCGTGTGCCGCCCACGTGAGACGGCGGCCGGCACTCTCGCCAACGAAACCGGAGATTGGCGCGACGTTCTTGCCGAACTGCCGAACCGCATTCACGACTGGCTGCCGCGTCTGGCCGAAGAAGGCGTCGTGGGTGCGGATGCCATCTTCGCCTGTCTGGGGCCGGCGTTGGAGGTGTTCTCCCGTTACTCACGTGTGGAGAAGGCCAGCGGTGAACAGGTTACGTTGCGGGAATACCTAGAGCAGGTATGGGCGGCGGTGTCCAAGGAAGCCCTTGGCATGATCTTCAGCGGCAGCGACGCCACCGGCTTTGAGGAGGATGCCCGCCTGACGGCCATGTGGCTGTGGACGCTGGCCAGCCTCAGCGGGCAGGAGACCGCCGGCGGCGATGAAGAGACCGAAGACGATGGCGACGAGGACGCTGGCGACAAGAAGGCTGCCGGCGGGTACTCGCTCGAATATGACGCCGCCCGGAAGATTGCCCAAGGCCTGGGTGCTCACTTGGAGAAACTGGCCGGCATGGTCGAGGTCAAGGGCGAGACGGCGCGGTTGCTTTCGGTGGCCGAGCGGACCAAGGCCCTATTCGGCAAGGACCAGGCAGATGCGCCCTCCAGCAGGCGGAAGAAGAAGGACAGCCAGATGAAGTTGGACTTCGCCGCCGAGTTGGAGGCCGCCGAGGCCGCCAGCGGCGGCTGGGGCGAAAAGAGCGTGTCGAAGGTCGGCGAGACCGTCCTGGACCGCCTGCATCAAACCATGATCCTCTTCGCCGCCGGCCGGGGCGAAGCCCTGCGGCGGTTCCTGGTCGATGAAGGCATCGGCCGCGACCAGCGATTCTGGCGCCTGGCCCAGGCCCTCTCGGCGCTGTATCCTGCCGGCACGGACGAGAAACGCTGGGTCGATGGCGTCCTGGCGCGCAAGAAAGGGTTGGGCTTCTAAGCATGAACGCAGAGAACCTCTCACGAGCGATTGCTCATTGGCTGGAGTGGGAACGGCTCTGCGGCCGCGCAGACCTGTTTTCCGAGGCAGCACTTCGGCAGCCCATTGGTCAATTCCTGAAGGCATCACAGGGCCACAAAGTCGTGCCGGAACATTCTGCTCCTTGGGACACTGCCACCAAGCCAAAGGCTTTTGATTTCTGTCTCAAGAGGAGAGGCGGCACTGCAATTACCGACGTTATTGAGACCAAATGGGCAGGTACGAGCGTTCGAGCAACTCTGTCTGATGAGGTCTTCCGGGATCTGTACCGCTTGACCCATGTGTGTTGGGTTGGGCAAGCAGAGCCCTGCCAGCGGTGGTTCATTCTGGCCGGAATCAGCAAGGCCATTGAGGAGGAGGTCTTTGATAAGGAAGCAAACCCCGGCGACGGGGCCCGACGGATCAAAGTGCTCAAAGGCATCCTTGGGAAGTCACCAGGCGACAAGTGCCACCACCACATCTACACAGCGAGTACCACTGCCCCGAAACCCATCCTGGAGAGGTGGTGTGCCGTGGCACGGGACCTTGGTCCTAACCGTGGTGCGACGGACTACGGTCCGATAGTCATGTCTAGTATTCAGACTATGCTCAAGGGCAAGTTCCCGAACGATCCAAGTCCAACCGATTGCGTCTGCTATGTGTGGCGCGTTACTGCGCCGACCGGATACGGCTTCAAGAAGATTCAGGAGGTTCTAGACCGTGCTACCTGAGCCTTGGTGCAAGTTCGTCGAGCCCCGTGAAGACCTGCGTGAAGGCCGCCCGGTAGATGCCCGCAAGAAAGACCTTGGGTGCTGATGGCCGCACTTGAGAAAACCTGGCAACAGCGGTTCTTCGAGGTCGTCCAAGCCCGCGATGCAGCCGACTCGCTGCGCGACGCGTCCTTGCAGGAGGACATGACTGCCTGGACCACAGTCCTCACAGAGGCTGTTGTTATGACGTGCCGAGCCATGGGTTGGACCGCGACGGCCAAGGGGCACCGGCTTGACCTCCTGCCCGTGCCGCGGAGTGAGTATCTGTCCCTTGACGCGGTTGCGTTTTCCGACGGCCCAGGGCGATGGCGTTTTCCGAAAGCCATCATGGAATTGGAGAACAATTCACAGGAAGACCGTATCGCTTACTCGCTCTGGAAGGTTCTTTGCGTCCGGGCCGATCTGCGCGTCGTGTTCTGCTATCGAAAGGACGCCGAAGAGGGTGCACCGCTGGTTCGGCGGTTGCGAGATGCGGTCATAGGCGGCATGGCGACGGCGCATCTGACCAGTCTGCACGGTGAAACGATTGTGGTGGTCGGCTCGCGGGGCGAGTCCTCCACGTTCCCCTATGGATTCTTCAAGTGGTGGCGGCTAAGCCCTGGAATCGGCCGATTTGAACTAGCCTGAAGGCGAAGATATGGCACAGAAACCCTGGTACAAGATCGTTGAACCGCGTGAAGACCTTCGAGAAGGCCGTCCCTTGGACGCCTCTGAGTTCGCCGTCCATCTGGACAAGGTGCGCGAGGGTACGGCCCCGGACGATTACCGCGACCCCAAGCGATTCTTCGACCGCACCTACATGACGACGAACCTGCTGGGCCTGGGCGCGGAAGTCCTGCGCCGGCTGTCGGGCATCAAGACCGAGACCTCGGCCGTCTTCAACCTGGCCACCCAGTTCGGCGGCGGCAAGACGCACGCGCTGACGGTGCTGTATCACCTAGCCTGCAACGGGCGCAAGGCCGAAGGCTGGACGGGAGTGGATCGGCTGATGGGCAAGGCCGGTGTTCCCACAGTGCCGCAAGCGGCTGTCGCCACGTTCGTGGGCACCGAGTTCGACTCTATCGCTGGGCGGGGCGGTGACGATGGCACACCGCACCGCAGGACTCCCTGGGGCGAAATGGCCTGGCAGTTGGGCGGAGCAGAATCGTTCGCGGTCGTTGCCGAGCACGAACGGACGCTGACCGCGCCCGCCGGCGACGTGATCCGCAAGATGCTGCCGAAGGATCGCCCGAGCCTGATTCTGATGGACGAGTTATTGAACTACGTCAGCCGGAGCCGCAAGAGCGGGCTGTCGACGCAGCTTTACGACTTCCTGCACAACCTGTCCGAGACGGCCCGGGGCGAGAACAACGTGGTGCTGGCGGTGTCGATCCCGGCATCGGAACTGGAGATGACGGCCGAGGACCAAGCCGATTACACCCGGTTCAAGAAGCTGTTGGACCGGCTGGGCAAGGCGGTGGTCATGTCGGCCGAGGCGGAAACGTCGGAGATCATCCGCCGACGGCTGTTCGACTGGGGCGGCCTGCCCCCGGAGGGCAGGAAGATCGCGGCCGATTACGCGGATTGGGTGGTGGAGCACCGCGAACAGGTGCCCAAGTGGTTCGCCGTGGACAACGCCCGCGAGGCCATTGAGGCGACATACCCGTTCCACCCGATGGTGCTCTCGGTATTCGAGCGAAAATGGCAGGCATTGCCGCGATTTCAGCAGACGCGCGGTGTGTTGCGTCTCCTGGCGCTATGGGTGTCCTCGGCCTACCAGGAAGGCTACAAGGGCGCGCAGAAGGACCCGCTGATCGGTCTGGGCACGGCCCCGCTCGAGGACCCCATGTTCCGCACGGCCGTGTTCGAGCAACTCGGCGAGCAGAAGCTCGAGGCGGCCGTCACGACGGACATTTGCGGCAAGAAGGACTCCCACGCCACGCGGTTGGACGCCGAGGCAGTGGACACGATCAAGAAGGCCCGCCTACACCGGAAGGTGGCGACGGTCGTGTTCTTTGAGTCCAACGGCGGCCAAGCCAAAGAAGGCGAGGCGACAGCGCCGGAGATTCGCCTGGCCGTGGCCGAGCCCGGGCTGGACGTGGGCAACATCGAGACGGCGTTGGAGTCCCTGAGCGAGTCGTGCTACTTCATGCGCGTCGAACGGAACAAGTACCGCTTCGGCCTTGCGCCGAACCTGAACAAACTCCTGGCGGATCGGCGGGCGAACGTCGAGGCGCCGAAGATCGAGGAACGCATTCGGGCTGAAATCCTCAAGGTTTTCGAGAAGCAGCCGGGCCTGGAGATGGTGGCCTTCCCGGAGAAATCAAACCAGATTCCCGACAGGCCAACGCTGAGCCTGGCTGTGCTGCCGCCGAGTGATTCGATGGGCGACAAGAAGACGATGGGGCTGATCGACGGGCTGATCCGCGAATACGGCAGTTCGGGCCGAACCTTTAAGAGTGCGCTTACGTTCGTCGTGGCTGACGACGATGCGGCGCTACGGGATGAAGCCCGGAAGCTCCTGGCGTGGCAGGCCATCAAGGACGAGGAGGAAGACAAGCTCGACGACACTCAGCAGGCCCAACTCGTGGAGAACCTGAAAAAGGCCCAGCGCGACCTGAAGGAATGCGTCTGGCGGACCTACAAGAACGTGGCGCTGCTCGGCAAGGACAACAAGGTCCGTGTGGTTGACCTTGGCTTGGTTCATTCGAGCCAATCTACTGGTGGCATGGTCAAGTTGATCGTGGACCGACTACGGCAGGATGGCGATATCGAGACGGGTGTCAGCCCCAATTTCCTGGTTCGCAACTGGCCGCCAGCGTTCACGGAGTGGAGTACCAAGTCGGTGCGGGACGCGTTCTTCGCGTCGCCGCAGTTCCCTCGGCTGCTTGATGGGGACTCGGTCAAAGATACCATTTCGCGGGGTGTGTCGAGCGGCATCATCGCCTACGTGGGGAAGACCGCGGGCGGGTACAAGCCCTTCATCTTCGCCTCGGACCTGCCTATTCATGAGATCGAGATCTCCGACGACCTGTTCATCATCACCGCCGAGGAGGCCAAGAAGCATATCGAGCCGCCGAAGCTCACGACTCTGGCGATTCAGCCTGAGCGACCCCAGCTGAGGCCGACGGCACAGGTAACCTTCCAGGTCAAGGGCGCGGATCAGCACGGTCGGCCGGTGGACGTGCCGCAGATCGCGTGGTCCGCCAAGGGCGGCCAGATCGATGCCAAGGGCGGGTTCACGGCGGGCGCCGACGAAGGCGAGTTCCTGATCGAAGCGACTGCCGGCGCAGTGCGGACACAGACGACGGTGGTCATTGCCAAGAAGGACGTTACGCCGCCACCACCCCCGCCGCCGCCAAAACCCACGGAGATCAAGGGCCTGAGATGGTCTGGAGAGGTGCCCGCCCAGAAGTGGATGAACTTCTATAGCAAGGTGCTGGCCAAGTACGCCACCACCGGCGGCCTGCGGCTGAAAGTCACCTTCGAGATCAGCCCCGACGGCGGCTTGCTGCCTCAGCGGATCGAGGAGACAAAGGCAAGCCTCCGTGAACTTGGGCTGGATGATGACGTTCAGTGTCCTTAGGCATACCGTGATCAACTCCGCAGCGCTGACGAAGGCATCTCTGGTGATGCCCGTCACCAGATTGGGACGTGCCTGAACGCCGAGGACCACATGCCGGACCCTGAAGACACCGACTCCAGATGGCTCGTTATTGTGCCAACACTCCAACTAACCGTCAGCGATGTCCCGCCGATCAGCGGCAAGTGGGTGGTCGGGGACATCACCTTTATGTCGCCAAATGCGATGACGGCGTATCTGCACCAGCCAAACCTGCCGTATGAATTGGACGAGCAGATGCGCGAAGTAGTCATGACGCACCCGATCATGGGTGAACACACTGGGTTTGCTGTTACCACCAGGACAGGAACCCCAAAGGAGATTCGGAGGACAGTGTTCCGCGACCTCCTAGACGCTGCCCACGTGCTGGCCTCGACGAACTCCGTGGTCTCGGAACGGAGCGGGATGCGGGGGTTTACTCTCCAGGGGCTACCGTTCGTTAGCGCCAGAAAGGACTGCTTTGGTAATCGGCGAGCAAAACGGGCCCACCTCGGGGGGATAATCGGCGCGTAAT
>CAZTVF010000108.1:0-18030 GCA_964616985.1 uncultured Planctomycetaceae bacterium
AGTAGCCCTCCTTCTTCTTCTGCTCCATCGAGGCGTCCATGTCGTGGTCGATCACCCGCGTGATGCGTTCGCTGTGGCGGGTGGTCATGGTCTCGCGGATGATCTCCTCGACGGTGGCCGCCGACGAGCGGACCGCGCCCGTGCAGGGGTAGCAGCCCAGCGTGCGGAAGCGGCACAGGACGCGCTGCGGCGTCTCGCCCTCGCGCAGGCGGACGTGCTCGCCCAGGGGGATCAGCTGCCCCTGGCGGACGAGCATCTCGCGATCCTGCGCGAAGTACATCGGCACGACGGGGATCTTCTCGCGGTGGATGTACATCCACACGTCCAGCTCCGTCCAGTTCGACAGCGGAAAGACGCGGATGCTCTCGCCCTTGTTGACGCGGCCGTTGTAGAGGTTCCACAGTTCGGGGCGCTGGTTGCGGGGGTCCCACTGGCCCATGGCGTCGCGGAAGGAATAGACTCGCTCCTTGGCGCGGCTTTTTTCCTCGTCGCGGCGGGCGCCTCCGAAGGCGGCGTCGAAGCCGCCCTCGCGCAGGGCGTTCAGCAGGGCCTCGGTCTTGAGGATCGCGCAGCACTTGACCGTGCCCAGGGCCGCGGGGTTCACGCCCTCGGCGATCGCCTTCTCGTGGCGATACACGCGGAGGTCGGCCCCGATCTGGCGGCAGAAGTCGTCGCGGAAGCTGTACATCTGCGGGAACTTCATCCCCGTGTCCACGTGCAGCAGCGGGAAGGGAATGCGCCCGGGATAGAAGGCCTTGCGGGCCAGGTGCACCATCACCGAGGAGTCCTTGCCCACCGAATAGAGCATCACGGGGCGCTCGAACTCAGCCGCCACCTCGCGAAGGATGTGGATGCTCTCCGCCTCCAGGGCCTGCAGATGCGTCAGGATGTACCGCTCGTTCCCACTCATACGTCGTCGCCATGATACCCGCCCGCGGCAGTCATGCAATTGCAAATGGCGGTTTGTCGGTGCCTTCTCGGTGCCACCCCCAAACTCGTTTGGGGGTGAGAACAACCACCGACCCCACGGTGTCAAGACCCCGGCATGGTCACTTCAGTGACCTGCCTGCGGCAGGCAAGCCCATGAACGCGGATGATCCGGAGACTCTCGACCGCCCTCGCCGATCCAGTGCGCCGGAGAATCGGTGCCGCCTTCTCACCCCCAAACAAGTTTGGGGGTGGCACCGATTTGTCTGATCTGTTGGCGGTCAATCAGCCACGGCTACATCGCCTCGGCCAGGATCATCTGTGAAGTCAGGGGCGTGTCGCGGCGGATGCGCCAGCCGGACTGCATGAGATCGAGCCCCTGGGCAGCGGCCGAGAATCCCTCGGGCTCGAGCCGCAGGTTGTAGCGTCGCGAGGGGTCCAGCCCGCGGAAGACCAGGCGGTATTCGTCCGCGGCCTCGGTCAGGCGGAAGGCGGCGGCCACGGCGCGGAGGCGGTCGTCGCTGACGTACTCGACCGCGCACCAGCCGCTGCCGTTGACCCCGGCCAAGTCCGGCGTGTGGTGGTACACGCGGCAGCAGGGCTGAAGCGGGCGGATGAAGTCCTTGTAGATGCCCACGTACTTCCGCACCTTGGCCATCAGGGCGGGGTTGGCCTGGCCGATCGTGGGCGTCAGGCCCGACAGCGTCGGGTGGCCCAGGATGATCGTCTGCAGCTGCATGTCCGGGTCGCCCTGGTGGCTGCCCTGCATGCACACGCCGAAGAGGCGGTCGACGAATTCCGGCGGCAGGGCCAGCGTCATGCCGTTGAGGATGCGGACCGTCCGCGGCATCTTCATCCAGTCGGAGATCCACGTCGTGGTGAAGCGGCTGACCATGCCCACGTCCGTCCGCCCGCCGCCGCTGGAGCAGTTCTCCAGCTGCAGATCGGGGTACTTCTGCCGCACGCGGTCGAAGATGCCGTACATCGCCTCCACGTGGCGCCACTGGGTGTTCTCGGCCCGGCCGCCGCGGTCGTTGAAGCCGCCCTCCCACGCATCGATGTTGTAGTCCAGGCGGAACAGCTCCAGGCGGTACTGCTCGATCAGGCGGAAGATCGTCGCTTCAACGTATTCACGCACGGCGGGCTTGGCCAGGTCCAGCACGCGCTGCACCGTCTGGCCGTACCGGGTGATGAACCAGTCGGGATGCTCCTTGGCGAGGTTGGAGGACTTGCCGGCCGACTCCACCTCGCACCACAGGCCGCAGGCCAGCCCGCGCGAGCGGGCGTACTCGAACACCGGGTTGAGGTCGCGCGGCAGGCGATTGCCGCATCGCCAGTCGCCGCTGGTCTCCGGCCAGCCGGTGCCCGCGTCGGCATACCAGCCGGCGTCGACGATGAACATCTCGGCCCCGACGTCGGCGGCGATGTCCACCTCGCGCATCAGGCCCTGCTCGGACATCTCGTGTTCCATGTATCCCCAGTGATTGTAAATCACGGGCTGGGGACGCTGGGGCGTGGGCGATCGCAGCACGCAGCGCCGCAGGTAGCCGTGCCATGCCTGGACCGCCTCGTCAAAGCCCTGCGAATTGAGTCCGAAATGCACCTCTGGCAACGCGAGCGTCTCGCCGGGCTCGATCAGCCGATGCGGCGGCAGGCCCACCGGGGACATCGTGTACCGCAGCGACGCCCGCTGGCCGCCGGGGCTGTGATCGTAGGCGAAGCCCATCCGCCAACTGCCCGACCACGACAGGCCCAGCACCAGGTACCCGCCCAGCAGCGTGTTGTGCACGATGGCCCAGGGCGTGGTATAGCCGCTGCGCCCGCGGTTGGAGCCGATCGCCACTTCGGTGTTCCGCGGCAGGTCATGCCAAGCGAACTTGCCCTCGTTGCCCCACTCCACTTCCTCCATCCAGCCGACGCGGAAGGGGAAGGCGGGCATCTCGCGGTTCAGCTCGCCCATCGGCATGGCCACGCCCGACAGCGGCGCGACGGAGGTGAGCCCCAGCACCTGGTCTTTCGACACGTTCTTGAGCGTCATGCGGCGGTGGAACATGCCCTCGCCGCAGGGACGGGTGTCGATCGTCAGTTCCACGGGGCGGCGGGCGTGGCGAAGCACCAGGCGAATGCACGGCAGGTCGCCCTGGCTGCACTTGGTCGCCTCGGCCAGCTGCCAGTCGAACTGGCACGAGTCGCCGTCGATGACCAGGTCGAAGGACGGCTGGCCGTGGATTTCCTCGCGGGGACAGCACGGAATGCCGGTGTGCTGCAGCGCCGCCGCCAGCAGCCTGCCGCCGGCCAGTCGCTCGGTGTAAACCACCGCGCCGGAATGATACCGCCACCCGCCGCCATCGATCTCAAAGGCGCTGCAATCGCTGGTGCTCATGGAATCTCCTTTTGCCGCAATGAAAGGGGTGGCGGCCTGGGCTTGCCTGCCGGAGGCAGGAAGGCCGCCACCCTCAGGAAGGTTTTCAACCACCGCCCGCTATTCTCGCTGTTATACTCTCTGCTCGCAATAAGGAGCTCAATATGAGCGCTTCCATTCGCACCACCGGCTCAGCCGGTTACCGCGTGACCGAAACGCTGCTGGGCCAGAACGTCGAACTGTGTCTCGACCTCGTGCCGGGCCTTCTGTCGGACCGGCTGGACAACCCCTACTTCTTCGGCGCCGGCGACGTGCAGACCCGCGTGGCGGCCGGCTGGCAGCCGGTGTGGCACTACGCGGCCCCGGGCATGCAGTACGACCTGACGCTGGGCATGGCCGTCTCCGGCCAGCAGAGCCAGATGATCCGCAATTGCGCCGGCCACGAGGGCGGCATCTGCCAGATCGGGCGCTGGGTCCGCAAGGGCGAGACGCTGAAGGTGACGATGTGGGCCCGCGCGCAGAACAAGCCCGTGCAGCTCCGCGTGGGCCTGCGGCCGCTGAAGGCGAGGCTGCCGGAATACTCCTGCGCGATGATCGACGTGAACGCCTGCTACTGGAAGCCCTACGAGGCCACGCTGGCCGCCCCGGCCGACGACGACGCCACCGTGTTCTACTGCGTGATGTCCCAGCCAGGCACCGTGTACATCGACCAGGTGCACCTCCGCGGCGCCACCGAGGGGCACCTGCGCGGCGAGATGATCGGCGCGATCGATGCGATGCACATCGGCCCGCTGCGCTTCCCCGGCGGCCACGCGTCCAGCGGCTACCACTGGCGCAACGGCACGGGCCCGCTGCACCGGCGTGCGCACCTCTACGAGGCCATGTTCCGCTTTCCCGATGGCATGCGATACGACTTCGGCACCGACGAGTACCTCGCGATGTGCCGCGACCTGCACATCATCCCGCAGATCACCGTGAACATCGGCTCGGGCACCGTCGAGGAGGCCCGCGAGTGGGCCGAGTATTGCTGGTCGTGGTGGACGCAGCAGGGGCTGGAGCCGCCGACAATGTACTGGCAGATCGGCAACGAGACGTACCTCGTGCAGGAGGTGGGCAACTGCACGCCGGAGATGTACGTCGACGTGCTCCGCGAGTTCGTGCCCCCCATTCGCAAGGCGTACCCCAAGGCCCGCATCATCGCTATCGCCTCCGAGGGCTGCTCTAACATCGAGCCCGGCTGGAACAAGACGTGGCGGACCACCGTGCTGGACCAGGCCCCGCCCGAGCTGTACGACCTGGCCGACGTGCACCACTACAGCGGCGTGCCCCACAACGCCGCCGGGCCCGTGCGCCAGGATGCCCTGGTGGCCGCGGCAGACGGCATGGCCGGGACCGTGAAGAGCGCCGCGACCGACCTGCAGTCCCGCGGGCTGGACAAGCTCGGCAAGACCGTCGCCATCACCGAATAGAACCTGTGGCACTGGGCCAGCCACCACGACAACAAGGGCTTCTGGGAACGCTATGACGTCGAGCACGCGATGTTCACCGCCATGATGCTGCACCACTGGGTGCGGCTGGGGAGGCAGCTGGAACTCGCCAACTTCTACAACCTCGTGAACGTCATGGGCATCCTTCTGGCCAAGGGGCCGCGCTTCGAGATCACGCCCCCGGCCGACGTGTTCAAACTCTACCGCCCTGCGTTCGGGGGCGAGGTGCAGGCGATCGAGCTCGAGGGCCCGACCATCGCCGGCGGCAAGAGCCCGGCCCTGGACGCCATCTGCCTCAAGGGCGACGGCGGCGCCTACGTGCTGGTCATCAACCGCGACGCCGAGCAAAGCGTCCCGCTCGCGCTGCCCGCTGAACTCGGCCGCGCAGCCGACTGCACCCTCATGGTCGGCCGCGAGCCGCTCGACGAGAAGATGCCCACCACCACCCTGCCCGCCGGCGCCACCATCACCCTGCCGCCGCTGAGCATCGCCCGGGTGAAGATGGTGTAGCGTCCCGTAGATGGGCAGGTCCGCCGCAGGCGAGACTCGCCGTGGCGAGCTTGCCCACCACTCGTGGCGCCATAGGTGACGGCCTGGGAAGGCCGCCACCCCCAGCCATAGAACCGCGCGGCGAGGTGGGCGCACGATGAAGATCGACATACGAAAGAAGGGCTGACTCGCGTGACCATTAGACAACCGCAGATCGTTGTCGTTGCCGAGGCGACGGCGGAACATCCGAGGAATTCCGAACCCGCGATCCTGCAGCGGCAGGACGGCACGCTGTTCATGGTCTGGCAGGAGTACCTCCAGAACGAGCACGGCGGACACGACAACGCGCCCAACCAGCTCTCGGCCATGACCTCGGCCGATGGTGGGCTCACGTGGGGCAGCCACCAGGTGCTGGTGCACAGCAACCCCGGCGACGTGAACGTCTACAGCCCCAACCTGCTCCAGTTGCCGTGCGGCGACTGGCTGCTCCTCTACTTCCGCTACCACGTGCTGGCGGCGGGCAAGGAATCGATCACCTCCGCGTACGTCTGCCGCTCCGCCGACCAGGGCCGCACGTTCGGCCCCCCGCGGCCGATCTGGGACCACCAGCGTCTCTCCTGCGCCAGCGGCGTGGTGAAGCGCCTCCGCAGCGGCCGCATCGTGTTGCCGGTCTCCCAGATGCTGGGGCTGACGTGGACGCCGACGGATCACGTCGCCGTGGGCAGCTACGTCAGCGACGACGACGGCGCGACGTGGCGATTCTCATCGCAGGGCGTGGACCTGCCCCTCCGCGGCGCGATGGAGGCCCACGTGGAGGAGCTCCGCGACGGGCGGCTGCTGATGGTCATGCGCACGCAGCTGGGGTCGGTGTTTCAATCGCATTCCGCCGACGGCGGGCTCACGTGGTCCAAGGCGCAGACGACGGGCCTGCGGTCGCCGGAATCGTGCCCGGAACTCATCCGCATCCCGCAGACGGGCGACCTGATGATCGTGTGGAACAACAGCCCGTACGACCCCCGCTTCGGCAGCCACTACGGCAAACGGTCGCCGCTGACGGTGGCGGTCTCCGGCGACGAGGGCGCGACGTGGGGCCGCATGCGCGACATCGAGACCGACCCCGGCCGCGCGTTCTCCAACCCCGTCGCCTTCGCCGCCTCCGGCGGCCGCATCGTGCTGATGTACTGGACCTGCCCTTACTTCACCGACCGGTGGCTGATGAACCACCACCGCCTCGATCTTCGCGCCGCGCTGTTCGACGTGGCCTGGCTGTATTCATAACGTCAACTCGCTTGGCGTGGGCATGTCGGGGCCGTTATTATCCGCGTCCATGTCGAGTACCGGTGTCATCTGCCGAAGTGAAGGAAGGCTCCCATGAATACCAAAAGCTGCGCGGCGATGCTGTCTCTGTGGGCGTTCGTATGCCTTCTGGTCGCGACGGCTGAGGCGCAGCCGGCGAAGCCCATCGCTACTTCGGCGCCAGCCACTGCGCCCGGCGCGTCCTTCAGCTGCAAGACCTCACAGGGCGTGGTCTTCAAGGTGACGGCGGAGGGGCTGTCGTCGATCTCGGTCGGCGAGAAGGAAGTGGCCCGGGGCATGTGGCGGGCGACCGATGCGTCGCACATGCTGGTGCCCAACGGCAAGCCGGCTGCGCTGGAATTCACGGCCAAGTCGATGGAGGTGCTCGAGCCCGGCAATCGCGTGCGGGTGAAGCACGTGGGCCCCGAGGCCCAGGCGGTGTTCGATTACACCTTCAGCGGCGAGGACGTGCGGATCAAGGCCCGCGTCGAGAACAACCGGGCGGAAAAGCCCATCAAGGTCACGGCCTTCGAGGGCCTGACGTTCCTGTTCGCGGCAGAGCCCCAAGGCTGGATGGTGCGGCAGGACCCGGGCTGGATGGCGGCGCACGCGGAGGGCTTCCGTGGCTATCACCCCAGCTTCGAGAACCGCATCGGCGGCAGCTACGCGATCGACGAGTCCTTCGGCGTGGGCCTCACGCCGCTGAACACCGGTCTGGCCTACACCGGGTTCTTCTGGTGGAGCGACCGGGCCGGCCCCAACGCCCGCCGCCTGGTGTACGCCCGCCCGCAGGAGATCCCCGCCGGCGGCGCCCTGACGTTCGAGATGCTTCTCCGCGTCAGCACCGACAAGGACTGGAAGCACCTGCTGACGCCCTACAAGGAACACTTCGCGGCCACGTTCGGCCACCCCACGCTGGGGATGGTGCACTACAAGGCCGACTTCCGCCCGATGGGCAACATGTCGATCGCCGATTCCGCCAGCATCACCGAGACGAACCCGCTGGGCTTCCACGGCGAGGGGCGGCGCGTGGACCTGCCCGAGGGCATGAAGCGGTTTTGCGATTCGGTCGTAGGCGGCCTGACCGCGGGCAACGGTCAGGGCATGATCATCTGGGCCTTGGGCGGGCAGGACCCGCGGGGCGCGATGTACCGGCCTGACTTCGACGTCCTGCCGCCCAGCGTGGAGCAGAACATCCCGCAGATGCGGGCGGCGTTCAAGGAAGGCAACGTCCGCATGGGCGTGTGCGCCCGCCCGGGCGAAATCGCCTTCCGCGGCAACTGGAAGGAAGACTGGACCGTCCGCATCAACGCCGACGACCCGCAGCACCTGTCGATCATGTGGGGCCGCTTCAAGAAGATGATGGACATGGGCTTCACGCTGTTCTATCTCGACACGTTCGGCAGCTCGATGGACGACATCAAGGCGATGCAGTACTACCGCCAGAAGATGGGGCCGGACATCCAGACCTTCGTCGAGCACCCCTGCGACGTGATTCTGGCGTATTCGGGCTCGTACATGGAGGTGACCTTCGACGCCAAGGCGAACAAGTACAACGTCTTCTGGGGCCTCGAGCGTTTCTGGGAGATCAGCCAGTGGCTGCTGCCCGGCGTGCAGGCCGCCGGCGTCAGCCGCGTCGACGAATCCAAACTGCCCGAGGGCTTCGAACGCCCCTCGCACTTCATGATGCGCAAGCACATCTCGCCCTTCTGCCAGGACTACCAGCTCAAGGGCATGGCCAAGGAACTCAAGGCCCTCACCGACGAGTTTCTCGAAAGCCCGACGAAGTGGAAGAAGTAGGCGAAAGCGAACTGGGCGTTCTCGGCTCGGTTGTTCATCTCACCCCCAAACGAGTTTGGGGGTGGCACCGGACGAGTCGAACGGAAAAGGGGACAGGCTACTTTTACAGAAAGACGGTCGGCCATCGCCCCGGTTGACCACATGCCCGCGGACGCCGCCGGTCCTCGACTGGTCCTTGGCATACGCCACAACCTACCCCGCCTGCAGGGCCTTCGTATCCGCGTTCATCCCTCTTATCCCTGCTTGATTCTGCTTCTTCTTCACCGGTACGCCGGCGGCTTGGGGCTGAGCCACTGGACGAGCTCTTTGCGGATGGACTGGGCGAACCAGAAGACGCCCGCGGGGCTGTAGTGGCCGAATACCTGCGCGCCGGCCCGGGCGACATAGAACTTCTCGCAGAACTTGGGGATCGTGAGCTTGTAGTCCTTGAACTCCTCGCGGGCCTTCTTGAGGCAGTCCACGTAGGGGGCCTTGCGCTTCTCCATGAAGTCCACGAACAGTTCGTCGAACCGCGTGCCCTTGGCCAGGTACTCCATGACTTGCGGCACGTCGTAGCTCAGCAGCACCAGGAGCTTGCGGCCGTGATCGCGGCACCAGTCGGTGAGGGAGTTGACGATCCACATCGTGGAGTGCATGCCGTAGGCATAGTGCAGCTTGACGGCCTCGGCGGTGCGCTTGGCCTTGCTCTTGGTGGTGAGGTTCACCTTCACGCCCAGGGCCTCGGCGATCTGCTGCAGCTCGGCCACCGGCGCCTCGCCGCCTTCGCGCAGGCAGTACAGGTGCGCGGCGTGGTCGTCCTTGAACGCGTTGTAGAAGTTCTCGCCGCCGACGAGCTTGCGGAGGTCGCCCGCCCGCTGGCACATGCCGGGGCACTCGACGAACTTGCCGGCCTTGAGGTCGTACCGCAGGTGCGCCCACGGGAAGCCGTGCACCGGGTAGGTGTCCTTGCGGCCGCGGGGCAGGTCGCGGCACATCCAGGCGACGCGGATCCAGCGGGCGGCGTCGATGTTCCGCATGTGGTCGTCGTCCCAGACGTTCAGGATGATGTACTCGGCCGCCAGGTCCTTCTGCACCTCGGTGCGAAGGGCGCGGCGGTAGGCCTGGTACACGCCATAGCCGCCGACGCCGAAGTTGCGGATGGGTTCGCGGAAGTGGGCGGCCAGCACCTCCTGCCAGGTCTCGCCGTCGGAGACCTGGGCGCATTGCGTGTAGCTGTCGCCATACGTATTGATGCGGCAGGGCTGGTCGGCGTAGTGCACCATCTTGCGATGCCCGCCGCGCTTGTAGTACGTGTACGCCGACTGCGTGCCTTCCATGCCGTCGGCGAAGACGTAGTTCAGCAGCACGTAGCCCAGCTCGGGGTCGAACTTGATGAACGCGGGGTTCTTCTTGTCGAGGATCCGCTCGATCTCCTGGGGATAGTAACCGCCCTGGTGCAGAAGCTGCCTGAGGTCGCGAAGATCGCCCATGGCCTGCATTCCTTTCAAAGAAGAGATGAAGACAATGCGAGCGGGATTAAAAGGATTCAAAGGATTAGGGGATTAGGAAAGACAGAACGAAAAGCAGTTCTTCTTCGCCGGGCGCGGTGCCACCGGGCGCGGTGCCACCCTCAAGCGTACTCGCTTGGGGGTGTCTTCCGACGACCGGCTTCTCCTCTGCTCTTCTTCATCCTTCGAATCCTCTTAATCCTTCGAATTCTCCTATATCCCGCTCTCTTCGCCTTCCCGACGAGCAGAAAATGCGAGCGGGATTAGGGGATTCGGAGGATTAAAGGGATTCTTTCTCTTTCGCTTCTCTAATCCTCTTAATCCTTTGAATCTTCCTGAATCCCGCTCTCTTCCTTCTGCCTTACGCCAGGTGCACGCCGCCCATGTCCACCGGGTAGTGGCGGCGGAACATGGAGACCTTCTGCGACTTGGCCGCGACGAGTTGGGCGCCGATCTTGACGCACTCGGCCATCTCGGCGTCAGTAAGGGGCTTGAATTCCTTGGCGGCGCGGATGGCGCGGTTCACCTCGTCCACGGTCCGGCAGCCGATGACGCCGCACGCGACGCCCGGCACGCTCAGCGCGTAGCGAAACGCGCGGTCGTAGTCGTCCACCAGCGGCGAGGTCTGGCCCTTGGCCGGCGCCCCGCCCAGCAGCTTCATCGCCGTCACGCCGATGCCCTTCTTCAGGCAGGGGGCGACGATCTTCTCCTCGGCGTTCATTTCATTGCGCGCGATGTAGTTTACGAACGGCATGACCACGTCCAGGTCCGCATTGTCCAGGATCTTCTTGGCCGGGGCGAAGCAGTCGTCGGCCACCTTGCCGTCCTTGCCCGTCACCGCGTGGATGCTCATGCCGATGAAGCGCGAGCGGCCATCTTTCTTCACCTTGTTGAGGAACTCGATGGCGCCCCCCTTGCCGAGGATCTGGTCCATCGGGTCGGTGGTTTCCTTGCGCTGGCCGACGCAGTGCAGCAGCAGCAGGTCGACGTGATCGGTCTGGAGTTTCTTGAGGCTGTCGGCGAACTCCTTCTCGCACTTCTCGTCGTCGGGGTAGTTCACCTTGGTGACCAGGAAGATGTCCTTGCGCACGCCCTTGAGCACGGGGCCCAGGCGGGATTCGGAATCGAGGTAGTCGGCCGAGGTGTCGATGTAGCGAATTCCCCCGGCCAGTGCAGCCTCGACGACCTTGGCCGTGGCGGCTTCATCGTTGGGCTTGTGGCCGATGTAACCGCAGCCCAGACCGAGGATGGTGACGGCCTGCTTGGTGCGGCCGAGGATTCGCGTGGGAATTTCGCCGGAGGCGGGCTTGCTGGCCGGTTGCTCGTCCGCAGCGGCAAAGCTGCCCAGTTTGGATGCAACGCCCGCCACCACCGCCGCCTTGAGGAAGTCACGCCGAGACAAGCTCATGAGAGATCCTTTTTCGTACAGTGAGGAACGAAAACTCCGACGACCCAAAGATTCTACCGGGCGAGCGAGAAGAGAGTCAAGGCGACGTGCGAACGTCGGCACGGGGGGATGCTCAATTGACGGGGGCGGTTGGCAAGAGCCAACCCGTATGTCGTGCGACGGCCTTTTGGAGCCTGCCTGCCGCAGGCAGGTGCGTGGCCCAGGCCACCCGCCCGACCCCGTTCGCACGTAGCCGCGCCGCTGATGCCGTGGAACGCGCTGATGCTGCCCTTTGGGTCCCGTAGGGACCGCTGAAGCTTGCCCAGCACTTCAGTGCTCGGTGACAGAGCGGTCTGGTGCATTGGAGTCCCGTAGGGACGATTGAAACGTTTCAGGCGTCCCTACGGGACTCAGATGGGGATACATGGGCTTCACCCGGCACTGAAGTGCTGGGCTATTCTCAGTCGTCCCTTCGGGACTCAAGAGGAAACGCCCCGGGCTTCTACAGCGCCGAATGGCAAGCCGCCGCCAAAGCCTTACTCCAGATTCAACCGTGAAGGAGTACTAGTTCACGATCGTCCACCAGTGCTGGTTTCGGCGGTCGGCATAGGTGGCGCGGAACATCGTGCCGGTAATGCGGGAGTCCTGACGGCCGCGACGGCTGGCCTTGCGGAACGTCAGCACGTCGTGCGGCTGGACCTTCGCGTCGAGGTAGTCGCAGGCCTCGAGGTTCGAGTCGGCCACCTTCACCAGGTCCTTGCGGCCGTCGTCGTTGCGATAGATCTCGACATGATGCGAGTAGGAGTCGTAAAAAACCATCCAGTTAGCCATAGACTGCTTCCTTTGAAATGGTCTTCGTACCCCGAAATAGCGGTCAAGACATATCATACCCCCCAACGGCTGTCTTGTCACGCGCCTTCGCATGAGCTGTTGCCACAGTTCCGGGCGCCTTCCGATGACGCGATTCATTGAGCAAGAAGAATCCCGATGTGAGTATTTGACATGGGGCGGAAGGCGGTTATGCTTAGGTGCAGATAACATATCTTTTGGGGCCAACATGATTCGAAATACCGGGATCGTCATCGTGTCGCTGGCGGCATTGTGTCTTTCGTGGGCGGCGCTGCAGGCGGCGGATGTCGTCTACCTCAAGGACGGCAAGAAACTCACCGGGCAGATCGTGAGCGAAGACAGCAACACGCTCATGTTCGATGACGGCATGTCGCGACGGCGGATCACCAAGGACCAGATCGTCACGGTGGTGCGTGACCCCAACACGGCCCCCGCCGCCACCCGCGCGCCGGCGGCGTCGCCCTCCCCCTCGCCGAAGGCAACGCCGATGGCAACGCCCGCCGCCTCGCCCGCGGCAACGCCACTGGCCAAGCCGGCATCGACCGGGGCGACGGTGAGCGCCAAACCCCTCACGGGCGAGGCCCGCGGCGGCTACTACCTCATCCCGCTGGAAGGCATGGTGGGGTTGGAGATGGCCGACGCGCCGCTGAAGACCTGCATGGACGCGGCCCGCGCCGCGGGGGCCGAGGTGGTCATCCTGCAGTTCCACAGCCCCGGCGGCAGCATCAACTCGATGGTCGACATGCTCAAGACGATCCAGTCGTACGACGACCTCCGCATCGTCGCGTACGTGAAGGACGAGGCCATCTCGGCCGCGGCCATCATGAGCCTGGGATGCAAGGAGATCATCGTCTCGCCGCGATCCTCCATCGGGGCGGCCGTGCCCTGGACCATGGGGCCCAAGGGGACGCCCGCCAACGTGGAGGAGAAGTTCCAGTCGGCCTTCCGGGCCGAGTGCCGCAAGTGCGCCGCCTGGGCCGGCCACAACCCGCTGTTCTCCGACGCGATGATGACGATGGACATGGTGCTGGGGCTGGAGAAGGACGCCAACGGCATGCAGGTGGTCGAGGTGCTCAAGAACCCGGCGCCGGCCGGCTTGAAGATCATCAAGAACAAGGGCAAGATCCTCACGATGACCGGGCAGGAGGCCGTCGAGTACGGCCTGGCGCTGGGGCTGGCGGATTCGATCGAGTCCTGCGGCCCCCTGCTGAAGATCAAGAACTGGACGCCCACGCCCAACAACAAGAGCGCCGAGGCGTTCGCGGCCTGGCGCAAGACGCTCAAGGATGCCGCCGCCGAGTATGATGCCGTCATGGAGGCCATCCGCAAGGCGATCGACCAGGCGAACGTCACCTACAAACGTGACGTCTGGCTGACCCTGCTGAGCCAGGCCGATGAGAAGGCCAAGCGAGCCATCGCCATCATCAAGAAATACCCCATGCTCGAGCTGATGGGGCCCAAGTACTCCGACGAGCACCCCGCCGCCCTTCGCGATGAGATCAGCCGGGCCAGGGCCAAGAGCCGGGGTTGATGAGAATCTGCCGCAGCGGCTGACCCCGCGGGCGCGGCTTGGAGAGCACGGGCCGTCAGAACGAGAACTTTACGCCGATGCCGACCTTGCCGGCGAGGGTGAGCTCGCGACGGTCGACGCGGACGATGGTGCCCTGCACGTCGCCGGCGAACTCGGCCGAGCGGACCGGCAGATTGTGCAGGCGGATGGATTGGCCGCAGGAAACGGGGACGGTCAGGGGAATCTCAAGGCTGATGCCGCCGGCGGAGATATCGACGCTGCGTGCGGAGAATTCGCGCCCGGCCGGCTCGTGGAAGAACCTCAATCCCGCCGTCACCGGCGCTCGCATGTGTTTTCTTCGTTCCGCCATTTGGGACATTCAGTTTATCCTCACACCCGACCGATGAGGATAGTATCGGAATTTGGCGGCGAAAGCTGAACCTTTTTGCGAATGAGGATGACTATGCCCACGTTGAAACGCATCGGGATCCTGACGGGCGGCGGTGACTGCCCCGGACTCAACGCCGTGATTCGCTCGGTCGCCAAGGCGGCCATGACCGGCGGCATCGAGGTCGTGGGCATCGAGGACGGTTACCTGGGGCTGATCCAGAACCGCCTTCGCCCGCTGACGCCGCAGGACGTGAGCAACATTCTCACGCAGGGCGGCACGATCCTGGGCTCGTGCAACAAGGCCAACCCCGCTGCCTACGCCATCCCCGAGGCCGGCGGCTGGGTGATGAAGGACGTCCGCGACCAGGTGGTGGAGCATTACAACTCGGCCGGCCTCGAAGCGCTCGTCGTCATCGGCGGCGATGGCACGATGAGCGGCGCGGCCAAGCTCATCGACCGCGGCCTCAAGATCGTCGGCGTGCCCAAGACGATCGACAACGACCTGTTCGGCACCGAGATCACCTTCGGTCACGACACGGCCGTGAACACGGCGGCCGAGGCGCTGGACAAGGTGCACACTACCGCCTCCAGCCATCACCGGATCATGGTGGTGGAGCTGATGGGGCGCTACGCGGGCTGGCTGACGCTCAACGCCGGGCTGGCGTCGGGCGCCGACGTGATCCTCATCCCCGAGATCCCCTTCACGCTGGACAGCGTGGCCGCCAAGTGCCTCGCCCGCAGCCGCGTGGGCAAGCGGTTCACCATCATCGCCGTGGGCGAGGGCGCAATGCCCGCCGGCGGCAAGGCCTTCGTGAACCACGTCGACCAGACCTCGCCCGACCCCATCCGCCTGGGCGGCGTGGGCAAGTACGTCGCCGAGGCCATGGAGAAGATGACCGGCATCGAGAGCCGCTGCATCGTGCTGGGGCACATCCAGCGCGGCGGCACGCCCACGCCGCACGACCGCCTGCTGGCCACGTGCTTCGGCCATCACGCCTACCAACTGCTCACGCGCGGACAGTTCAACCGCCTGGTGGTGCAGCAGAAGGGCGTCATCACCTCCGAGCCCATCCAGGAGGCCGCCGACAAGGTCCGCACCGTGCCGCCCGATCACCACAAGATAGACGCCGCCCGCGCCATCGGCACGTGCTTCGGGGATTGATTTGGCGCTTCGCTAAGAGATTCACCGCAGAGAGCGCGGAGAACGCAGAGAGAAGAAGAAAAAAGAAGAAGTGGAAATAGAAGAGCGTCGCTCGTTCCGGCGCTCGCGGGCAAATTGCGTGACTCTCGATGCAGACGATTGTCCGCATTCGCTCGCTTCTTAGCGCCGTCGGAAGACCGTCGACCCAACCGCGGGCAAGGCTCGCGCTGCGGCAAATGCAGGTCCCGATTGACAACCCCTCCCCCCGCGGGGTAGCTTGCATGGGTCGGGCACAATGGATGTGTCCGTCGCCGGAATCTCACTACCGGGAATGGAGACCCGCATGTCGCGCTGCATGTTCGTTCGCCCCGTCGTCTGCCTGGCTGTCCTCGCACTGCTCGCCGCCCCCGCCGCCGCTGCCGGGCCTGAAAAGCAGGCCCCCCCGCTGGCCGACCGCGTGGCGATGCTGATCGCCAACTACCAGGCCCTGTGCGCCAAGGACAAGGTCACGCCCCTGCTGGGCGTCTCGATCGTGCCCATCGGCGGCGGCAAGGAACTGTTCGCCCGCAACGACGACACGCCGCTGTCGCCCGCCAGCAACCAGAAGGTCCTCACGTCGGCCTTCGCGCTGACGCGGCTGGGCGAGGGCTTCGAGTTCACCACCAAGGCCTGCACCGCCGGCAAGGACCTGTGGGTCCTCGGCTCGGGAGACCCCACCTTCGGCGACGCGAGCCTGGCCAGGGAAGCCAGCGCCACCGCCTACGACGAGTTCGACCGATGGGCGGCCGCGATCAAGAAGGCCCTGCCCGACGGCATCGAGGGCGACATCGTCGTCTGCACCGCCTTCAGCGAAAAGCAGGCCCAGCCGCAGGAGTCCTACCGCCATTCGTCCTGGCCGGCCGATCAGGCCCACAACTGGTTCTGCGCCCCCGCCGCCGCCGTCAACTTCAACAACAACTGCATCGACGTCACCTTCGATGCCGCGCTGACGCCCGTCCTGCTGCCGGCCAGCAAGTACATCACCGTCATCAACAAGCTCACCAAGGGCCCCGAGCAGATGTGGGGCGGGCTGATGGGCCCCGCCGACGCCACCATCACCCTCAAGGGAACGATCAAGGCCGCCTCGAGCGACCCCGTGAACGTGGCCGTCAACGAGCCCCCCCTGCTGGCCGGACGCACCCTGGCCGACCGGCTCGTCAAGGCCGGCGTCAAGTTCAGCGGCAACGTCCGCACGGCCGGGCCGGAGGAACTGGCCAAGGTCACGCTGTCCAAGCCGCTGTGCCAGACGGCCACGCCGCTGGGCGCCGTCCTCCGCCGCGCCAACAAGCACAGCCTGAACATGGCCGCCGAGTGCGTCTTCCTCCGCGCGGGCGATGGCACGTGGGCGGGCAGCGCCAGGATCATGAACGAGACGCTGACCAAGGAGTTCAGCCTCGAGGCCGCCAGCCTCGACGTGCACGAGGGCAGCGGGCTGTCGCGGAACGACAAGGTCTCGGCCTCGGCGATGACGAAGGTGCTGACCGCGATGGCCAGGAAGAGCTACTTCAAGACGATTCTGGCCAGCCTGCCCATCAGCGGCACCGACGGGACGCTGGAACGCCGCATGAAGGAGGCAGGCTACAAGGGGCGCGTGATCGCCAAGACCGGCTTCATCTCCGGCGTGTCCTGCCTCAGCGGCTACGTGCTGGACAAGGACGGCACGCCCGCCGTCGCCTTCGCCGTCCTGTGCAACAAGGTGCCCGGCGTGGCGAAGGATCTTCAGGACAACATCTGCCGGGCGATCGTGGATTCGCTGGGGAAGTAAGAGGGTTACACCGCTTGCGGCAGGACGCCCTCTCGCCCGCCATTGACTTAGGCTGCCGGAGTCTGTATCTGTGGATGGCGAGGTGCAATGTGAAACGAATCCTGTTATTGGCGTTGGCGGCGGTGATGGTGGCGGGTGCGATTGCGGCGGCACAGACGGCGCCCAAGGCGTCGGCGCCGGCGGCTACGTCCGCGCCGACATCCAAGCCCATGCTTCAGCGCGTCTGGTACGACGAAGAGCAGAAGCATCTCAAGAGCGAGTGCATGCTGATCGGCCGCGTGCCCAACGGCGTGTTCCGCAGCTATTACGAATCGGGCAAGCTGAAGGAAGAGGTGCCCTACGAGATGGGCATCGTGAACGGCGTGGTCCGCACGTTCTACGAGAGCAACCAGCTGGCGACCGAGGTGCCCACCATCCGGAACATCACGCACGGCACGGTCCGCAAGTTCTTCGCCGACGGCAAGCTCGAGTTCAGCGTGGAGTACAAGGACGGCAAGCGTCACGGCCTGCTGCGGCAGCTTTCGCCGGCGGGCAAGCCGCTGCAGGAAATCGACTATTCCAGCGACCAGAAGAACGGGCTGGAGAAGCAGTATTTCGACGACGGCCAACTGCAGAGCGAGACGCCCTGGAAGAACGACAAGCGCGAGGGGGTCGAGAAGACCTACACCCGCGGCAAGGTTCTGACGTGGGAGCGGCCTTACCGCAACGACGTGCTCGACGGCGAGGTCGTCTACTACTGGCCCAGCGGCAAGGTCCGCAGCAAAGAGACGTACAAGGAAGGCAAGAGCACCGGCCCGGCCATCTTCTACGATGAGAAGGGGAACGTCGCCGCGTCACAGCCGTAAGATCTCACCGCGGAGATCGCAGAGAACGCAGAGAGAAGAAACAGCGAAAAGATTCGAGCAGCAGCGGGGCAATGTCAGGGGCTTGGGGTTGTCACTTTCAGGGAGAAGGTTTCTGCAAGCCGCCTGCCCGGTAAACATGCTTTTGCCCCTACGGGGCTAGAAGCATGGCACCCATGCCAGGCGAAGCTCTTTCCCTACGACCTACTTGACAACTGCCAATACATCGTGCACGGGTTTACCTGCCAATACATCGTGC
>CAZTVF010000109.1:0-17873 GCA_964616985.1 uncultured Planctomycetaceae bacterium
TCGGTGGGTCCGAATTGCGCGCCGAGGTGGGCCCATTTTGCTCGCCGATTACCATTTGGCTCTTCGGCGTGAGATGATTCCGCCTCCGTCGAGCCCATATCTTATGGTAAGATAGGTAAGATGGAAAACCGTGCGAAGTTTGCGATGGTGGCGCGGCGATAGAATCTTTGGCAAAAAGTGATATCGAGACGATAATATCGCCATAACTGCTTTATTCTAAAGATTTTGTATATCTGGACGATTTCGCGAAAGAGTAAAGCGGAACGTTCGAGAATACCGATGAGCGAAGTACAAGGAATGGATGCAGGAGCCGGCCGGCACGTAGGGCGGACCGGTTCGAGAGTCAGAAAAACCAGCGGGAAAGTCCGGCAAGGCTGGATCAAGGACGAGCCATCCCTCCGTAGGACCGCCAGAGCTCGCCACGGCGAGCAGATACGCGAGGAGTGTTATGCTGAACGTAAACGGCGTCCAAGCCGCAGCAGCAACCAACGCAGTTGAACCGGTCGGTAAGGCCCTGAACGTGGCCGCCCCGGCCGAAGCCGCCGGCATCGGCGATGTCGTCGAGATCTCGACGGCCGCTCGCCTGGCCGCCATGGTCCAGGACATCCCCGAAGTCCGCGCCGACCTCGTCGCCCGCATCAAGGCCGAGATCGCCTCGGGCACCTACGAGACCGACGAACGCATGGAAGTCGCGATGGACCGCCTCCTCGACGACCTGATGACAAGCTAGTTTCCGGCCCTCCACAGGACCGACCAGAATGACAGGCGCGGAAGGATCCGCGCCTGTTTTCTTGCGCTGAAGCAATAACCGGCCACGGAGCACGGAGAAAGACGGAGATAACTCCCTATCCGCCCTCGCCCGCCTCGCTGCATCCTTCGGCGACGGCATCGGCCCGACATCCTGCCCGGCCAGGGTGGTGGCGACGGATCGCGCCTTGGCGCGTGCTTTGGCCTTGTGATGAACTTCCTTTCGACTATGTACTGCAGGAACAAAGGACATTGTTCTGCCTTAGGTGATATCATCACTGGATGTCTATTGACGCTCTCGCTACCGTCTGCACAATGAGGGTACCATTCGCGCCTAGCGACTTGGCGTGACGCGCTTACGTACGATTCCATTTCACCTTGTGCTGCTGAGTGAGGCAATGGCTTAGTTGAACCATTGCGTGACTAATAGAGCCCTCTGAATCCTCCACGTTGATGCGATGATGTCGGCAAATCCCAACCGTGCCGCTGGTACTGAGCTGCATTGGCGTCAGCCCGAGGGTGGAAGGATCGTCTGCACACTCGCTGCATATACCCCTGTCCGGAATGGCTCTAAAGTCCCGGAGATGCACTTTGATTCCGCGATACATGTATCTGGTCTGCATGGTGCCCGAACGTTCAACCAAAGCGCCTGTCAGAGATACCTGCTCCTCCAACACCCTCCGTATCTCGCAATATGGTACACACAGCGGCGCCAGTGCTGTGTTCCACCCGTAAAGAAGATCCAATAGATTCAGGTCAGCACCTATGCTGTCACAGAAGTCTAGAACCTGCTTTATGTGCCCGTAGTCGTCGTTGTGACCGCGCAAGACTAGATAGTTGATCTCTATATGAAGATTCTCTCTTCTGGCGCTATCAATACCTTCTCGAACGCGATCAAATGAGACCGGTTTCTTACTTTTCAACCGCGTATTGCCATGCAGTTGTTCAACTGATACATGGATGCTCGATACCCCGTTCGCTGCAAGTTCAGCGACCTTCTCCGCCAGCAGTTCCCCGTTTGTGGTGATGTGCGTAGGAAGGCCGGTCTCCCGCAAGGCTGTCAGCATACTTGACAATACGGGAGATATTAGTGGCTCACCGCCCGATATGGCTATAGTCTCAGCCCCGAGCCGCTTCGCGACAACGATCCCCGTGCAGAGGCCGTGTGCCCCCACAGCGACCGGGCGGCTGTGCCACGAATCGCAGAAGGAGCACCCAACATCGCAGCCAGTGTCGAGACGTATACGATAGCACTTGAGCAAGATGCGGGCATCCATTTGGTCATTCTCTTCTGGACTTGTAGATCCCGTAAAACACCATGGCCACACCGGCCAGTAGCGATACACCAAGGGCCGAGAAGTCTACCCAGGGCGAACCCGGGAGTACCATACGAATGGTGATGAACACCAAGAGAAAAGCCCAAATCGCATGCAGTGGCCATGACTGAAGAAGGCGAAGTGCTATTGGGAGTCGCCGAGTTCTCTTCTGCAGTGTCCGGATTGTCATCTGCATGCTGCCGAGTTCTCTGTCCGCAATGATTCGCCGTTGCTCCAGTTCAATGAGTCTCCCCTCGGAGGCGAGGAGGTCTCTCACGCTGGCAAGGAAGGCGGTTGCCTCAGCAATTGCCCAAGTGGGCCTCTTCTCGGGGACTGCAATATGCTTCCAGTGGCCCTCGGGCTGCTGTGTGGCCACTAGACGAGATGCTATTTTAAGTACATCGGATAACAAGTTGTGGTGCGGCATCATGCATAGGTACGCGAGTCCCACCAGACCATCAGTGAACAGATGGTAGGGTAGTTGCCGCTGAGATGGGCCAGCCTGAAGATACGCCAGATCTTTCCTGCTGTTGTTCTGCAAGCCGTTAGGATCGTAGTTCGCCTGAATATAGTCAAGGGCCTGCGTAAGCTCCGGCGAATCCGCAGGATGGCCGGACGATGCCAAACCGACGATTGCCAATGCCGTGTGATCGACCGTACTAGCGCTGCCGGGGGCGTACCCCCAACCCTCGCCATGCCTGTGGTGCGCAGTCAGCCATTGGCGTATGCGGTTGGAGAGCTTCGGGTGCCCCTTGGCTATGGCTCGTAGGGCCATGGCAGCGCAGGTAACATTATAGCCAGTGTGTCCGTGGCAGTCAGGTGTGGCTCCGTCGGCTTGAACCACTTGTTCGAACCAAGCAGCCGCTCGATCGAATACCGTCGGAGCGACCGGGCAACGACAGCTGTTTAGGGCCATGATGCTGTATGCGGTCGCAGTGGTCAGTCCAATCCCGTCCGCAATGGTTGGCGATGCCCAACTGCCATCAGCTCGCTGTTTTGAAACGATCGTTGCGGCAACCTGTGCGAGGAGTGCACTTCTCGCCGAAGGGGCGTCCGCGTAGGCGAGAAGCCCGCAGGCAGTTCCGAAACTCCCTGGACACCCTCCTTCATCCAAGTATTGCCGCCAACCATGCTCACCGTTTGCACTGACAGCCGAGGACTCAAGGATGTCATGAACCCGTTTGAGGCATTTGTCTGTTTGACCCAGAAGCCCAATCAGATGAAGCTCGGTCATATGATCTCCCTTGAGGCCGCATTAGGTGGTGCCATGGTAGCGTCAGGTCCGACCAAAGGAAAGAGCCCGCAACGGTCGATGACTGCCTCAAGAAGACTGTCGTATGTCGTATTATCCGATGCAGCGTGCCCATGCAATGGTCGGCAAGATGCGGCAGCAAACCAAACGGCGTCGCCATACTCTTCACGCCGGCCTGTTCCTTGGCGATCGTCAGCGTGTCGAGGAAGCGGTAGTTGGCGTAGCGGTTGATCCAGGTGCGGTCGCGGGGGGTTGTTCAAGGACTGGCGAAGAGCTTCTCGACGCGCTCGACCTCGTCGGGCAGGAAGGCGATGGAGACGATGGGGTACTTCAGACTCTTCTGGGAGAGCGGATCAAAGACTGGCGACGCCTTGCGGCCGCGGCCCCGGTACGGCCGGGCGGATTCCCGCTGCGCGGCAGAACCTGCACACCCTACTTCAAAATGTTGAGCCCCATGCGGGTGCTGGCGGGGCCGTCCCAGCGGTAGTTGGCGATGGCGGCGACGATGTCGTTGGCGAGCCTCACCGCGGCCAGGCCCTCGGTGGCGGGCACCACGGCGGGGGCCCCGTCGACCACCGTCTGGCGGAAGGCCTCGGCCTGCTTGCGGAGCGGCTCGGTGGATTCATCCACGTTCAGCTGCTCCACGTGCAGCAGCTTGGTGTAGTCCACGTTCTCGGCCAGCTCGGCCAGGTCCGAGACATCGAGCTTGGCCGCCATCTGGATCAGGTCGAGGTTGGCGGCCTTGGTGATGACGATCCCGACCTTCTTGGCGTAATCGACCGACAGGTACGCCTCCTCGGAGAACAGGCGCATCTTGCGTTCGGTCTTCACGGCCAGGCGGCTGGCGGTGACGTTGGCGACGCAGCCGTTGTCGAAGGTGAGGCGGGCGTTGCAGATGTCCTCGTGCTTGCCGATGACGTTGACGCCGATGGCGTGGATGTGCTCGCAGCGGCCGCCGGCGATCTTGAGCACCAGGTCCAGGTCGTGGATCATCATGTCCAGCACCACGCCCACGTCGGCGGAGCGGAAGGTGAAGGGGCTGATGCGGTGCGCCTCGATGAACTTGGGACGGATCGCGTACTTCTGCAGCGCCAGCACGGCCGGGTTGAACCGCTCGGTGTGACCGACCTGCATGGTCGCGCCCGTTCGGGCCGCCAGGGCGAGCAATTCCTCGGCCGCGGCGACGTCGTTGGTGAAGGGCTTTTCGATGAGCACGTGCTTGCCGGCGGCCACGAAGGGGCGGGCGGCTTCGATGTGGTGCAGCGTGGGGACGGCGATGATGGCCGCGTCGACCAGCGGCAGGGCCTGCTCAATGTCCGTGAAGGCCTGGCAGTTGCGCTGGCGCGCGACGGCCTGTGCGGCGACCGGGTTCTTGTCGACCACGCAGACCAGCGGCGAGCCCTCCATCTCGCTCAAGACCCGCGCATGAAGCTTGCCCATCCTGCCCGCGCCAACGACCGCCACACGAAAGCTCATCTTCCATCTCCAGTAGCGCCAAAGAGGCGCCGCATCTATCTTATGGAAATGGAGCCCAATGGGAAGCGAGAAACGACCCGGGGGTGCGGACGGGAATGCAGTGTGGAGTATCCAAACGCCGACGGACTGCGTCCGTCGGAGCTGCAAAGGGCGGCGGCCTGGGAAGGCCGCCACCCAAGGGTGCGACCGAGGGCTACGTCCGCAGTTCGGGCGGAAGGTGTTCGAGGGCTTCGGGGGGAACCTTCCCGCGATAGGTTTCGCGGTGGCGGCCGAAGACGCCCTGGAGGCTTTGCTGGCAGAATTCGCAGAGGCGGGCGACTTCGCCCTCGACGCCCATGTTGACGACCTGCTCGATCTTGGTCTGCAGGGCGGCCTCGTCCTGGAACAGCTCTTTGAGGGCCCAGCGGAGTTCCTTCTCGGCCGCCGACGACAGGCGGGCGCTCTTGATGCCGGCCTCGTGGGCGCCGCGGACGGCCGGCGGGGACCAGTCGTAGTCCTCGCTGTAGAAGTTGGTGAAGGGGGGCACGTCGCGGCGAACGGGCGTGCGGTGCCCCACGCGGGCGTAGCGGCCGATCGTGGTGAAGTGCTGGCAGCCGACCATGTCTTCGATGACGGCGCCGTCCTGGATGCGGACGTGCCCGCCGAGCAGGACGTTGCGGCCCAGGCGGGTGTGGTTGTCCACGTAGCAGTCGTGGGCGATGTGGCTGCCGTCCATCAGGCGGTTGTCGTTGCCGATGTAGGTCAGGTTGCCGCCGGCCTCGGTGCCGATGTGCGCGGTGACCTTGCGGCTGAAGCGGTTGCGGTGGCCGATGATCAGGTACGTGGCGCCGCCCTTGTACTTGAGGTCCTGTGGCGCGACGCCCATGACGCAGCCTTCGTCGAAGTAGTTGCCCGAGCCGATGTGCGTGTGCCCGGTCACCGACACGCGCCGCACCAGCACCGTGCCGGGGCCGATGGTGACGTTGGGGCCGACGACGCAGAACGAGCCGATCACCGCGTCGGGCGCGATGCGGGCGGAGGGGTCGATCTCGCGGATGATGCTGATGTCCGCCATCACGGCTTCTCCGGCGTCCGCGCGCTTTGCAGCGCCTCGATCAGCTTGCGGACCTGGGGGTTGAGGTCGTCCTTGCGGGCGAATTCCTCCAGGGCGGCCGGGGCGATCTGCTCGCCGCCGTTGAAGATGTCGTGGAAGGCGTCCTTGAGGGCGCGGATGTCCTCATCGCCAAAGCCGCATCGCTTGAGCTTCTGGCTGTTGACGCCGCGGACGCGGAACGGGAAGCCCTGGATCATCGCAAAAGGCGGGGCGTCGCGGTCGACGCCCGCGAAGGCCACCATGAACGTGTAGGCGCCCACGCACACGCTGGGCGCGATGGCGATGAAGCTGGAGGTCTGGACGTAATCTTCCACCCGGGCGTCGGCGCCCATCTGCGTGCAGTTGGCGAAGATGCAGTGGTCGCCGATGACGGCCCCGGGCCCGATCTGGCAGTCGATCATGATCAGGTTGTCGCGGCCGAGGCGGGTGGGGCGGGCGGCGCCGGCGTAGATGGTCACGTGCTCGTGGATCGAGTTGGCCGGGCCCAGGAGGCATTTGCCGCCGGGGGCCGCCTCGGAGGCGGCGCCGATGACGGCCATGGGGAACACGCGGTTCTTCTCGGCCAGCGTCGTGTGCCCGATGATCGTGACGTTGTTGTCGATGACGCAGCCGGGGCCGATGCGGACGTGCGGGCCGACGTAGCAGAAGGGCCCGATGACGACGTCGTCGGCAATCTGTGCACCCGGTTCGATAATGGCTTGTGGCGAAATCCTAGTCATTCTTGGTTCTCGTGTCGCTTGTCTTGGCGCCCTGCGGGGCCAAAGGAGGTGTCTGTGTGCCAGGGCTGCCTCACAGCGGCTCGTCATCGACGAGCATGAACTTGACCTCGGCCTCGGCGGCGATGTCCTGCCCGACGTACGCGCGGCAGCGGCAATGCCCGGTGCGCGAGCGGACGTGGATGGGCTCGGCCTCGAGGATCAACTGGTCGCCCGGGCGGACCGGGCGGCGGAGCTTGACGCGGTCGAGGCTCAGCAGAACGGGGATCTTGCCCGTGTGCTCCAGGCGGCTGGAGAGCATGATGCCCGACAACTGGGCCATGGCCTCGATGATCATGACGGCCGGCATGATGGGCTGGCCGGGGTAATGGCCCTGGAAATAAGGTTCGTTGATGGAGACGTTCTTGACGCCGACGGCGCGACGGTCGCCATCGATCTCCAGCACGCGATCGACCATGAGGAAGGGGTATCGGTGCTTCATGATCCGCATGATCTTGCGGATGTCCATGACGGGCTCGGCGTCTGAGGGCGTCTTGCCCGGGCCGGCGGCCATCTCCACCAGGCGGCGGACGAGGGTGTGGTTCAACTCGTGCCCGCTCTTGTAGGCGACGATGCGCCCGCGGAGGCGGCGCCCCAGCAGGGCCATGTCGCCGATCAGGTCGCACACCTTGTGGCGGACGTGCTCGTCGGGGAATCGCAGCTCGTTGTCCACCGGGCCGGTGGGCGACATGACGAGGATCTCGCGGAACGTCAGGTGCTTGCCGATGCCGCGGGCCTGCGATTCGCGGGCCTCCGCCTCCAGCAGGAACGTGCGGGCCGGGGCGATCTGGTGGACGAAGTCATCCTTGTCCAGGCGGTAGCCCAGCACCTGGCGGCCGATGCTGGGGGTGCGGGTGTCGTCGAGGTCGTATAGGATCTCCAGGCAGTCGCCGGGCCCCGGCAGGGCGGCCAGCATCGCCTCGCCCTCGGACACGGCCACGGGCTCGCGGATGATGTAGACGTTCTGCTCGGCCTCCTGCTGCTTGACGCCGGCCTTGGTGATCATCTCGACGAAGGGCTGGGGCGAGCCGTCGGTGGACGGCGTCTCGTCGCCGGTGAGCTCGATGGTGAGGTTGTCGATGCCGCAGCCCCACACGGCCGCCAGCACGTGCTCGACCGTCTCCACCGCGACCGAGCCGTTGACCAGGCTGGTGCGGCGGGGGCGCTTGGTGACGTTGTTGATGCGGCAGGGGATGCGGACCGGCGTGGGCAGGTCGGTGCGGACGAACGCCAGGCCCGAATCGGCCGGCGCCGGCAGGAACGTCAGCCGGCAGTCGCCGCCGCCAAACAGGCCCTTGCCTTCGATGCTGACAGGCTCATTGATTGTGTTTTGACGACTCAAGTGCCGCTAGCCTCGCTTCCAGATCACGAATGCGTTTGAGAGCCTCAGGCAGCTTTGCGGTTGCCTGCAGGACGCGGAACATTTCCTTCGCCGGTGCGGCCGGGATGCCCGCGACGGACTGGCCGTCGCTGACGTCGCCGGCGACGGCGGCGAAGGCGGAACACTTCACGCCGTTGCCAAGCTTGATATTGTCGCGGATGCCCGCGTTGCCCATGACGATGCAGTAGTCGCCCAGCTTGGCGCTGCCGGCCACCCCGACCATCGAGGCCAGGATGCACCCGCGGCCGATCTGAACATTGTGGGCCACCTGCACGAGGTTGTCGATCTTGGTGCCTGCGCCGATCCGCGTCGAGCCGAATTTCGCCCGATCCACGCAGCTGCACGCGCCGATCTCGACATCCTCCTCAATCACCACGTTGCCGACGTGAGGGATCTTGTGATGCACGCCGCCCGAGGAGTAGTACCCGAAGCCGTCGTACCCGATGACCGTGTTGGCGCCGATCTGTACGCGATCGCCCAGCACGCAACCGTAACGGATCACCACGCCCGGGTCGAGCACCACGTCGCAGCCCAGCTCCGCGCCGGCCCCGATGTAGGCGCCCGCGCCGACTACGCAGCGGGGGCCGATCTTGGCGCCGTTGGACACCGTCACCCGCGGGCCGATGGCGGCATCGGGGGCGATGGTGGCGTCGGCGGCGACGATGGCCGTGGGATGAACGCCGGGGGCAGGCTGATCCTGCGGCACGGACAGGCGCCCCAGCAGCGTCGCCACCGCCACCTGCACGTCCGGCACACGGATCAGCGTCATGGCGGCCGAGGCGGGCAGTTTGCCCACGATGGCAGCGCCCGCCTTGCTGCTGGCCAGGCGGGTGGCCCACTTCTCATCGATGGCGAAGGTCAGCTCGGCCGCCCCGGCGGTGTCCAGCGGCGCGATGCCTTCCAGCGGCAGCGAGGCATTGCCCTCGACCGTTCCGCCGATCCACTCGGCCACCGTCTGCACTGTCATCGTGATCGGTTTCATGACTTACTTGGGGGCGACCTTGTAGTCGTCGTTGATCCGCTTGAGGACGGCCTCGGTGATGTCGCAGCCGGCCTCGGCGTACAGGACCTTGCGGCTTTCCATGACCTGGCTGAACTCGCCGAAATCGCGGGTTTCGCGGAGGCGGTGCTCGGCGAACAGGACCACCTGGATGCCCTGTTCCTTGGCCACCGCGGCGATGGTGTTGCGGATGTCATCGTACAGCATGCGGCTGTAGCGGTGATGCTCGCGGAGCAGCAGGGCCGACTCGAACTTCTTCCACACTTCGCGGTCGAAGACCTGGCGCTGCAGTTCGGAGAATCGCTTCTCGTACTCAGCGCTGCCGGACTTGAGGTCCTTCAGTTCCGCCTGGATGGCATCGGTCTTGGCGATGCGGTCCTTTTCTTCGTTGTCGAGCTTCAAGCGGCGGTCGTTGAGGGAGTTGTAGAGATCTTTCGCCTTCTGGTAGTTCTCCAGAAGGTCGGTGATGTCACAGACGGCGACGGGGCCGGCAGCCTTCTTGGCCGCGGGCTGGGCGGCCAGGTCGCCGATGGTCAACCCGGCGACCAGGGCAGCGCCGGCCAGGAGCAGGACTAAGCGGGATGCCTTCATCATTCACCTCGTGCACGTTGATGTCTCAAGCCGCTCGGCCGCGCGCAATGCGCAGCGCAAGCGCCGGCCTTGCCGGGCGAGGGGAAGAGTAACACGTCGGCGTCAGAAAGTCCAGCCGAAGGTGAAGCTCAGGATCTGCGTGTCGTCCTGGTCGTCCTTGGCGATGGGGAAGCCGAAATCCAGGCTCATCGGCACGGGCCCGAAGAACGGCAGCACCCAGCGGATGCCGAAGCCGGTCGACACGCGATACGTCGTCAGGCCGAACTCTTCCTCCACCGTGCCGCTGTCGAGGAACACCACGCCGCGGATGTATTCCATGATCAGCGGGAAGGTGTACTCGCTGCCGGCGAAGAACATGAAGTCGCCGCCGATCTGGTCGTCGGTGCCCTTGCTGCGCGGGCTGATGCCGCGGTACTTGAACCCGCGGAGGGAGCCCGTACCGCCGCCGTAGAACTTCTCGAACACCGGCGCGTCGCCGACGATCTCGCCGGCCGACGTGCGGAAGCTCAGGATGTGCTTGCGGTCCAGGGCGTCGTTGTACAGGGTGAAGTACCGGTGGTAGTCGCCGATGATCTTGCCGAACGTCCAGTCGCCGGTGACCTGCTCATAGCTCACGCGGAGGCTGTCGCCGGTGGAGGGCATCCAGCGGCTGTCGGTGCGGTTGCGGGCCAGCGTGCCCTTGATGCCCAGGATCGTGTTCATGCCCTCGCACTCGCGAACTTCCGGCGGGGAGGTGGCGTCCAGGTCGGTGATGTCCACGCCCTCCAGGCGGGTGGCGATCTCGCCGTACCAGCGGTTCTTGAACGTGTGGCCGATGCTCACCACCGGGCCGAAGCGGGTCTCTTCATACTTCTCGCGCATGCGGTTGAACAGGAACCCGCGAACGCCCAGCGAGTAGGGCTGGTCCATCAGGTAGGGCTCGGTGAAGTCCACCGAGAAACGCATGACCTCCAGGCCGGGCTCAGCCGTGATGCGGATAGTCTGCCCCGCGCCCTTCCAGGCCTCGCCGTGGGTGACGGCGGTCTTGTTGGCCGGCCAGCCGGCGATGTCGAAGTTGCGCTGCGCGAAGCTGATGTTGCCCAGCAGGCCGTCGCGGCTGGACACGCCCACGCCCACCGTGAAGTCGGCCGTCTTGCCTTCCTTCACGTGCACCAGGGCATCGCGGCTGCCTTCTTCCTTGCCCGTCGGGGTGATGGTCACCTCCTCGAACAGGCGGGATTCGGTCAGCTGCTTTTTGGATTCCTCGACGGCGACGGTGTTGTACAACTGCTCGGGGTAGAATCGCAGCTCGCGGCGGATGACGTTGCTCTTGGTGATGTTGTTGCCGCGGATGATCACCTGGCCCACGCGATACTGGTCGCTCTCGCGGACGGTGAAGACCAGGTTCAGCAGGGCAGGCTTGGCGCCCAGGCCCGCGGCCCAATCCGGCGCCGGCGCCTGCGGGTCCAGGAAGCGCTTCTTGACGCTGATGTTCGCCTCGATGTAGCCCAGTTCGCCGTAGGTGTCCTCGAGGGCCTTGTTATCGCGGCGCAGGCTCAGGGCGGTGTAGAACTCGCCCTGCTTGAGCTTGATCCGCTTGGCCAGCTCCTCGGAGCTGAAGATCTTGTTGCCCTCGAAGGTGACCAGGTTCACGCGGTAGCGCTGGTTTTCGCGGATGACGAAGGTCAGGCGCACATCCTTCTTGTCGTTGGAGAATTCCAGCCGGCGATCCACCTCCGCGTCCAGATAGCCGTCGGCGACATAGAGGTTGCGGATCATCGTGATGTCGCGTTCGACCTGGTCCATGTCCAGGTAGCCGTTGACGAACGGCCAGAACCGGGCCGACGTCGAGACCTCCCACCGGAGCTTGAGCGTGGAGAAGTACGTGTTGCCCTCATAGTACACCTTGCGGATCTTGACCTGCGGGCCCTCGACGATGGTGAAGACCAGCTGCTGGGTCTCGAAGGCGGACCAGTCGACCGTGACCTCGGCGAAGAAATAGCCCTGGCCGCGGTACTTGTTGAGGATGGTCTGGCGTGCGGACTCTGCCGTGTAACGACTGAGCGGGCCGCCAACGCCGAAGCCGATCTCCTTGATCAGGTCGGCCTCGCTGATGACCTTGTTGCCGATGAACTGCAGCTTGGCGATCGCCGGGCGCTCGACGACGACGAAGGTCAGGATGATGCCTTCCTCGGTCTGCGTTTTCTCGGCGTTGACGGTGCTGAACTTGCCCGTGTCGAGCAGGCGCTGCTCGTCGGCGCGCACGATCGCCTCGTCATACGTATACCCCGGCCGCGTCTTGACGCTGGACAGGATGGCGTTGGCGCTCATGCGGTTGTTGCCGCGGACCTTGAGTTCCACGACCACGCTGGGGCCGACATTGCCCACCTGGGCGTGCAGTGGAAGGCTGGTCAGCAGCAAGACGGCGGCGAGGATGATTGACTTGTATCCGTTCACGATGACTCCCGGGGCGGCGGCCTTGCCGCCCACGATTTCCACCGGCTGTGCGCGCGCCGGTTCCCATTGTGTATCGGACAGAAAGGTAATCGGCGCTTAGAGTAATGTCAATCAAGAACGGAGCGAACGCGAGGCGGGGGGATTGTTCGACTCGTAGTCCTTCACGCTTGATTCTGGGAGTAAGGCCTTGGCGGCGGCTTGCCGTTCGGCGCTGTCAGATGTGGGTGACGCCCTGGGCTTCTACAGCGCTGACGGCAAGCCGCTGCCAGACGCACTCACATATTCGACTGTGATGAACTACTAGTGCCCTCTCGCACCTCAACTGATGGGTGCCATGCCGAAGCGTACTCGCGCCGGCATGCTCGGGCTGGCATGCCGGCGCGTTGCCGTCATGACGGCTGCGGGATCATCGAGACCACTACGGTTTGTAGCCCGTGGTCACGGGCAGATCCTTCTGCGAACTCCATTCGATGTACGAGCCATCGTACAGCCGCACGTCGTAGCGGAGGTACTTCAGCACGAAATAAGCGAGCGATGCCTGCCCGCCGGTGCGGCAGTAGGCAATGACCAGCGTGCCGGGGCGGATTCCCGCCTGGGCGTACAGAGAGCGCAGTTCCAGTTCGGAGCGGAACGTGGGGATGTCGTCGTTGACATTCCGCGAGGAGGGAACGCTCACCGCGCCGGGGATGTGCCCGCCCCGCGCGATGTCCTTGCCGGGCGTCTGGCCGCTGTACTCCGCCTCGGGCCGGGCGTCCACCAGCACCAGCGGCGGCGGCACGATGTTGTTGCGGGCCCAGACCGCATCCTTCATCGCCGTCAGCGACACGAGGATCTGCGGTTGCAGATGCGGCGTGAAGTTCGCGGGCTTGGCGCTGGGCAGCTCGGCCGTGAGCGGCCTGCCCTCCGCCTGCCACTTCTTGAGCTGCCCGTCCAGCAGCGAGCAGCGGTCGCCCAGGCCGAGGTAGTCGAACGCCACGTAGGCCCTCGCCGCCAAGACCCCGCCTTCCTCGTCGTACAGCACGATGCGATCGTTGGCCGAGATCCCCAGGCGGGTCATCAGCGTCAGGAGGTCTTCCAGCGGGGGAAGCTCGCCGGCCAGGCCGTCGCGGTCGGCGGCCACTTCGCCCGACGCGATGAACCGCGCGTTCGTGATATGCTTGCTCCTATATATGTCGCGGTTCTGGGCCACGTGGCAGATGACGACGTCCGACTGTCCCGTACGGGTCGAAAGCCACTGCGTGGACACCACCATGCCCGAACGAACGCCTGTGTTGCCCGTGTCGCACCCGGCCAGCAGCGCCGCCGTCAGAACCGCGCAGATAAAGCGAAGCATAGGGTGACTCCTTCGCGATCATTCTATAGTCCTTCACGGCTGGAATCCGGGAATAAGGCTTTGACGGCGGCTTGCCGTTCGTCGCTGTCCGATCTGGTGATGCCCTGGGGCTTGTGCAGCGCCGAACGGGTAGCCGCCGCCGAATGCATTCACATCTTCCATCGTGATGAACCACGAGTCCCTGGCACCGCGGCAAAGCGCCAAGGGAAAACTTTAATGTTTTTGCGGCCAGCCCTTCGGTTTTGGCCTTCTGTTTGGCCCCCGTGACGCCCAAAAGCCATAGGCGTTGTGGGGGCGCCGCCTGCGGCACACAAGGGCTCGGGATGCAGAAAAACGGCCCAAAAGAGGCTCTTTTTCTTAGGGTTTCGTATAGTCACACGTGTATATTCTCTGGCAGGCGCGGTCGGTTCCTGAACCAGAAAGGGAACCATGAGACACTTCAGGCTCAGCTCGTTCAAAGTGCGAAAACCAGGTGCGGTCCAGGACCATTGTTTTCGCGCGGCACAGGGTGATCTTCATGTCCCGCATTTGTGGGTCACCCCCGGTCTTTGGCTGGCGTCGGAGGACAGCCAGCACGAAAGTCAGCATCCGATTCACGGGCCCGTGACGGGCCAGCAGGCGCTGAGCGTTTGACGGATGGTCATGGATGGCTTTGAGGAGGAATGGATTCCCGCCGCTCAACAGCTCTACTCGTTACTCCGCTTGAAGCGGTTCGCGTTGCGCGCGGATTTGGGACGGGGTCGGGTTAGGTCGCGGCGGACGAGTAGCACGCCCAGTGGCCAGGCCGTTGGGCGCTACTTGCCGCCGCGCCGTTTGCCGCTTGGGGGCGCAGCAGGGGATGTGGGCTCTCCGGTTTCCGCACGCACTTCCCTCGGATCCCCGATGCCACTTTTCTCACTGCAGATGGAACCACTTTCGCCAGTCCGCGGGAAGGTTGTACTGGCGGATGTGGTGGGCCATGGTCTTGTCGCATTCGCAGCCGAGGTCCGGGCGCTGGGCGGCCCAGACGGCGACGGCGGTGGCGATGCGGCTCATGGCCGCCACCGCGCTGGCCAGACGCTGGCTGTCGGACGCCTGGTTGAGCCCGCCGAACAATTCCCCCGCCGCGAACGGGCGATGCCGGCTGCCCGTCTCGGCGTAGTTCACGACATACGTGACGGCGGCGTAGCACAATTGCAGTTCCTTGGCCAGGAACACCTCGGGCACGAACGTGTGCCCGACCGTCTCGGCCCCGACAGAGGCGAGCATCCTCACCTCGGCCGGCGTTTCGAGCCGCGGGCCTTCGCACACGGCCACCGTCCCGCTGCCGTGGTAGACGAGTTTCATCTCGTGCAGCACGTCGCCCAGCATGCGGCGAAGCGAGGGGCAGAACACGGGAAACTGCCGCAGGAAACCCAGCGGCGAGTCTTCGAAATAGGTCTTGTGGCGGAGGTACGTGTTGTCGATCACGTCATCGGGAATCACCAGGTCGCCCACGGCGATGTTGTGCGTCACCGCGCCGCAAGGGCCCCAGGCCAGCACGTGCCGAACACCCAGGTCCTTCAGCGCGTACATGTTCGCCAGGTCGTTGATCTTTCGCGGCGAGGTCTTGCCCAGCCCCACGCCGTACCGCGGCAGCAGGTAGAACGGGGCGTCGCCCGAGACGAGGAAGACCTCCTGGCTCTTGCCGAAAGGTGTCTGCCGCGGACCCAGGCGCTCTCCTTCGATCCGCCCGGCATCCCACTGTCGGTAGATCTCTTCGCCGGCGATGCAGGCAACGGTAGCGGCCATGTGGTTCCTTCTTTCGTGATGCTCGTCGAGCTGAAATGACGATGCCGGATTATCCATCGCCCTGTCCTGAACTTCAAGAAAAGAACCGGCTCCGGCGGGCGATCGGATTCCCGTCTTTCGTGGCATGGGCGTCTCGCCCATGCGTCGCACGGGCATCCTGCCCGTGCTGTTCTTGGCACAAGGACCACGGGCGAGACGCCCGTGCTACGAAAACCCTGCCAGCACCGGACAACAGCGGGGGGGGAACTCTCGGCCGTCCTTGGCGTCTCACTGCCTAGGGTGGCTATCCGTCGCGGTGCGGGATAGACTGCCCGTCAACTCTCAGGGAGCGGGGCAATGAACGGAACGAAATGGATGGGTGCGATGCGGCGGGCGGTGCTGCTGGTCCTGGCGACGGCGGCCTTGGCGCAGGCCCAGGACGCGAACTTCGACTGGATCGCCCTCGACGGCAAGGGATTCGATTGGCAGGTGGCCTGCAATGGTTGCGGCCGCTGGGGCAAGAACAAGATCTACGACGGCATCAGCCTGTTTGAAATCCGCGGCCAGCGGCACGACTGGGACGCCCGGGGCCGCGATGTCCACCCGCCCATCCGCGAGATCAAGGCCAAGGCAGACCTGGAGTATGGCCCCTGGACCTGCAGCAATCTGCAGGTACGCCGTCGGGTGACGGTCTCTAAGACACAGGCCTGGTGCCGCTGGATCGACACCCTGGAAAACCCAGGCAACGCAGACATCAAAGTCCCCATCCACTTCATGACGAATCTGCGGTCAAGCTGCCAGACGCTGGAGACCGCGTCGGGTGCCAAGACCGTCGGCGCCGACGACGACAGCTTCCTCACCAGCAATGGCGATGATTCCGATCTGCCCACCACCTGTCACGTCTTTGCCACCGGCAACGCCCCGGTCCGGCCGAAGGTGCGCGCCGCGCGCGGCCAGCACCTCTTCCACTACGACTACGACCTGACCGTGCCGGCTCGCGGCCGCGTCGCGATCGTGAGCTTTGAATCGCAGCAGCCCAGCCTGGCCGAGGCCCGCGAGTTCCTCAAGACGTTCGACGCCCGGCGGGCACTGGCCGACGTTCCAGCCGACCTTCGCCGATGCATCATTAATATGAATGCCCTGTGCGAGCCGTGGCTGGAACTGCCGCGCGACGCGAGGCTCGACCGGGTTGTCCTGGACAAGACCGTGCTGCAGGGCACCATCGCCGATCGCGACGTGGTATTCCCATGGCGCCTGGGGTCCTTGACGCTCAAGAGCGGCGACATAGCCGGCATGTTCCGCGACAGTGAGTTCCCGCTGCAGGTGTGGGTCGTGCTCGCCGACGGCCAGGCCATGCGGGGGCCGTGCCCGCAGGGAGATCTGCAGATTGACGTGGACGGCAACACGATGAAGGTGCCCCTGTCGACAATCAAGTCCTGGAGCTATCGGCTCAGCGATCGCCGAGCGGCCGAACCCCGCTTCGACGGGCCCAGCGTGCTGCTGCGCACCGGCGAGCGGTTTCTCCTGGCCGCCCGCCCCGGCGGCACGTTCCGCGCCGCGGGCGTGGAAATCGCGGCCGACTCTAACGCCCTGGCCGCCATCACATTCGACCCCGCCCCTGCGACGGCGGTCTGGCTGCACTTGGCGAACGGGTCCATGCTGGCCGCCAAGGGGACGCCCCACTCGCTTGATCTTCCGCTGGCGGCGGGCATCAAGGCACTGGTGCCCGTGTCGCAGATCGAGAAGCTGCATTTTGCCGCGCCGTCGCCGAACGTGCCCCCAATGGAGCTTCGCCTGCGCGACGGCAGCGTGGTCCGCGGCAAACTGCCGCAGACGGAACTGGAGATCAGCGGCGTCAACGGCAAGATGACCATTTCGCTGGCCGACATGCACACGTTAACGGCGACGGCCGGCTCACATGCGAACTTCTCGCTGCACTGCTGGGGGAAGGCCGAAACCACCTGCCAGCCGACTTTTGAGAAGCTGACCGTGGAAGTGGGGGCGGGCCTGACGCTGGCGGTGCCCGTCGGATCGCTCGCCGTGCTGCGGCAGGTGCTGCCGATGTCGGAGTTGACCAAGCGCGTCGCGCCCCTGCTGGCGGACCTGGGGGCCGAGGATTTCAAGCTCCGCCGGGACGCCACCGACGAACTGATCCGCATGGGCCCCGAGGTCGCGCCGCTCCTGGAGAAGCATCCCACCGATGACGCCGAGGTCCGTCTCCGCATCGAGACCATCCTCAAGCATTACAAGCGGCGGAACACGCCTCCCGCTGAAGACAACGAGACTTCAAGCCCCGAGCAGATGATCAAATTGCCGTTTTGAGTGCGTGCCCCGGCGGTCCGCTTGAGCGATCAAGGGGCGGAGGCGTCTGCCCCGCCGTCCGGCAGCAGCGTCGGAGCAGAGTTGTTCTTCTGCCGGCTTCGGGGACCCTTCCGGTGGCGAGACTCCAGCCTCGTGCCATTGGCGGTAGTGGGGGCGGAGACGATGGGATCGGCTGCACCCCAGAGCGGGTCGCCCGCCGAGACGGCCGCCAGGCGCGACTGGACCTGCGCGGCGTAATTCTCCGACAGCTCGAACCCCAGGAACTGCCTGCCGAGTTTCTTGGCCACCACCAGCGTCGAGCCGCTGCCGCCGAAGGGATCGAGCACCAAGTCGCCCGCATTGGAGCAAGCCTTGATGATCCGTCCCAGCAGCTGCTCGGGCATCTGGCAGCCGTGCCACCCCGCCCGCTCCTTGAACGTGCC
>CAZTVF010000110.1:0-17811 GCA_964616985.1 uncultured Planctomycetaceae bacterium
GAAGGTCTCGCCTCGCCGCGGGCTCTCGTGGTTGAAGAGGATGCCATTGCACGCGTACATGTCGTAGGCCTCGCGGTGGTTCACCGTCTGCCAGAAGCCGAACACCTTCGCGCACGCGTAGGGGCTGCGCGGATGGAACGGCGTCCGCTCGGTCTGCGGCACTTCGGCCACCTTGCCGAACATTTCGGAGCTCGAGGCCTGGTAGAAGCGCACCGGCATGCCCAGGTCGCGGATGGCCTCCAGCAGCCGCAGCGTGCCGATCGCCACCACTTCGGCCGTGTACACCGGCTGGTCGAAGCTCACGCGGACGTGCGACTGCGCGCCGAGGTTGTAGATCTCGTCCGGCTGCGACGCCGTCAGCACCTGCCGAAGGCCCGAACTGTCCGTCAGGTCCCCGTAGTGCAGGTGCAGGCGGGCCTTGGTGTCATGCGGGTCGCGATAGATGTGCTCGATGCGCTCGGTGCTGAAGCTGCTCGAGCGGCGCACGATCCCGTGCACTTCGTAGCCCTTGCCCAGAAGGAATTCGGCGAGGTAACTGCCATCCTGCCCGGTGATGCCGGTGATCAGCGATTTCTTGGCCATACGAGTCCTTGGTTGTCGGTGGCCCGCCAAGCAGGGGCTGCCACCCGGTCATAAGATGTGAGGCTTACCCCGCCGTGGCAGCCTGCATCACCACCGTCAGCGGGAAACACTGCATCTTCGGATACGCCGCGACGATCTTCTTCATCGCCGCATCGCGGTCGGCGGCCGAGCGGGCCACAAACTGCACCGTGCCGTCGCCCTGGCTGCCGACACCCTTGCCGCCATAAACATGCTCGGCGATGGCGTCGAGGCCCAGCAATTCGTGCAGCAACGGGCTGGTCAGCTGGTCGGGGCTGCTGGGGGCGATGTACTCGTCGAAGACGTTCTGCGCCTCGATCATCAATTCGCCCAGCCGCCGTGCATCGCCGCTGGCCAGGGCCAGGTACGCCTTGCGGACGATCCGCTCGTTCTCCTGGCCCAGGGCCTTCTGCAGTGACTTGTTACGCAGGTAATCGCCCTGAAGGTCGGAAAGGATTTTCACCGTGTTCTTTTTTCCGGCCAGGTCGACGAAGAACATGAAGATCTCGCCGCCGCTGAAGACGGGTTCGACGCGGATGCTCGCGAACTTCGAAAACGTCAGCAGCACCGGGGTCTTGCCGTAGATGCACGCCTGGTCCATGCGGCCGCACTGGCTGCCGGTCAGCTTCTCGCCCAGGTACGCCACCTCCATCAGCTCGTGCGGGAACAGGCCCAGCTGGTACACGCGGTCGAAGGCCTTGGCGACCAGGATGCACACGGCCGCCGAGCTGGAGACGCCCTTGCGCAGCGGCAGGTCCATCGAGACGATCTCCAGGTCCAGGCCGCCGGTGATGCCCTCGCGTGAGAACAGTTCATAGGCCACGCCCGCGGAGTATCGGAAGAACTCGTTCTCGTCGCGAGCGGCCGCCAGCAGCATGTCGGCCTGCCAGGGGCATTCCATCTGCCGCCGCCGGCCCGAGGGGCGACCCTGGCTGTCAGGCAACTGCGTCTCGATGCGGAACACCTTGCTGGGCCTGGCCACGGCCGCCAGCCCCTGGTCGGTGCCGATCACGAGGCAAAAGCCGTTATGCAGCCCGTATTCCGCCGCCCAATCGCTGTGCTCTCCGAACAGGCATAGCCGCCCGGGAACGAATAGCTTGTCTTGTCGATCGCTCATCCGTAAGTCCTTTCACTATTCATCTCTTATCGGCCAACCGGGCTTGAATCATAGCAGAATTGATGCCGCCTCTGAATGTCGATCGTCCCCGGGGCGGCCTTCCGCCCCACGCAAACCCGCAAGCCTTCGCGTCCAACAGCCGATAATATGGGAATGAAGCCGGTCGCACCTTTCCGCCCAAGCTTCTCGGGAGCAGGCCATGGCACAGATCCGTGAACAATGGGACTACCTTATCGTCACCGCGTCCAACGACATCCAGTCGGCGGCGTACCGCTCTCAATTGGCCGTGCGACGCGAGCTGGGGCTGCTGTCGGCCGTGCGCGACGTGCTGGTCATTGCCGACCCCCAGGGCCAACGGATCGGCTCGGGCGGCAGCACGATCCTGTGCCTGATGGAGGTGCTCTCCCGCCTGTCGAAGAACGTGCCGCCCGCCGATCTGACGCCCGACTGGTGCGTCCGCACGCTGGGCGGCCTGCGGATCCTGATCGTCCACGCCGGCGGCGATTCCAAGCGCCTGCCCGCGTACGGCCCGTGCGGCAAGATCTTCATCCCCGTCCCCGGCGAGAGCGATAGTGCGGTGGGCTCGACGCTTTTCGACCGCCAGATCCCCGCCTACCTCGCCCTGCCGCCGATGCCGCGCGGAAGCGGCCAGATCGTCATGACCGCCGGCGACGTGCTGCTGACGTTCGACCCCGCCGAGGTGCGCTTTGCCCCGGCGGGCATGACGGGGCTGGCCTGTCACGGCACAGCCGAGCAGGCGGCCGGACACGGCGTGTTCTGCCCGGCCGCGGGTACGCGGGGCGACGGGGCCACCGGCGCCGTCAGCCTCTACCTCCAGAAGCCCAGCCCCCAGCGCCAGACCCAGCGAAACGCCGCCGACCGCTACGGCCGCGTGGCCCTGGACATCGGCGTTATGAATTTTGACGCCGCCACCGCCGGCCGCCTGCTGGCGATGGCTGGCTGCGCTGCCGGCGAGAGCGGCCAGTTCACGTGGCATGGCCCCCTGGCCGAGGCGATCATGGCCGAGGGCCTCGACTTCTACCGCGAGATCTGCTGCTCGCTGGGGGCCGACGCGTCGCCCTCGCACTACCTCCACGAGGTGAGGGCCAGCGGCTCGGAACTCGACGAGACGCTGCTGACCTCGATGTACCACGCCCTGCACCCCACGCCCTTCGCCATGCAGGTCGTGCCGCACTGCGGCTTCCTGCATTTCGGCACGACGCGGCAGATCATCACCTCCGGCGCCGACCTTCTTCGCCAGGACCAGGGCGTCACGCAGCTGGACACGTGCCTCAGAATCAACAGCGTCATGAGCGACGCGGGCGCCATCTCCGGCACGCACGCCTGGGTCGAGGCCTGCCGCATCGGCGCGCCGGTAGCCCTGGGCGGGCAGAACGTCGTCGTCGGCGTCGACGTCAAGCAGCCGCTTTCCCTGCCCGCGGGCATGTGCCTGGACGTGCTGCAGGGCAGTTCGCGCGACGGCAAGCCCGTCTGGTTCGTCCGCGGCTACGGCGTCAACGACAGCTTCCGCCACTCCGCCTCCGCCGGCGGGACGCTGTGCGGCAGGCCCCTGGGCGAGTGGCTCGCCGCCATGGGCGCCACCGCCGCCGACGTCTGGCCGCCGGGCCTGGCCGCCGACAAATGCACGCTCTGGAACGCCCGCGTCTTCCCGGCCGTCGCCGACGACCAGGGCTGGCGCGACTGGCTGTGGATGTTTGACCCCGCCGCCGGCGACGACGCCCAGCGGCGCCGCTGGGCACTGGCCGACCGCTACAGCGTCAGCGAGATGGCCCAGCGCGCGGACCAGGACGAGTTCTGGCGCCGCCGCACGCAGATACGCACCGACGAAATCCGCCGCTCGCTCCGCAGGCTGTTCCGCAACGACAGCGGTTTTTCCGCCGCCGAGCTGCGCTACGTGCTGGCCGCGGCGCCCAACCGCTCCGAGATCGCGGCCGAGCTGATCGCCGAGGCCCACTGGCACAGCGGCAACGGCCAGGGCGCCCACATGGGCACGTTCGTCTCCACCCGCATCCTGCACACGCTGGCCACCGCGGCCGCGGGCCTGGGGGCCGACGCCGACACGCAGCTGTCGCGCGTGCTGCCCGACCTGGCCGGCGCGCTGCAACCCGAGGACCTCGCCTGGCTGGAATCACTGAACCTGCCGATCATGGCCACCGCGCCCATCGGCCGATGGGTGCAGCGGCTCAAGGCGGCGGCGTTCGAGCTGCTGGAACGGACGATCCTGTCCAGCACCGTCCGCAGCGACCGCCACCCCCGCAGCGCCCTTCGCAGCGACGAGATCGTCTGGGGCCGCGCTCCAGCCCGCCTCGACATCGGCGGCGGCTGGACCGACACGCCCCCCTACACGCTGGAGCACGGCGGATGCGTGATCAACGCCGCCGTCAACCTCAACGGCCAGCCGCCCATCCACTGCTACGCCCGCGTGATCGACAAGCCCGTCATCCGCATCGGCTCCATCGACCTGGGCATGCAGATCGAGGTCGCGCACCTCAACGACCTGCTCGACTATCGCCTGGCCACCAGCGCGTTCTCGCTGGCCAAGGCGGCCATCGCCTTGTCGGGCTTCTCGCCCGAGGCGGCGGCCTGGCCGGCGGGCGCGACGCTCAAACGCATGCTGGAACTGTTCGGCGGCGGCATCGAACTGACGACGCTGGCGGCGATTCCCAAGGGCAGCGGCCTGGGCACCAGCAGCCTCGTCGGGGCCGTGACGTTGGCCGTGGTGCAGCGCGTGATGGGCATGGCGCTGACGCCGCGCGAGCTGTTCCACGGCGTGCTGCGGCTGGAGCAGGCGCTGACGACGGGCGGCGGCTGGCAGGACCAGATCGGCGGCGTGATCGACGGCGTGAAGGTGATCAGCACCGAGCCCGGCCTGGTGCCCGACGCCCAGATCACCTACGTGCCCCCCGACGTGCTGGACCCCCGCCGCAACGGCGGCTGCACGCTGCTGTACTACACGGGCATCACGCGCCTGGCGAAGAACATCCTTCAGCAGGTGGTCGGGCGCTACCTCGACCGCGACCGGGCGGCGATGGCGACGCTGCGCGAGCTGCAGGTGCTGGCCCCCCGCGTCGCGCAGGCGATGTCTCAGAAGGACCTGCCGGCATTCGGCAAGCTCATCGACGCGGCCTGGGGCCTCAACAAGCGACTGGACCCCGATTCGACCAACGCCCAGACGGAGGCCCTGATGGCCCGCATCGCCCCGCACATCCACGGCGCCAAGCTGCTGGGCGCCGGCGGCGGCGGCTTCCTCCTCATGATCTGCAAGACGCCCCAGGACGCCGCCGCCATCCGCGATGACCTCACGCGCACCCCGCCCAACGACCGCGCCCGCTTCTTCGACTTCGACATCAGCAACGAGGGCCTCGTCGTCACCGTCTGCTGAGACCCGGGATATTCCAGGGGTGGCAGCCTTCCAAGGCCGCAGCCCTGGCGCCATTGGCGGCGGCCTCGGAAGGCCGCCACCCACTCAAGGCCGCGCCGCCACCCGTCATATCACGCTATTTCTTGGCCGTGCGGGAGCGGATCTCGGCGATCGCGCGGTCAACGCGGAGCTTGAGCGAGGCCCTGTCGGCCTTGTTCTCCAGGGCGTTGAGGGCGTCTTCGAGCCGGGGAATGCTCTTCTCGGTGCCCATGCGGCGGAGGATGTCGCACGCGTCCTGGCGGACGTCGGCGTGGCGGCTTCGCAGCAGCGGCCAGACTGCGGGCTCCAACTCGCTGTCGGAGGCCGTGAGCGCGTTGCACACATGCGTGCGGAAGAAGAAGTCGTCTCGCCGCTCTTCGAAAACCGCGCGGGCCGTGGCCGCGTTGACGCGGAACAACGCCAGCATCGCCGGCCCCCATGTTCCTATCAGCGTGCGATCCGTCTGTCGTGCTACGACCACAAGGTCGTTGGCCTCGCCCGGCCCGGCGTGGCGGGCAAAGGCCTTCACCGCGTTCTCGCGTGAAGACGCCTCGCCGGCCGTCATCAGCGGCCGCAGCGCGATGCAGGCGACGAGGCGGTCGTTGGGATCCTTCAGTTCCGCCGCGGCCAGCCACTTGACGGCCTGGGCCCGTGTGCCCTCGACGGTCAAGCCCGTGACGGCGGAGTCCAGGCTGTTCACCACCGGCTGCGCGTCGGGGCGAGGCCTCGGCGAGAACGACGGCAGACCCGCCGGCCCCGTTGCCGCTACGGGCCTGGCGGTGCGCGAAGCGATCGAGGCGGCCCGCGCCAGATCCGTCAGCCGCTTGGCCGCCGCCTGCTGGGGTGTGCTGCCGAAGCTCACTTCCTGCAGGGCGGTCAGCAGTGCCCTCTCGCCTGCGCCGTCCTTGACGGCGTCTTCCACGGCCTTCTCGTCGAGTTCCAGCAGGCGCTGCGCGATCAGCCGCCCGCTGCCCTGCAAGGCTCGGCCGCGGAAACTCGCCAGCATCGCCGGCACGTCCTCGCGATTGACCCAGCGGCAATAGGCGACCACGGCTTCCTCCGGGTGCAGCATCGCCGGCGATGAATCCATCATCGCGCCCAGGGCCTTGACCACGCCCCGCCGGGCCGCCTCGTCCACCTTCGCCGTCTTGAGCCACTGGATGGCGGCGGCCTTCAGCACCGCCTCGCTGGCCCCGGCGAGTTGGATTGCATCATCCGGCGTTCGCAACAGGGCAACGAGGGCCTCCTGAACGCGGCCGGCGTTGGGGAGGAAATGGGCATTGACCCTGAGCACGCCGCCGGCCGGGCCGGCCTCGCCGAGGGCACTGTCCGACGGCGATTCGTTCCATGGCGTGTACTTGACGATGTACTCCAGCGACGAGGCCACCGGCACGTCATTGTGCCGCAGGATCAGCGGCGAGACCACAACGTGTGCGATCTCGCCCCGCCGCACCAACTCGTCAAAGCGGCTGGCCTGCGCCGCCGTCAGGCGGGACCGCATGGTCTCGCCCAACATGGCCAGCGCCGACATGCCCCCCTGTTCGGCCGAGATCGCCGGCACCCCCGCCAGGCGAGCCTGCAGTTCCTCTTTCAGCAGCACGGCCTGGGCCCGCTGCAGGGCATTCATATTCAACATTGCCGGCAGCTTGCGGGCCAGCAGGATCGTGCTGTAGTCGGCCGCCTCCGCAGGCGACGCCGGCCGGGGCGTTCGCTCCACCGCCGGCGGCGTTCGCATCGGAGGCGAATAGACGCCGCGATCGACCGATGTGCTGTAGACCACTCCGCCCCCGTTCGGCCTCAACTGCGCGACGAGGTAGAACGCAAGTCCGAAAATGATGGCGAAAAGAGCCGCGGCCATCGCGTAGATGATTCCGGCTCGAACGCCGGGATGCAGGTCCTCCTTCTGCGCCAGCTTCGATACCACGATGCCCAGCAGGCCGCCCCAGAAACAGTAGACCGAGATCAGGAGATACAAGGGCTTGAGGCCGTAGTCGTCCGGCCGCGGGGCAGGCCGCTGCCGGCAGAGGAATTCGGCAAGGTCCCTGGCAAGGCGGGTCTCGAACTTGCCGAAAGCCCTGACCGTCAGGCGCAGCGGCCCCACCGCCGTCTGGACCATGAGCACGTTATCGTGCGAGTGTTTGGCCCCCGAGCCGAGTGGGACCTCGATGGCCTGCCGCCCCGCCTTTTCGAGCAGCAGCCCGCCGGGGCTGATCGTGCACTGGTAGCGGCCGCTGGGACCGTCGACGGAAGTCCCCTGAACGACGACCCGCAGCGAACCCCGAAACAGATCGGCCTGCGGCGGAACGGTTGGCGGCGCGGCCGGAGGCGCGGGCGGCGGCACGGGTGGAGGCCCCTGAACGCTTGTCATATCGACTCCCTTGGGGACAGGCTCATCTGTCCCGTCAGAAGAATACATGCATCCGCCGCCCTTGTCCATTGACGGCGGCACCGCGTCCTCATCGCCGCTCGAAAGGTTCACTCATTCCTTTCCCGCCAGGCGCTTGATGGCCATGGCATAGTGCTGCACGTTTTCCCACGAGATATCGTCGGGGATCAGGTGGTCCATGTCGGGGATGAATCGCCCGCGGCGGACGGCCGGCAGGAGCCGCTGCACCTCGGCCTCCATCGCCTCGGGGCCGGCGGCGACGGCGCGCTTGTCGAAGTTGCCCATGAACGCCATCGTCAGGTAACGCTTCTGGAACTCGTTCACGTCGCAGCCGGCGGCGACTTCCATCGGGTACAGATAGTTCACACCGCCCTCCATCATCGGGGCGACGATGTTGTCGGGGTTGCCGTCGGTATCGACGGAGATCACCTCGATGCCGCTGCGCACCGCGAAATCCTTGATCCGCGCATAGTTGGGCGTCATGAACTGGCGGAAGTGGGCCGGCGAGATCAGCGAGCCCTGCCGGCCCGACATGTCCTCCCAGATGTGGATCGTGTCCACCCGCACGCCCGCGGCGACCACCTGCTCGAAGACGTGCAGGTACACGTCGGTGAGGTGGTTCATGATGTCGGCCACCAGGTCTGGCTGCGTGTAGAACGACAGCAGGCATTCCTCGTCGCCCAGAAGCCAGCGGACCCCGCCGAACAGCGTCACGTCGGGGTAGCCACCCAGTTGGATCGGGGCCTCCCACTCCATCCACTTGCGGCACGTGGCCAGCCAGTCGCCCGCCAGTCGGCCGCCGTGGCGCGGATCCAGCCGCTCCTTCTTGTACCGCTCCCAATCGTCCCGCCCCTTGACGGGGAACTCGAGGAACTCCGACATCGACTCCTGGCCTTTGAAGTTGCGGCGCTTGATGCCCCAGGTGTCGATCCAGATGTACCACTCAGCCGTCTCCTCCAGCACGACGCATTCGAAACGCGGACAGGGGCCCAGCAGAATGGGGATCGTCAGCGGCGGGCAATCGGCCCCGAGGCTCTGGCGGAATTGGCCCCAGCTTTCGAAGGTCGCACCCTCGCGTTTCCACCGCTCCCACGCGGTGCCCCACGGGCCCCACACCAGCCAGAACGGCGGGCGGTCCACATCCTGACCCAGGCAACATCGCACGAATCGTTCACGCGGCGTCAGCATTGGTGCTCCTTTTGAAAAACCTGTGCTTCCCGCCAGTCGCTGGAAGTGGTTATAATAACTTCGCTTCGCGCGGGCGAGAATGTTTTTGCACAGAGCCCAAGAACCGCGGCGCGATGGCGGGTTTATTAACCATGATGGAATTTCCAACCACAAGGCTGCGACGGCTGAGATACAACGCGACGCTTCGCGAGATGCTCGCGACGGTGCGGCTGTCGCGCAAGGAATTGATTGCGCCGCTGTTCGTCACCGAGGGCGACGGCGAGGGGCGCGAGATCTCGGCCATGCCGGGGCAATACCAGCTGCCCGTCGAGAAGGCCCTCGAAACCGTCCGCCGCTGGGCCGACAAGGGCCTGCCGGCGGTGCTGCTGTTCGGCCTGGGCGATCGCAAGGACCCCCGCGGCTCGCAGGCGTGGGATGAGCGGGCGGCGGTACAGCGGCTGATCGGCCGCATCAAGCAGGCCCTGCCGAACATGGTGGTCTTTACCGACGTGTGCCTGTGCGAATACACCGACCACGGCCACTGCGGCCCGCTGGTCAAGGCGGCCGACGGCAGCATGGTGGTGGACAACGACGCGGCGGTCGAACTGCTGGGCAAAGTGGCGGTCTCGCACGCCCGGGCCGGCGCGGACGTGGTGGCCCCCTCGGCCATGATGGACGGGCAGATCGCCGCGATCCGCTCCTCGCTGGACCGCACGGCCCTGACGCGCACGGCGATCATGTCCTACGCGGTGAAATTCGCCTCCAGCCTGTACGGCCCGTTCCGCGAGGCCGCCCAGAGCGCCCCGCAGTTCGGCGACCGCCGCTCGTACCAGATGGACTACCGCGAGATCCACCAGGCCCCGATGGAGGCCGCCCTGGACGCCGGCGAAGGCGCCGACATCCTCATGGTCAAACCCGCCGCCACCTATCTCGACGTGATCGCCCAGATCCGCGGCCGCTTCGACCTGCCGCTGGCCGCATACCACGTCAGCGGCGAATACTCGTGCATCAAGGCCGCCAGCCGCAACGGCTGGATCGACGAAAAGGCCGCCGCCCTGGAGGTCACCACCGCGATCAAACGCGCGGGGGCCGACCTCATCATCACGTACTTCGCCGAGCAATTGGCAGACTGGTTGTGAGCGTCCCGATGTCGGCCGATACGCCCAAAAACTGCTGCGGAGAATCCTGCGACTGCGGGACCTTCTTCCTGGACTTCATCGGCGGCTTCACCGCCGAGCAGCTCCACGTGCAGTGGTCGGCCCTCAAACGCGAGACGAACCAGGAAGTCGAGACGCTGATCGAGAACACCTGGGCCGCCGAGGTCGATTGTGCCCGGCAGACCGGGCGCAAGCTCTACAACGGCCACCTCTGCCGCCTGTGGGATTGCAGCCGTCACGGCTCGTCGTTCCAGCTGACGCTGGGCGAGGTGAGTTTCAAGGAGTTCCTGGGCACCAACCTCACGCACGCATATCTGCGGTATTTCCACGGGCCCGAGGTGCTGGCCGACGCGGTGGGCGTCTCGGCCGCCCTGAGGACCAGCGACGGATTCCTGCTGCTGGGCCGCCGCAGCCAGCGGGTGTTCTACCACGCCGGACGCATCCACCCCATCGGCGGCGTGATCGAACGCGTCGGCGACGTTGTGCCCGCGCCCTTCTCCTCCATCATCGACGAGCTGGCCGAGGAGACCAACCTCACACGCGAGCACCTCGGCGAGGTCGTCTGCCTGGGCCTGGTCCGCGACAAGCACATCGTCCAGCCCGAGCTGATCTTCGACGTCACCGCCGACGCCGACGTGGCCTACGCCCGCCGCGTCTCGTCGCAGGCCCCCGACGCCGAGGAGCATTCGGAACTGCTGGCCGTGCGCGACCACCCCGCCGCCGTCGTGACCTTCATCGAGCAGAACTACAACGAACTGACGCCGCTGGCGCTGGCGACCCTGCTGCTGCATGGCCAGAGGCACTGGGGCAGCGGCTGGTTCGCCGCCACCCGCGGCTACCTCCGCAGCGTGATTTGATTCCCTCCGTCCGCTTCGGCGGCGTAGAACGGATACTATGTTCGACTGGCTCTCCAACTCGAGCGAAGTGCTCACGCGGCTGCTGATGCTGGTGCTGTTCGTCCCCTGCATCACGATTCATGAGTTCGCGCACGCCCGCACGGCCCAGGGATTCGGCGACCCGACGGCCCGCAACTTGGGCCGCTGCACGCTCAACCCCTTCGCCCATTTGGACCTGATGGGGACGATCTGCATGTTCATGGGCCTGTTCGGCTGGGCCAAGCCCGTCCCCGTGAACCACTTCAACCTCCATCCCCAGCGACTGGGCGGCATGATGGTTGCCTTGGCCGGACCGCTGAGCAACGTCGCGATGGCGGTCGTCATGGGGATGGCCCTGCGACTGCTGGCGGGGACGAATTGGGGCGGCGACGGCAACAACGTTCATCTGTGGACATACGCCTGCGTCAGATTCATGTTTGTGATTAACATCTCACTGGCGGTGTTCAACATGATCCCGCTGTTCCCGCTCGATGGTCATCACGTCCTGCGAGAGAATCTGCCGGAGCGGCACCAGGAGGGATTCATGTACTGGCAGCGGCGGTACGGCATGACGGCGCTGGTGGCCATGGTGTTCCTGCCGACGCTATTTCCCCAGACGGCGAAGTGGGACGTGCTGGCCTACCTTCAAACCCACGCCGTCGACTTCGGCGACAGCTTGCTGGCATGGTGACGAGACTATGGGGATCTGGAAGGGCATCGTATGGTTCTTTACCAAAGACCATCTCGGCGAGCTCCAGGTTCGCGGTGATGAGCTTTGGGTGGGCACAGGCGGCTCAGAATTCGCGCCCATTCCATGGGATTCCATCGACCGGGTTGAAATCTGGATGTTCTATGCGTGGATGCATGAAATTTCCCTACGCATCTACTATGGCGACGACCGGCTTGCATCCATTTTGGAATCTCATGATCGCTACCATGAAGTCGCCGCCGCAGTCCGGAGGCATCTTAGGCCTATAGATGAAGAGGCTTGGAATCTGGTCGAATGTAGCTTCGAGGAGATAGATCGCACGGTATACCAACGACCAACAGTTGGTACTACGGCCTGACTATGCAGGCACATTGGGATGGCTGTCCGGCATTGGCCATCTGTCCTTTTCCAGTTCGCTTCCTTCCTTCATTTGCCCCGCGCCCATCCATAACCTACTCTTCCTCTGGATGTAGTAGACGCACGCGGAAAAAGGCAAACCAGTCGCGAGGCTGGGGCGCAAAGCGTAGAGTCCCCCGTGGACAGTCGCGCTGCCCGCACCTTTCGGGTCCCTTGCCCCAGTTATGCCCGCGGCTCTTGCCTGTGTTCTTTTTTGGTACGGCGGAGTTGGGTATGGGCATCAAGATCACAACGGGCAAGTTCCTGCCCATCGGCGTGGACCTCGGCACCAGTGCCGCAAAGCTCGCGCAGCTGCGGGCTTGCGACGACGCCATCGACCTCATCGCCGCGACCATGATCCCCGTGCCCGCCCCTCTCCGCAAAGATCTCCCCGCCCGCTTGAGCTTCCTCGCCGACGGCATCCGCTCGGCCACGCGCAGCGGCACGTTCCACGGCCGCCAGTGCGTGCTGAGCCTGCCCGCCGAGGCCACCTTCGTCCATCACGTCAAGATCCCCAAGCTGCCGCCCCAGGAAATCGCCAAGGCCGTCCAGTGGGAACTGCACGGCAAGTGCCCCTGGCCGGTGGAGCAGTCGGTGATCCGCCACATGATCGCCGGCGACATCTTCGGCGACGGCGAGACGCGGCAGGAGGTCATCACCGTCAGCGCCTACCGCCCCACCGTCGAGGCGTACCTGGACATGGCCCGGCGGGCGAAGCTGGACGTGGTCAGCATCAACATCGAGCCCTGCGCAATGGTCGAGTGCTTCGCCCGCCTCTTCCGCCGCGCGGCCGACGCGTCGCGGACCCTGCTGCTGCTGGACATCGGTGAGGCCAGCACGCAGGTCGTGCTCGCCCACGGCTGCCGCGTCGCCTTCGCCCGCAACCTCATGAGCGGCTCGGGCCGGTTCGACCAGGCGGTGGCCGAGGGCCTCAGCGTCACGCCCGACGAGGCCCGCCAGATCCGCCGCGACCTCCAGCGCGAGAATCAGGACAAGCCCGCCGACGACGCCCTCTATCACTACCTCGACGGCGCCCTGGACCAGCTGGTGGACCAGGTGAACCATTGCCTGCGGTACTACGACTCGGTGTTCCGAAACCAGACGGTCGAACGCGTGATCTTCGTTGGCGGCCAGGCCTATGACAAGCGCCTCTGCCAGGCGATCGCGCAGCGCCTGAACCTTCCGGCCCAGGTGGGCGACCCGCTCGTGCGGGTGCGCCGCGCCGCCGGTGCCGGCCTGGCCCTGGGCCTCGACCGTCGCGAACCTCAACCGGACTGGGCTGTGGCCGTGGGCCTGAGCCTGGGGCTGCAGGTGGCATAGCCGATGCATCAAACCACCATCAACCTCCTGCCCGATGACTACGTGGCCCGCCGCGTGCGCCGGCGCGCCAACGTCATGTGCCTGGCGCTGTTCGCCGTGGTCATGACCGGCGTCAGCGCCGCGGTCCTGGTCAGCGAGGATTGCAGCCGCCACACCCTGCAGGTGCAGGAACAGGTGAACGCCTCGTACGCCGAGGCGGCCAAGCTGATCGACCAGATGCAGCAGCTCCGCCAGCAGAAGGCCACGCTGCTGGGCAAGGCCGAGCAAGCCTCCGGCCTGCTGGAACGCGTTCCCCGCAGCTACATCCTGGGCGTTGTCACCAACGCCTGTCCGCCGTACACCTCGCTGCTCGCCGTGAACCTCGAGACCCGTGAGGTCCAGGCGGGCAGCGATGCGGACAAGCGGCTGTCGAAGTTCGAGGCCGCCTCGCAGAAGCGCCTTGGCAAGGAATGCCGCTCGACCCTGGTGGAGATGCAGATCACCGGCCTGGCCGCCACCGACGTGCAGGTGGCCAAGTTCATCGCCAACCTCTCGCGGAACCCGCTGCTGGGCTCGGTGGACTTGGTGTACAGCGAGGAAAAGATCATCGACAAGGAGCCCGTGCGGCAGTTCCAGGTGAAGCTGGAGTTGCGCCCGGGCCTGGACGTAATCGACGTGCTCGAGGGCGCCAAGAACGCCAAGACGGCCAGCGCCGCGGCCAAGGCGCCCGCCTTGCGCGAGGGAGAACCCACATGAAGTTCGGCCTGCGAGAGCTCATCTTTGCCGCGGTGCTCATGGCGATCCCGCTGGGCGCGTGGCAATTCATCTTCAAGCCCCGCAACCTCCGCGAGCAGGAGATGCGCCAGCAGATCGAGGCCAAGCAGGAACGCCTGCGGGCCCTGAACTACGCCACCGCCAACATCGGCGACCTGCAGAAGGAGATCTCCTCGCTGCAGTCGGCGATCCAGTACTTCCAGTCGAAGCTCCCCAACGAGAAGGAGATCGACAAGGTGCTTCAGGAAGTGTGGCAGATGGCCGAGCGCAACCAGCTGGTCACCAAGAGCATCCGCACGCTGCAGCGGACGGGCGGGGCGGCCGAGGCGGGCAGCCATTGCGAGCAGCCCATCAGCATGCAGTTGGAGGGCGACTACATGGGCCTGTACGCTTTCATGCAGGCCCTGGAAAACCAGCCGCGAATCATGCGAATCCGCAGCATGACCATCCGCAAGCCCGACAAGGGCGGCGAGGGCATGGTGCACGCGACCTTCATCATGTCGGTCTTCTTTGAACAAAGCGAGAACGGGTGACGCCGATGGAAGAGAACATCAAACCTGTGGGCAGCATGCTGCCGACGTTCGGCCAGTGCGACGAACCCGCCCCGCCGCCGCAGGCCCCCGTGGCCGCCCCCTCGGACGCCATCCGCAAGGCCGTCAGCGCCAACATGCTGCTGATGGGGCTATTTGTGGCGGGCATCGCGTGCCTGTGGATGCTGAGCCTGCGGAAGGGTCCGGCGACTGCCTCGGCCCAGGAGACGGTCGTGGAGAGCACCGTCGACACGGCCCTGGCGGAACTGACGCCGACGACGGGCAAGAACTCCAAGGAGACGGCGGCCGTGCTGGACACGTTCTACTACGAGGCCAAGCATCGCCAGATTCCCCAGGGCCGACTGAAGGCCAACCCGTTCGTGTACGCCATGCCGCAGAAGGCCGTCGCGGCCGCCCCCGAGCCCCAGGCCACGCCTGCCCCCCGCGCGCCCGTCGCTGTGAGTGCCGAAACCCAGGAGGCGATGGCGGCGGTAAAGAAGCTCTCGCTTCAGTCGGTGCTGATGGGCAACCATCAGACGGTGGCGATGATCTCGAACAACCTCCTCGGCGAGGGCCAGACGATCGAGGGCTGGACGGTCAGCAGCATCGAGTCGCGGACCGTGACGTTGACCTGGAAGGATCAGAAATACATGCTGCAGATGTCGGAGTAGCGCCTTTTGCCGCGGCGGTCCTGTCCGGCAGGGTCTTTAGGCGAGTCCGAGGTGCAAATGGCCGATTAGAGAAATACGAACAGCCGGGTTCCACGACCCCGCCTGCCGGAGGGCAGGAGAGGTTCTGCTTTTGTTTTGCCGTGGCGCCCGGACCTGGAGGATGAGTTGAGGAGCAGCAAACAGGTCGAGAGGGATGCGCCCCCCGCCGCGCCGCGTGCGGAGGCGGCCGAATTCGCCGATCTCTGGCGTCCGGCGGAGGATTCCTCCCCCCGCGGGCCCGAACGCATCCTGCTGGAACGCGGGCTGGTGACGGCCGCCCAGATCGAGGCGACGGCCGCGCACCGGCGTGAGAACCCGCGGATGGGGCTGCTGGAGCTGCTGGTGCAGTCGGGCGTCATCGACGACTTGCAGGCCCTGGAGGCGACGGCGGCCTACTTCAAGCTGCCGCTGGTCCGCGTGCACGCCGCGGACGTCGAGCCTGAGATCTTCGAACTGCTCCCGCTGGACTACCTCAAGGAAAAGCGCGTCATTCCCATCCGCCGCCAGGACGACACGATCCTGCTCGGCATCGCCGACCCGGCCGACATCTTCCTCATCGACGACCTCAAACGCCGCCTCCGCGGCAAGATCACACTGGTGGTCACCCCGCCGGCCGACACGCTGCGGGCCATCGAGGAACTCTCCACCAGCCCCGCCCAGCAGGTGGACGACATCATCAAGGACATCGCCGACGACGTCGTCGAGGTCGTCGAGAAACAGGCCGAGGACGTCACCGACCTCGAGAAGATCGCCGGCGAGAGCCCCGTCATCCGCTACGTCAATTACCTCATCGCCACGGCCGTCCGCGAGGGCGCCAGCGACATCCACATCGAGCCCGGCGACAACAAGCTTCGCGTCCGCTGCCGCATCGACGGCGTGCTGTTCGATCAGCAGGCGCCGCCGGCGAGCATGCACGCGGCCATCGTCTCGCGACTGAAGATCATGGCCAACCTCGACATCTCCGAGCGCCGCCTGCCGCAGGACGGCCGCATCCGGGCGACCGTCCACGGCCGCAGCATCGACCTGCGCGTCAGCACGCTGCCGATCACGCACGGCGAGAAGTGCGTCATCCGCATCCTGGATAACCGGGCGATCATGGTCGGCCTGCAGAACCTGGGCATGTGGGACGAGATGCTGCACGCGTTCGAGAAGCAGATCACGCAGCCGCACGGCGTGATCCTGGTGACCGGCCCCACCGGCAGCGGCAAGAGCACGACGCTGTACTCGGCCCTGCGGGTGATGGACGGCGACACGATGAACATCTCGACCGTGGAAGACCCCGTGGAGTACGAGCTGGGCTTCGCCAACCAGGTGAACGTGCACGAGAGCATCGGCTTCTCGTTCTCGGCGGCCCTGCGCAGCCTGCTGCGGCAGGACCCCGACGTGATCATGATCGGCGAGATCCGCGACGGCGAGACGGCCCGCATCGCAGTGCAGGCGTCGCTGACGGGGCACCTAGTCCTTTCGACGCTGCACACCAACGACGCGCCCAGCAGCATCACGCGGCTGATCAACATCGGCATCGAGCCTTACCTGATCTCGGCCGCCCTGAACGCGGTGCTGGCGCAGCGGCTGGTGCGGAAGATCTGCCCCAACTGCAAGCGTCCGATCGAGGACGTGCGCGAGAACGTCCGCGTGTACCTCAAGCAGAACGGCGCGGAGAACACCCAGCTGTTCCAGGGCGCCGGCTGCGACAAGTGCCGCCAGACGGGCTACAAGGGCCGCCTGGGCATCTACGAGTTGATGGAGATGGACGACGAACTGCGGGACACGATCTCGGCCTCGCCTTCGCTGACCGACCTGCGCCGCGTGGCCCGCGCCAAGGGCATGCGGTCGCTGCGCGACGACGGCCTGGCCAAGGTCGCCGCGGGCATGACCACGGTGGACGAGATCATGCGCGCGACCGAGACGTGATTGGAAGGAGTCGGTTGTGGACCTGCTGCAGACATTACTGACCGAGGCACTGAACAGCGGCGCCAGCGACATGCACGTCGTGGTGGGCGCGGCCCCGCTGTTCCGTGTTCACACCGCGTTGAAGGAATCGCAGCTGTGCCCCGCCATCACGCAGGAGCAGGCGGAGGGATTCGTCCGCCAGATGGTGGGCGAGACCCGCTTCGCCCAATTCCAGCGGGAGCGAGACCTGGATTTCTCGACGACCGCACCGGGCCTGGGCCGCTTCCGCGTCAACGCCCATTACCAGCGAGAGACGATCGCCATCGCCTTCCGTGCGATCCCCAAGACGGTGCCCTGCCTGGGCGAACTGAACCTCCCGCCCGTGGTCGAGACGCTCGTGTCCCTGCCGCGTGGGCTGGTGCTGGTGACCGGCGTGACGGGCTCGGGAAAGAGCACCACGCTGGCGGCGATGATCGACACCGTCAACCGCCAGTACAACCACCACATCGTCACGCTGGAGGACCCGGTGGAATACGAGCTCGTCTCCAACAAGTGTCTGATCGAGCAGCGCGAGGTCGGCGGCGACGTGCCGAACTTCGCCTCCGGCCTACGCCACGCCCTGCGGCAAGACCCCAACATCATCCTCGTGGGGGAAATGCGGGACCTGGAGACCACCTCCGCCGCAATCACCGCCGCCGAGACCGGCCACCTGGTGCTCTCCACGCTGCACACGCAGAACGCCTCGCAGACCATCGAGCGCATCATCGACATCTACCC